>NZ_JAWQDE010000012.1:0-100746 GCF_036318045.1 Clostridium sp. CM74B_53 | reverse complement strand
TCGCCATAGATTACTTGTATTATAGCATAGATTCCGCTTTTCTTCTTAAAAATCACTAGATTATAAGCAACTTTTAAAAGAGCGGTGGAATTTACTTTTTCACTGGAATTTACTTTTTCAAGTCAGCAAATCGGTAAATCTGTCAGCTCTGTTTACACAGCAGTAGCCTGATCCAGATACCTCTCAAATTTCTCACGCTTAATGAGGGCACGATTGCCGTTCATCACATAAAAATCCTCATTGGGATGTGTGTCAATAAGCGTTCTCAATTTTCCTTCGCCGATATGATAATATCTGGCTGCTTCCTCAATGGTAAGCGTATATCTACGCCACACCGGAACATCCGAGTAATTTTTTCCTTCAATATTCATCTTATTATTCGCCATAGGCAGTTATCCTCCATACATGAAAATAGCCAGACAGAGGGTGTCGGCAACGAAGTCCGGCAACGGGCTTCAAAAGACCTTGCAAACAATCTCAATCTGGCACTACTTACTATTTATACTTTTCTTTTATTTTTCTGTTGTTTTGGTTGTTATAAGGGAGAAAAGCTGATAGTTTCGGGGTTTTCCCCGGCAACCGGCTCGGCAACGGGATAGCAACAGGGGATGCAACGGGCTGTCATTTTCAGAATGGAAGCTCCATCTGTTCTGTGACCTCCACAAAACCGTCCATCGTTTTTTCAGACGGGTTGCCGGAGTCCGTTGCCGGGTTTTCACGCTCCCAGCCCTTTTGTCTGCCATATTCGGAAAACATTCTTGGATTCGGGAAGTACCGCCAGCCAGTAATGCACTGGTTCATAATCTCGTTGATTTCCCGGATTTCCCATTGCTTCGGCTCGTCAAAGGCATGGTTCAAGGCTTCCTTGTAGAGCTGCTTGGAGCAAACCATGTTCCCGATGTACTTATCAAGATACGCCTGTATCATTCCGGCTTTGGTGTCCTCCGGCATAAAATCCCGCTGGTGTTCTTTGAGATACCGCTGCATGGTGGGGCTGAAAGCCAGCTTGAACCTGCCGCTTCGGTAAATCTCCATCGCTTCCGCCCACATCTGCTCGATATAGGCTCTGGAAGCAGCTTCGTCCTCCAAAATGTGAACCTCGGCTTGCTCCGGGTACACCATGACGGGAATAAAGCGACGGTTGCCGGAACGGTCAAGGGGCAGGAAGTCAAGGGCATTGGAAGTGCCGCCAAACACGCACTGACGGGGGCGGTCTGCCGGGTGGGTTTCATAAGGTATCTTGTAGACCTCTTTCTGCCGGCTTAAAAATGACTTGATTTCCTCAATGCTCTTGGCATTGGCGGTTGCCATCATTTCTGACATTTCAATAATCCAGTGACCTTGCAGCTTGCGGTACACATTGTCATCGTCCAGCTTCCGCAAATCATCGGAGAACCACTCATCCCGGACTGCCAGCAGACGGAAGAAGGTGGACTTGCCAGCCCCCTGACCTCCAACCAGACAGAGCATGATTTCAAACTTGCACCCCGGCTGAAAGGCTCGTGAGATTGCACCCAGCAGGAACAGCTTCAATGCTTCATAGGTGTAATCGTCTGTGTCAGCCCCCAGAAAGTGCCGCAGGCAGAAGCGGATTCGCTCTGTCCCGTCCCACACAAGGGAACTTAAATAATCCCGGATGGGGTGGTACTTGTTTTCATTCGCCACAATCCCGATGGCGTTATCAATCTTTTTCTCATTGGTAAGCCCGTAGGTTTCTTCCAGATAGAGAAGCAGATACTTCATGTCCGTATCGTTCAGGGCGGTGCTTTCCCTGTGAAAGCCGATGGGCTTTATGATGTCCTTGCGGTCAGTCAGGATGTTGTATGCGATAGCCCCGGAAAGCAGCGGGTCACGCTGGAATACAGTCAGGCAGTTTCGTATGCTCTGACGGACACCGCCTTTCTCGGTAGTTTCCATCCCCGCCTTGATTTCCTCAATGCTCTGGGGTGGCTGCATGGCGTTCATGGTGTTTTTTAGTTCTTGCTGCGTCTGCGGCTGCAAGCTCTGCCATTCGCTGTTCAATCTGTATCACATCCTTTCCGTAGTCCGTAATCAAAGCCGCTTTTTCCTCTGTTTCCCCAAAGAGCAGCACATCCAGCTGATATTCCACATGGGCTTGCTTCTGTAAGGCTTCCACAAACCGGGGATGAAAGGCTTCCTCTGGGGAGTGCGGGGCATATTCCTTTCTCCACACTCGAAGCAGGTGGAGATAATCGGCAAGGATACGGAAGCAACGGTTTTTTGCTTCCTGAAACTGTTCCTCCGGGGATTTCTGCCGGGGCTTGGGCTTTTTTGCCTTTCCCGGCGGTTTCCAGTCCTCATAGGAAAGCCCGAAGTCCTGTGCCAGTTGTACGGCGGCTTCTTTCTTTCCCAGCCCATACAGGGCGGCGGCAAAATCAATCACATCCCCATCCGCACCGCAGCCGAAGCAGTGGTAACGCCGATCCAGCTTCATGCTTGGGGTTTTATCGTGATGAAACGGGCAGCAAGCCATCCCGTTCCTGTTTACATGGATTCCGTAATGCTCCGCAGCCTGCCTGGTTGTGACGGACTGCTTCACAGCTTCAAATACATTCAAATCTATCCCTCCTTGAAAATAAGAAAAGCACCTGACATTCTCTGCTTGAAAATGGCAAGTGCCTGTTAAAGTTCCATATCCTGTTGTCTGTGTTTCGTCTGTGCCTGGGCTGTTCTTTGTGCTTTTTTCTCGTCTGCCTTATCCTGCAAGACTTCTTTGATGGGCTGCTTCTTGGGCGGCTCTTTGCTTTCCTCTGTGCCGGGTGTGGCTTTCCGTACCCAGTAGCGGATGTCCCGCAGTTTCTTCAAGTCCTCCTGTACCTCGGTCAGCGGTACTTTCAGGTCTGCGATTTCGCTGAGAAGCGTTTCCTGCTCCTGTTGCAGCTCCTTTTTCGTTTTATCCTTATCGTCCGGGTGCTTGGCAAGGTAGGCGGCGGCTTTCTCATACCGGGCAACCTCCAGGTGTTCCTGCTTGAACGCTTCCTTTGTTTTCTTGAAAAATATCTTCTGGTACTTTTCATAGACGGGCTTACATTCCTTGCAGTCTGTCCGGCTGGCAAGAAGCCTGTCAATCACTTTACTGCGGGCTTCCTTTGGCTTCATCTGACTGCGGTAATCGGTGGCTGATTTCCCGGACGCTTCCAGAAATGCTTCTAAATCCTCCACAGTAGAAAGCCCCTTTTGCCGGAGATAGGACAGGGCTTCGCTGACTGCCTTTAAGTCCTGTGAAGTTCCCCGGTTCTGTCCAGCCCTTGTCCAGTCCTTCCGTTCTTCCTTTCGTATCTCCATATACTTCATCAGCAGATTGGGAAGAAGTGTCGCTTCCTCCGCCGCCTTTTGTGCAAGCAGTTCTTTCCGTTTTTCGCCCAGCTCGGTAATCCAGCCTTTGAGGTTATGGATAAGCTGCCGGATGGACTGCATTAAGCTGTTGGCAGCTCTGATTTCCCTGTTCAGATTGCCGATATTCGTCTGGATGCCACGCTTTTCCATCTGCCGGACAGCAGCCCCCTCATGGACAGTGGGGACTATATCAAGCCCCTGTCTGGCATAGGAACGCAAGTCCACACGCTCCGGGCGGTCATTGGCTTCCAGATAGCGGTTCTGGATGACCTCCCATTCATGCCGCCAGATTTCACAATACTTCTGGTCGTTCCAGTCAACCGTATCCTCCTTGTGGCTTTTCCACCTGCCGGACGGAAGTTTTATCCGTTCTCCGCTTTCATCAAGGTCATAAACCTTGCGGCTCTTGGGAAGCCATTTTCCATGTTCGTCCATTGCTCTCATAGTCAGCAGGACATGGGCGTGGGGATTGTGTCCCGGCGGATGGGGGTCATGGATTGCAAAATCAGCAATCATGCCTTTGGAAACAAACTGCTGCTGGCAAAACTCCCGGACAAGGACAGCGTACTGGTCGGGCGGTATCTCTCTGGGGATGGTAAGCACCCACCGCCTTGCAAGCTGGGAGTTCCATTGCTTCTCCACCGCTTCGGCGGCATTCCATAAGGTATTGCGGTCTGCATACTCCGGCGGGGCATTTGCCGGGAGCAGGATTTCATTGTGGACGATGCCACGCTTTTCCGGGTAGTGCTTCACTTGCTGGTCGTATTCACAGAACAGCTTTTCGCCGCTTTGGTAAGCAGCGGCGGCAACCGCAGACTGCCGCTGGCTGCGCTGAACAATCGTGATTTCGTTGTGTGGACAGGGCATTTCGTGTCCCTCCTTTCGGTAGTTGGTGGATGGGGTGGCGTTTTACCACCTCATTTTGGGCAGAAAAAAAGCAGGAGACCTTTTTTCAGATTTCCTGCTCGGTGTGCCGCTGTGAGGGCGGCGGATATTTAGTTGTAAAAGTTCGGGACAAGTTGACCCGATGGGTAGATGGTACACTTAAAAATTATGGTTCTCTTGTCATTAGCTCATTAGCATAATGATTAAGAGCTTCACAAGGTTCATATTTGCATTTATAACCAATACCGTCAATTATAATAAATGGATTGTATGCTATAATCTCCACTTGAGAACCATCTGCCAAAGACAGAGTGAAAATAACTGCTTGTCCGGCATATTCTGTATATGAGTTGTCCTTATTGTAAATAACTACCTCATTGAGATATGATACTAATTCCTCTGTTTCCACTATCTGAATTGTTGTATCAGGTGGCGATAACCGAACACTTGCCGAAGTAATATCTGCTGCCTCTAAATCTTTGAATGGTCTATGAGCAGAAAACAAAAGAAAGCTAATACCTATACCGATTAAACATATCAGTGCAATTAACAAAAACTTTTTATGCTTCATTTGATTCTCCTTTACACACTACTATGAAATTTCTTTTTCATCATCTCTTGGTGGTCGGACATAACATAACATTTCTTTTTCACAAGCACCAAATTTTGAGAAATTGGATTTCGCTTCTTTTAGCGTTATTCCATGATTTGAGTCACTTGGTTCACTATCAGAAGTAATGAATGGGTCATTCTCCCAAAAACAAATAGGACAAATATACCCACAATCTTCATTTGCCGGAACATTGTAGGTAAAATATCCACAACAAGGACATTGATATTTTTTCATATAAACCTCCCGTTTAAGCCTTAACCACAAATTCCCGATTTATTGCTTACTTCATTATACTTCACTGCCTATCGAAAAGATAGCATATTTTATGAAACTTGTCGGCTGGGAACAGCTTGCAACGCAAGGTGTCCTCAGATGGCAAGTCCACAAAAGGGTAGCTGGCGGCAGCCAGCGCAGGGGAAGCGTAGCGTCTCCTGTATGATTTGGAGCAGACCATGACTGCGGAAAATCACAGCCCTCCGGCGAGGAGCCTTCGGAGAACGCAATGCACCAACCTTTAGGTGGTGTATAATTGCGCCCTTAGTAAACTAAGGGGGTTCCGGCTTCTCCCGTTCCAGCAGTTTTTTCAATAATTCCTGCGTGTCCTGTCTGTGAAAAATGAGCTTCAACAACAGCATAACATCATCATCGGTCAGGCGTTCCGGCTCTTGCAAAAAACTTTCCAGCATACCGCCACGAGTGCAGAGCCGGTGCGTCCGTTCCTTTCGGGTAAGCTGCTTCAACTGGTGCTGCAATGCCTTTTCATCATTGATGGCTTTCCGCAGTTTCTTTTCGCTTTTCTCCAGCTCCCGGTTGAGCTTTTCCAGCTTTGAGGTATCAGGCAAGGGCAGCGTCCTCCTTTCCCGGTATCAACACATAAATCCGGTTTGGTTCTCCCACGCCCTGACGCACCCGCATGATAAGTCCGGCGGTTTCCAGTTCATTCAAAGAACGCTTGACCGTCATAGAGCTGCGGGACAGGACTGCGGCAAGGGCTGTGACAGGGAAGCAGACAAACAGGATTCCGTTCTCGTCCTCCTGCCCTTTGGATAGCATAGCGTCCAGCATCCGGCAGTACATAACCTTTGCGGTGCTGCTGACTGGAAATCCTGTTAACGCTCTGGGAAAGGGCATACAGAGCGGCAATGGTGTGTCTATCGTCATAAATTCAAAATTCATTCGGTGTGTTCCTCCTTTTTCTTTGCTCGTTTAGATAAATAACGGGGGCAGTTAATCACAACCGCCCGGAAGCTCTGCCTGCACCCATGCTGGCATTTCCGGCATAATTCGTTGTAAGTGACACGCCCCCGGTCATTGAGGTAAAAGGAAAGCTCATGCTTTCTCTTTTTGCTCATTCTCGGCATATTGCGCTCCCTCCCGTTTTTGTGTATGGTTTCGGGGCGATTTTTGGCAAAATTACAGCCATAGAACCGCCTAAAATCTCCCGAAGTATCAACGATAGGGTAGACTATCCCCCTATCAGATTGTCGTGTTTCGGTATCATTTCGGTGTCAGTTCGCCAGTTCTCCCCGGTGTCGTTCCTCCCCTGAATCTCACAGCGGCGTATCGCTCCCGTTGGTACGCTCGTTTTGGTCAGGGTTCCTCCATATCCCTGCCAAAAGTCATGGCACTACATCGCCGGGGAAGCATATCCCACACAGGCTGGTCATTCGATTGGAATAATCCATCGATGAACTACCTGTATCATAGAACATTTTTGTGCCCTGTGCCGTATGTCCACAAAGTAGGAATTAGGGGTAAAAATCAGAAATTTCCACGATTGCGGAATTGATATGATATAATCAATTCAACGGGTATAAATGTCGTTAGAAAGGGGGAACTGCTTCAATGAACGGAGCTACTACAATACAGGAACGGCTAAAAGATTTACGATTAAACAAAGGATTAAAACTGGAAGAACTGGCAGAGCAAACGGGTATTTCAAAATCGGCTCTTGGCAGTTATGAAAAAGATGACTATAAGGAAATCAATCATGGAAACCTTATCACGCTGGCAGATTTTTATGGGGTGTCCCTCGATTATCTCTTTTGCCGGACAGAGAATCGAGCGGAGATCAACACGCCATTAAGGGAGCTGCATTTGAGTGATGAGATGGTAGCACTTCTGAAAAGCGGTCGGATTAACAACCGTCTGCTGTGCGAACTTGCCACGCATAAGGACTTTATCAAGTTTCTTGCGGACATTGAGATTTATGTGGATGGGATTGCCACCATGCAGATTCAGAACCTCAACGCCCTTGTCGATACCGTCCGGCATGAAATCATTGAACGGTATCGCCCCGGCGAAGATGACCCCCATTTGAAAGTGTTGCAAGCCGCCCATATCAGCGATGATGAATATTTCAGCCACATGGTGCTGGATGACCTCAACCTTATTATCCGGGATATTCGGGAAGCTCACAAAAAAGACAGTGAGAGTGCGCCCCAGACCACCGTTGCCGATGAATTGAAAGAAAATCTGGAAGCGGTCGAAAACTTCAAGGGCAGCCGGGATGAAAAGCTCGTTGTCCTTTACTGCAAGCAGCTTGGTATCAACTATAAAAATCTGTCAGACGAAGAATTTCGCTGGCTCATTCGGATTCTTAAAAAATCAAAGAAAATGGGGACGTCAATCAGCCAGAGGAAAAAACGGTAAAGAAAAACCGCTGTTGCATGGTTTGTTAGCTTCCATGTAGCAGCGGTTTGTGCTGTGGTTATTCAGTTAAATTTTCAGAATGACAAGTTGGAACTTAGAAGTTACTATTTGACTTCCTTTGTGATTTCAGTTGTCTCTAATTGCACTTGATAAGTGTTTTCTTCTCCTCTCAAATTGGTTGTTTTCAATTCAAACCACAAATTATCCGTCAACTTATCAGCATCTCTATCTTTGAGAATGTCACCATAAATTTTTCCAATATTTCCAGATAAATCTATTGTCCCACCTGTCTGGTCATCAACACTATTAGAAAGCAAAGGTTCTTTTTCACTTCCATTGATATAAATGGTAGTTGAATATGTGGTAATATCGCCAAAATCATCTGATGTCACTTTCAAATCGCCACCATAGCAAATTTCATCTTTGCCATCTAAAATCTATTACCATCTCTAATACCAGTTCTTATTAAAAAAACTTAGAAAGTTTCATGCTGCAAAAGAAAGACACTTTCAGTTCCTGATCTGCCCCTTGTCAAGTAGACAAGCAAAATATTTAAAATTAATTTCTAAATGTATCCGCCATATCTGATCTGATGTGGCGGATATTTATGTTTATGAAACATTTATTCCATCGTCAATTTTACAATGCAACTCTGGGGGTATGTTTAAAGTTACGCACACCATTTGGATTTGTATGCTGCAATCCGTTTGTTTTCAGCAATGGGATATTGCACTGGTTCCTTTGCCGATAATGCATCCCGCCTTACTTCTGACGGAGTTTTACAGTAAAACCGATCCTGAGGTCTTTCCTCGGCGTAAAACTTCATGTATCCGTCAATTGCTGATCGAAGGGACTGCTCATCTGTTATCTGGTACATACAATACATTTCCGATTTTATGATTCCCCACAACCCTTCTGTAGGACCGTTATCTATGCAACGCCCCACTCTGGACATGGATTGTTCCATGCCCTGATTCTGGAGCTTTGCTTGGAAAACCTTGCTGGTATATTGATATCCTCTGTCACTATGAAAAATCGGTTTTGCATTCGGATTTTCAATAAGTGCCTTGTCATAAGTATCAAATACGAGCTTGTTGTCATTTCTTTTACTTACAACGTATGCAACAGGAAAACGGTCATATAAATCAAAGATGGCGCTAAGATATAGCTTCTTTCCTGTTTCAGGAATCTTGAATTCCGTGACATCAGTAGCCCATTTTTCGTTAGGTTTTGTGGCATTGAAATCCCTTTTCAGCTTATTTTCCGCTGTCGTCTCCGGCTTGAACGGATGGTATTTCTTCTTTTTTCTACGAATAACAGAGTGGATTCCCAGCTTCTTCATGATTCTGTGGACTCTGTTCTTGCTGTAACTGGTGTGATTGAAATGGTTGATCCAGCTTGTCATCCGTCTGTATCCCAGGATATGCCCGAACTGCTCATCATACTCCTTTATCAGTTCTGCCAGTTTTCTATTTTCGGATTCCTGCTCCGTAATCGGTCGGTGCAACCATTTGTAGTAAGCCGCGTGCGATATCCCCAGCTGTTTGCACATCCAGTTGATGCTCCATTGTTTTCCTTCATGAAAATATTTTATTGCCAGATATTTTGATTCAAACCGTAGTTTTCCAAACCTCACATCCCTTCGAATTCTTTCACTTTTTTTAACAGTTCCACTACCATGTCTTTTTCATCAAGCTGGCGTTTTAGTCGCATATTCTCCCGGCGTAACCGTTCCAGCTCATCGACTTCATCATCCGTTTTGTGACGTCCGCGTTTATCGGACAGACCCTCTTCCCCACTAGCATCATATTTTTTTACCCATGAATACACCTGCCCATAAGAAACATCATACAGAGAAGCTGTTCCTTTATAATCTCGGTTGTGGGTAATACAGTATTCGACGATTTCTTTACGTTCAGCTATCGTTGTCTTTCTTCGTGCTTCTGCCATATAGACCTCCCTCTTGGGATCATAATCCCTAAGTTCTCTATTGGCATTATACAACGAAATCCAGTTTTGCAGTGTAACATGTGCAGGGATGCCATATCTGGCACATAAATCGGTAACCGAACCTTCCCCGGCAATATATCTTTGAATCATTTCAAGCTTAAATTCCCTGGAATAGGAGTGATTGGCTGTAACAGGGCAAAGAGCTTCCATACCTCCATTCTGATATGCCAATATCCAGTCCCTTATGGTTCGTGTACTTTTTATACATAAATCTGCCATGATTTCAGAGACAGAACGTGTTCCATTCAGGTAATCCTCAACAGCAGCAACTTTTTCTTCAACTGTACACTTGGGCTTCCTACCCATAAAAATACCTCCAAAGTAGATTTTGGTTATTTAACCTGCCTACTTTGGAGGTATCATATCATCACTGGAAGTGCCTTTCTCTTTTTACCGAATTAATTCACATATCGAAACAACGGACCAAATGGTATTATATTTCTTCAATGGCTAAACACGTAACCGCTATATCCCTGATAGGCATTTTCGGTCTTATAATTCTCCACAACCCGGTATTTGCGGTCAGGTGTTGTTGTGTCATACTGGCTCATATACACTCCGTCATCATCTACCCAATAGTAATTACTATTGACTTCAGACTTAATATAACACTCCACAAACAGATAACCATCCGGGCCGAAACAATAATCCTTTCCAGCAATGGTTTTCCATTCGCTTTTTGGATATATGTAACCTTTCTCAACATACCACCATCTATTGTTATCGTTATAGTCCTTTACCCAGCCCTGAACATAATTGCCGCTGATCCATCCATCGCTGAAATGGAACCAAGGATCTCCGTTAATCAATACACGGCTGGATGCCTGAATCTCCGCACCAGTATTTAACTTTTTTACAATGGATGCATTAGTGTTGGGAGAGGTTCTGACATTTACATTCGTTCCCTGTACGGTCAATTTCGCAGAGATTGCAATCTCTTCCATCGGTTCGATTGCCCCATAAGTCGGACGTGCAAAGGCAACAATTTTATAACCGCTTCCATTCATGCTACGCGTTCTGCGCATAACCGCACCGCCATCTGCAATATTCCCGCCTGTGTTCCCCTCAACCGTATCATAAGAGCCATCGTTATTACGCTTAATTACCAGACCAGCATGATTTACATTACGGTTGCTTGCTGCGCTGGATGTCTTAATCAAGACAATATCGCCTGCCTGTCCCTGTGAAAACAGGCGCCCATCGTTGTAATGAGAATAAACAAATTCTGTAGATGCGGTCTTTTGACCATCGCAAAATACAGAGGAGGCATTACACATCCGGAAGACATCCCACAAAAAAGTAACGCACCATGGATATGCCTCTCCTTCAACTTCCTCTCCATAATAATCTGTATTAAAAATAACATTATTACTTCCAGGCGGCGATTCACTAACTCCTTCAAATTCTAATGCTTTGCTAATAATAGTATCAATTAATGACATAATAAAAGCTCCTTTCATCGATATGTTATTTTTATAACCGGTTACATCAACTAATAAGGAGCTTTTGCTCAAAACAGAAACTACATAAATCTATTTTTTGCTATTATTTCCGTAATAATCTCTATAAAAGAACCGAAGCAGTTCTTCCAACTGAGTTAACTGCTCCATAACATCGTCATCATCTAAACTGGATGTTCCCATGTAAATCCTCTGTGTTGTATCAGATAAAATTTTTCCCATCTGGTAGTATTTTCCATATCCGTTATTTTTATCGGCAAATTCTGAATAGATTGTCTCCTCATAATGTCCATATTTTATTCCTCTTTCCAGCAGCTCTGTGCTGGAAAAGTAATCCGGATATTGTTCCTTTATAAATAATTTTGCATCTGTATCCCTTTTGTTTGCTTCCTCGTTATCGATTGCTTCCACAATATAATAACGGTCTTGATCTGCATCAGTTTCTGCCTGTTTCAATAACTGTTCTATTCTTTCTTCTGATGCTTCAGTTGGTTCTTCCATATACTCCGCTTCTGATAAACCCGCTGTTTCAGATGGTTCTTCTAATGCTAAAAGAACCTCTTGTTCTAAACTCGATTCTTTTGTAGCGGGAATATCAAATTCTTCTGTTTCCGTTTGGAGTATTACTGATTGTTCCTGAGACTGTTGTAAGGTGTTTTCCTCGATCCGATTCGTATCTCTCGAACATGCAGTTCCAAGCATACAAACTCCTAAAGATACAATTAATAATTTCTTCATTTTATCTCATCTTCTCATTTTTTATTATTATAAAACCATTTAGTTTATTGCACCAGTGACAAAATAATGACAAAATTTCAGTTGTTAATATAATACTTAAAGTTATAGTATCATAACTTATTTGTCTCTTCAAGCAAAAATTATCTGACTTGGTAGTCAATATTTGCTCAGATTTAGGAATATCTGCCTGCCCAGAACTTAAAACAGATGGTACAGAACCTTTACGTTTCATTGACTTTGGCAGTACGCTTGAGTTTTTCATAAATAAATGATCTGATGCAAAATCCTTTAAATCTCATTTTCAAGATTTAAAGGATTTTTTGTGTGTCAGTTTCCATTTTCTTAATTTTCCCCTTATTACCAGATGTACGCGTACAAAGCAAAAACAAATTAGGAGGAAATAAAAATGGCAACTTGGTATAAGATTAATGCAAGTGCAAAGTTAACAGTTCGAGCGGATAGCCTTAATGTTCGCTCAGGCCCACAGCTGTATGACTTTGTTAAATCGGTGAAAGCCGGTGAAGTAGTTCAGGCAACCGAACGCGCCTTGATCAGCGGAGATCCCTGGTTTCATATCAGTGACGGCTGGATTAGTGGTAAGTATGTTGAGGGTTGGGTAAAAGATAACAATAACAATAATAGCTGGTGGTATGTAGAAAAAAATTACGGATATCCGTCTGCCACTTGGAGAACCATTGGCGGGAAGGATTACTGCTTTGGAAAAGACGCTTATCTGTTTGTTTACTGCTATATTAAAGCAGCAGATGGCGTAAATTATTACTGGGTAGATGATGATGGTGTCTACATGCCCGAATATACTACAAAAACACCTGACCGCAATAAATACAGAGTTGTTGAGAACTATGCCACAGAAAATGCATACTCAGGAGCTGCTCCATCGGCCGATAAAGTCTATGCCCGTAATGACTATCAAACTGAAAGCCAGATGAAAGTAAATGCTCAGTATATTTTGAATTACCTGAGAGCTAAAGGGTGGACAAAGAATGCTGTTTGCGGTATGCTTGGAAATATGCAGTCTGAGAGCACAATCAGTCCCGGCCGTTGGCAGGATGGTGACGCAGGCAATATGAATTTGGGGGTTGGCTTAACTCAGTGGACAAAAGCAACAAAATTATACGATTGGGCTGCTAAGAATAATCTGTATCCGCTCGACATGGATACTCAGTTAAAGCGTATTTTATTTGAGGTAACTACAACCGATCCCAATGAGATACAGTATACGCCTAAGTCCCCACAGTATCCTCTTACGTTCCAACAGTTTACTAAGTCAACACAAACGCCTTACGACCTTGCTTGTGCGTTCTTGCATTGCTATGAAAAACCAAAGAATTCTCAGCAGGATGCAACGCGAGGAGCCCAGGCAACTGAATGGTTTAACGCGTTATCTTAAAATGGAGAAGAGAGACCGGATCATCCGGTCTCTCTTCTTTAAGAGGAATCGTATTTATTCATTCCAGTAAATTTGCTCTGGCAAATAATAATCCTGTATGTCACTGTACAAAAGTTCAGCTTCAAAATGGTCGCTCCCAGACGCATGTATCGCAGGCATGCTAAGAACAATTCCCTCAGGTTTTAAAAAGCACCTCATACTGTCAGCATTAGTAAAGGGACTTGGTAATGTATATTCTGAAGTTTGTAATTTCAGCATCTCTGAAAATTTTTCCTCACTGTATGAAGTAATTGGATCAGAGGGAAAAAAAGCTTTCTCAAAAAATACCTTCTCAAATTCCGCATTGACTGTATATAAATCTTTTAGGGTAATTAATTCTAACGATGTTAGATCTATATTGAGAGCATATAAGTCAGTAGTTGGAAATTGACTTACCTCTATGTCAGTATTCCCCCAAAAAACAACACTAATTATTTTTGAATTTTGTAAGGTAACAGCGGATTGATAGTTTACGTCTATCCTCGGGTTTTCTGGAAAGAGCGAAGGGTCGAGGGATGCCATATCCTGTACTTTGGCCAAAATCAGTGAATTTATTTCTTCAGCTTTACTTCCATAGAAAGCTGGATATTGGATTTTAATGGTACTATTCTGATTTGGTGCTTTTGTATATAGTCTCATCTCATATGTATTTTCAGATGTAACCTCAGATGAATTATTTGCCGTGTCATTTTTATGAAGTGCATCGGTTTTTGTACGATCTCTTTCTTCTACAGAAGCTGCTGCTGATCCTTCCATATGCTCCGGCTCTGACAAACTTACTGTTTCAGCTGGTTCTTCTGACAATAAAATTATTTCTTGTTCTGAACTTGATTCTTTTGTAGACTGAATCTCAATTTCTTCTGTTTGGAGCATTACCGATTGTTCCAGAGGCTGCTGTAAAGTATTTTTCTCTGCCAAATTATTATCTCTCGAACATGCAGTTCCAAGTATACACACTCCTAAAGCTACAATTATCAATTTCTTCATTCCAGCTCATCCTCCCAGTTTTCTATAATTATAAAGCCATTTAATATTTTGTACCAGTGACAAAAAAGTGACAAAATTGCAGTTGTTTAATATAATACCCAAAGTTATAGTATCATAACCTATTCGTCTTTTCAATCAAGAATTATCTGACTTGGCAGTCAATATTTACTCGGAGTTACAAGGAACTAATGTAAATGTCAGAACTGCCCCCAGACTGATTCGTTGTCAAAACACTCAATACAGGTACGGTAATTCAGACCACCGATCGTGTACTGATTAACGTAGATCTTTGGTTCCATTTCAGTGATGGATGGATCAGCGACAACTATGTTCAGAGCTGGGTAAAGGATCACAACGATAATAATCGATGGTGGCATGTGGAAAAGGGTTACAAATATCCTGTTGTTGCGTGGAAAACCATTGCCGGAAAGGACTATTACTTCGGCATGGATGAGGGTTACCCCAGCAATACCTATTACCAGTATGATACCACCACACATGACCGCAAATATCGGGTTATAGAAAACTTTGCAGCTGAGAATGCTTATCAGGGTTAAAACTAACAATTCTCTAAGCTCACTGACTTAGAATCATAGAACCGCCGCATTAAAGATTAATTTGCTCTTAATGCGGCGGTAACTCTTCCATAAAATCATCTGCACTGTTTCAATTATAATTCATTTCTGGATAATCCAAAGAATTATAATATTCTGCTAGTTCTGAATCTATGGATGAATCCAGTATATATTTTGTATGATTAATCGTAATACATTTTCCCGAAAAAATGATATCATATGTATATGTGTTCGTTGAGATAATAACTCTTTTGCTCCAACCACTTGCATTTCCTACGGAAAAATTTGGTCTCTTTTCTATGTTATTTATAATTGATTTACTTTGTTTGTAAATCTTCCAGAAAGAAAATTCCCTCTGTTAGGTTGATAAACATATCCTTGTCCTTGATTACATGAATTTTATTGTTCCACCAGACAGTAGTGTTATTAGCGGAGATTGTTTTGCTTGTTCCATCCTTAAGAAAATAAGTAATTGTAATAGTAGGTTCTTCTTCGCTATTCACTTTCTCAAATAAATCATATTTCAGAAATCCCGTTAGCTTTAAGGCTAATTCAATATCCTCACGGCTTGAAATTTCTTTAACATCATCTGTGACACTCGGATACGTGATATTTACAGACTGAATATTATTTATGCGAGGCAATCTCCAAAGATACATACCATTCGTAAATATGTTGATTCCAACAATCAAAACTGTCATAACTATCACTTCTATCAAAAATCGAATAAGACATTTGAAAATCTTGTTCATCTATTTATCCTCCAATCTTGATTTCTCCTGCTTCCAAAATCCCGTTTTGTCATAATCATTCTATCACACCGTTATGAATAAATCCTCTCATGCAAAATAATTTCCTCTGCCCGGTTGTGAATGTTATTGCAACGCTGCACCCATTCCATTTGAGAAGTGCGCTTTAATTCCTCTGTCACGCCCTCGGCAGCTTTCATCTGTTCCATGATAGTGTCTAACCGTTCCTGTGCCTGTTCGTTCAGGTCTGCAAGATATGTCCATAGCTCTCCGGTCAGTATCAATGTGTTCAATCTGGCTGGGTGGACTTCTCTTAAATATTCCCGGTGCATCCGTCCATACTTTCCGATGGGGCGGTGTTCTTCCGGCAGCTTCAAGTCTGGGATGTAGTAATCTCCGACAAGGATATAATCAATTCCGTTTTCCGTTATTCTTGGTTTCAATTCGCTCATATTTTTAATCTCCTCATTCTGGCCCATTTTTTGCAAGTCTGACTCTCCAGAAATATTGGTAAATCTTTGGTAAATTTGAGATCGAAACACAAAAAACGCTTAAAATCGAGGGTTATGAGACGATTTGAGACGTTTCATCATGCCCGGTAAATCCTGCCGAGGCAGATAAATAATACTTTTATCATAGTTTTGTTTCTCCTTGATTTACCCCGGAATGCCCTGTTTTGTGAGGGATTTCGGGGATTATGGTGATATGCTCTGAAATTACAGATTGTGGCAAATCAGAGCAAGATTGAGCAAGTTGTTACTACCTGTTGCTTTCTTTGAATTTCCGAAACACTGTTTCAGGAACCCATGTCTTAACTAATAATATATTTTGTACCCTTGCCTTTTCCTTCCACTGTGATCACACCTTTTTGACACATTTCTTTCAGCAGCTTTGTTGTCTTTGATTTACCAAAAGGTACATACGGTGCAACTTCGCTGATCGGCTTCAGCATCGTCTTGCTCAAAAGCTTATAAACTACAATTTCATCTTCTGTCAGATCAGCATTTTTTTCAAATATCGGAAGCACAATTTTTATAGCATTTTCCGAAACTTCAAAATCCGGTTTTATCAAAGCTTCCGCATAGAGTTGTTTTATTCTTGTAATTCCCGTTCCAAATATCTCTACGAATCCTAATCTATAAAATACATTGGCAAGATTTCTATTTCTTAAAACAGAAAGCTTTCCAGACAGATATTCTTCCTCTGTGATTCCGGACGGTAATCCACCAGGAGAAACAATATCGATTCGATCATCAAACATCGAAACTCTGATTTGTGAATCCACATCCCATACTCTATGAATCAGAGCATTGGCGATTGCTTCTCGAAAAGCAGCTTCCGGTATTTTCTCCATTTTCTTTCGATCAGCACCTTGTATTACTTCGTATTGATAATAGTCTCTGAATACCTCGATTGCCTTTTCATATACCTCTAAAACCGATATATTTTTAAAGGTTGATCTCTTTTGAATGATACTGATGTTTTCTCCGAATTTGACAATATCAATTCCGGGGAAATGATTTTTATCTGCCAAAAGTCCTGCCGCATTATTGAATCCATTTACATCGTCATATAAGTTCAATGTTTTCAGCGTATCCTTATCAAAATTTTCAATCCGGACAGTTTCTTTCAGTTTACGATGTAAAATTTCAAAGGACAGTTCCTGATCTTTGCAAGGCAATTCTTCAAATCGAATGTTTTTTCCATCCAGTACCAGCCTTGAAAACTCCAGAGTGTCTACTTCTATCGTTGCTGTATCATTCCGCTTGTAGGCTTTCGATTTATATAGATACGGCTTCTGAAGTCCACTTTTCACAGTAAGTTTTATCGTCTGGTCATTATTCTGTATTTCAAGCGTATAGTCCGGCTGCGGTGTAATGCTGTCATTGATTTTATTTTCAATATCCAGACAAGCTTGCTTGACATCCGGCAAACCTTTTATATTTCCATCATCATCTACACCAAAAAGAATGGTTCCGCCATCATAATTTGAAAAGGCACTGACTGTTTTTAAAAATGTGTTCGTAATCGTTTCCTTGAACTCCAATATTCTTGTTTCACGCATATCAATCGCCTCCATTTTGCTCTTATTGAATATATTATATGCAGAAATACGCAAAAAAGCAATCGTATTTTTTTACGATTGCTTTTTTGATTGTCTTGTATTCACCCTTACTTTTATTTTGCCGTTTTTTTGTCATCCTTGTAGATTGATGTCATTAAATCACTAATTTCCCCCATCCTGTTTTTATTTCTCAAAAACTATGATACAATCATTAGAAATAGCCGACAAAATCCAAGGAGGAAATCAACGTGGAGAAAAAACGGATTCGGGACTTCGGAATTGTACCCGGAAGAGTGAAAACAGGAAAAAGAAATGCGATTACGGATGTACCTGGTGTACTGGTAGGACACTGTACTGTGAACACGGAAGAAAATCATACCGGTGTGACCGTGATCATCCCTGGACCGGATAATGCATTTGCAAATCACTATACGGCAGCAGCCTATGTCCACAATGGCTTTGGGAAAAGTGCCGGTCTGGTACAGGTAGAAGAGCTTGGGACTCTTGAAACACCGATTGCCCTTACAAATACATTAAATGTCGGAAAGGTTTGGGATGCACTTGCCGGTATCGTGATCGAACAATGCCAGAACGATGGGCTGGAACCCATGAGCATCAATCCGGTCGTTGGCGAGTGTAATGACTGCCGGATCAACCAGATCCAGAAACGTGCAGTTGGTGAAAAAGAAGTGCGACAGGCTTTTGAGACTGCTGCCGAGGAGTTCGAAGAGGGGGATGTCGGTGCCGGTGCCGGTACCATCTGCTACGGCATGAAGGGTGGAATTGGCTCTGCATCCCGCGTGATCTGTATTGGTGAAAAGGAATACACCATCGGCGTTCTGGTTCAGTCAAACTTTGGTGCAACCGAAGATTTTGTACTCAACGGAGAGGCTGTTGGTCCAAAAATTCTGGAATGGAAGCAGGAAAAGAATGATATGGCTGCATCCGAAGAAGATAAAGGTTCGATCATGAGCATTCTGGCTACGGATCTCCCATTGACAAGCCGTCAGCTCAAACGGATTCTGAAAAGAACAGGAGTTGGCATCGCACGAACCGGCGGCTATACGGGACATGGAAGCGGAGAAGTCATGATCGGCTTTACAACCGCAAATCGGATCCCATCCGGTCGCGAAGAGGAACTTCTCCAGATATCAGCAATTCCGGAGCATGTGATCAACCGGGCTTTTCTCGCTGCAGCGGAAGCTGAACAGGAAGCGATCCTAAATTCCATGACGGCTGCAAAACAGACACGTGGAAGAGAGGGAGAGTTGTATTACAGCCTTGCAGAATATCTTAACGACAGGGAAGTCGAAACCTCAAAATAGACTTGAAGCACCATTTCCGGCATAGCACCGGTTCTGGTGCTTCTTTCTTTTGACATGCTTTGCATAAGAAAGCTATCTATGCTTCCAACATCTTGTCTCCATTTCGTGCACCTCCGTTACCAGTATCATAACAGAAAACCGATACTACGGAAAGCAACGCGCTGTTTCCCACTCCTCAGCCTCCATATCAAACAGTTCCAGTACACACGCCCTTTTCGCCTGTGTACTGGAACTGGATTTTGCCGATGCTTCGCATCCTGAATCGGAAAAATCTGCTGCCGCGACAGTATCATACGGAATTTTCAGTGCAGAAAATCCCTACCCTTCAAAATCCATATCAAACATACTTATCTGTTCCATCTTGAAGTCTGATAATACCATCCTTTTGGGATCATCGCCTTTCACGTGGGTCACGTCAACTCTCTGCACTCCATTTCGGATGCTGGATTCGATGAGTTTCAGTACATAGATGTTGTCAAACCGGTTATAGATGGAATCGCCTCCGAGCCCAGAAAGGCAGATCAGCTGCGTGTTCGTCTTTTTCGCCATCTCGATCAGCGGTTTCAGAAGATGTTCCGCGTTTGTCTGCGCAAACGGGTTGTCCATGATTAGGACCTTTCCTTCCTCGCCGGAATTAAAGATGTCGGTCTCATCCCGCCTCATATAGCTTAAGAGACAGGTCAGGATCACAAATGCGGACAGGAAACCTTCGCCGCCGGAGTTTGCCGATACCTCGGACCAGGAGATCGCAACCTCCCGTTCCGCCTCGATTTTATACAACCGGATCTTCACATTCTGGATTCCTACGATGTCATCATACAGCTTTTTCGTCGTGATCACCCGTCCCAGGAACTCCGTCAGATTTTCATTCTTCTCGATCGTCTCGATTCCCATTTTCACCACATGTTCAAAATAATCATGCAGCTTCAGGCGGAAATGCTCTTTTTCCGTCTCCCAGTCCGGTACCTGGATTCGCAGCATTTTGAGGCTTCTGCCGCGCACAGAGATCGTAGAATTTTTGTCAATCATGCCGATATTCGCATTGATCTGCTCAATGTATTCCAGGAACATCATTTCCAGATTTTTCTGCTCATCATCGATATGCGCAAGGTCGATCTTCAGTTTTTCCAGCTGATTTTCGTATGCCTGGCGGTTCAGCTCAAACTGACGGGACAGATTCTGCGGACTGGCAGTCTGCGAGAGCAGGCTGTCAAACGTTTTCCTGAAATAATCATCCGCGTACTCTTTACCGGACGCAATCTCGCGGATCATTTCTGACATGCTGAGTCTGCATTGATCCAGAGCTTTGGAAATCTCCGCCATTTTTCTGCGAATCTCTTTCTGATACGTTTTAACAGCCTCGATCTCCGCATTTCGGATATCCGGAATCTGTGCCTGGATGGCAGTCAAGGCATCCTCTTGCCCCTCTTCTGTCTGCGTGAGCATTTCAGCTTCCGGAAGCATCTCATCCTCATATTCCGCTACAACCGCAACCTGTGCAGACAGCTGGATATTTCTCTCCTGAAGACGCGACTGCTTCTGCAGCTCTGTCCTGAGATCATATTCTTGTAAATTCCAGCGTTCTTCAAAGTTTATGTCTGTAATCGTCTTTCGATCGACCGGCTGATCAAATCCCGTTTCCTTTTTCAGGTTTTTCATATTGGTCTCGATCTGATGTTTCAAAACACCCAGTTGTTCTCCCAGACTGACATTCTTTTCAACTGCCTGATTCAGCTCTTTTTCTGTCTGCTTTTTCTGACATTTCCAGCTGTCATACTGTTCTTCCGGGCAGATCAGTTCCCGGTACTCCTCCTCCGTAATCCGGCTGTCCTCATTTTTCTTTTGAATATCTTTCTTTTTCCCCTGGATTCTTCCGATCCAGTCATTCTGCGCTTTTCGAAGTTCATCGACACTATCCGATATTTCTTTCGTCAGTGCATAATATCTCGCTTCCAGTTCTGCCGGATCCGCAGATTCCTGACCGGTACGTTCATGATTTCCGGCTGTTTCAGCAAAAGTTTCAAATTTTTCTTTTTGTTTCTGCACACGGTCGATCTGCTCCGAAATTTCCTTCACCAGCGCCCGGAGTCCAATCTCCTGTTCCTGAAGCTCTATCATTCTGATCTTAAGAGCACTTTCTTTCGCCGTCAATTCTGTATTTTCCTTGTTCAGGCGTTCCAGACTCGTCCGCTCTGTCTCGTACTGCTCATATTTTTTGCAGAGAATATCAAACTGGTGCTTCTCCCTGTTCAGCTTATCGATCTGCCGTTTCACCGTCTCCGCAAGCTTTTTCGTCTCTTCTTTTTCTTCATCCAGTCTGCCCTGCTCCCGCCGGATCTCCTGGAGACGTTCTTTCACTGATTCACTCTCTTTTTTCTGATCCGTAATCTCTTTTTCTGTCTGCTGATACAAAGTGGTACTGAACGTCTGACTTTCAATTTTACTCCTGTAGTTTCGGTAGGTTTCCAGGTCCGATTCCTTGTCCCCGATTGACTTTTTCAGACTTTCAATCTTCCTCCTGATCGTCTCCAGAATCTTTTCCAGCTCCTCCCGATCAAGAAGATGTGTATTGAACATGACATAAAAATGCACATTTCCATAGACTGCAAATCTCGCATCCACAGATTGCCGCTCCTGTTCCAGTTCGTCTTTTATGATGATCGGGATCGGAAAGCTCGTATACAGTTCCTCCTCATTCTTTCTGAACCGTTCAAAATCCGCCCGCTCCATCACAACAGAATACGGAATAAACGGATTTTTCTTTACAAGCTCCGCATTCTCTGCCGCCGTCCGTCCGTTTTTCGTGAGCCATTCCATTCCGTATACCGGGTCGATTCCGTTCTGTTCCAGGTAGGTCCTGATATTTTCCGGAAGCTCTGTCGTTTTTCCTTCCTTCAGCTGCCGGAGCTGTTTCTCCTGAGCGGCTTTTTTCTGGATCAGACTGTCTCTTTCCATGTCCAGCTCTTTCATCTTTCCGTCCAGCTGATCCAGAATCAGATTTTTCTGATCCATATGGGCTTCATCCATGCCGACATACTTCATGATTCTCAGGCGTTCATTCTTCTGTTTCTCCAGATCCAGAAGTTTCTTAGAAAGACTGTCCAGCTGATGTGCGAGATCGTTGGCTTTTAAATTTCCATCCACTATTTCCCGGGAAAGTCTTTTTTGTGTCTGTTCCTGCTCGAGAAGTTTTCCGGCATATTTTGCCGATTCATTTTTCTTTTCCTGATGCCCTGCTTCCATTTCTTTCCGAAAAATCTCCAGTGCACCATCCACATAAAGACCTACGATATTTCGTCTCAGATCTGCACTGAATTCTCTGTTAAAGGTGTCTTCCACCTCATCAAAGCTTTTCACTCTTGAAGTCAATGCACCGATATCTACGCCTAATTTTCGGATCTTCTGCTCATTTTCACCGAATTCCTTCTCTACTTCCTTTTTCGTATTTTCAGTCTCGACACGATTTTCTTCTTCCCGCTTCTTCTGTTTCTCCAGCTTCTCTGCCTTCCCGGAATACAGCGCATACAGCTGACTTCCGATCTTTCCGATCTCATCCTTTGATTCTTCCGTCTTCTGTAAAAGCACCTGCAGCTTTGCATCTACCTCAGCCTTCTGACGTTCAAAATCCTTTAATTCCTGATAGAGCTTATGAAGATCATACCGGTCGATCTCCCGTGTCAACTGATTTTTCCGATAGGTCAGCTCTGTGATCGCCGTCTCCTGCTGTGTTCTCTTCGCAAGGAGTGCTGTCTTCCGGTCCTCATCAATGTAAATTCCATATGAGAGCTCCTCATAAACGATCCGTCTCTGTTCCCTTTTGATCTGGTCTATTTTCTCCTGTCCGGCAGCAATTTCCGTCTCCAGCCGCTTCAATTCTCTCTGCAGCGCCTTCACATAAAGGATCATCTCTGTTCTGAGAGCCGCTGCATCATGATCTTTCTGAACATAATCATCGATCTGGACTTTCAATGGCTTCGTGTCCTCAAAATACTGTTCAATGATCCCTTTCCGCTGAATTTTCGACTGATTACTCTTGTATTGTTCAATAAACTGGAACGCAAGTTTCCGGAACTCATCCGTCTTATTCTTTTCCTGGTTTAATTTATCTTCAATAGGGCGAAGGAACCAGTTTTCCACCAGATTCTTCTCATCTTTGGCATTCTGGAAAAGCTCTGAAAGTCCCGACTCCTTCTGGTTGACCTTTCGGATGATGCTCTCCCATTCTTTATTGTTGACCTGATACTCGCGAAGTTTATTAAAATACTGGCCTCTTCCATAGGAGCTGGTCATGTCATACAGCCGAAAGTTTCTCGACTCACTTTTACTGATCTCCTCCAACAGGTTTTTGCATTCAGAAAATCCCCTCAGGATCTTTTTGCTACCTTCCTGTCTGATGACCGGAAGATTCTCAATATCATAGCTGCAGGCTTTTGAATAATTGCCGGTAAAAGTGTACATTTCCAGCTCTTCCGCGTCATTGTCTTCCCGCTGGTTTTTCCTGACCATCATACCTGCCAGGAAACGATCGGCTTTATTATCCAGGATCCATTCTGTCATGATAAATGTCGGCCGGTTCGTCGTAAAATAGCTCTTAAACGGCCGGTCTCCGAAATCACGATATGAGCGGTTGACAAAAAGGCTCACAATCATCTGTACCAGCACGCTTTTTCCGCCGCCGTTTCTCAGGGAGATGAGTGTGTTCTGACCATTGAAGTCAAACATCTCGTCATCAATTTTGATGGTGTTATTGTTATAGTTCAGGTTTAAAATACGGATCCTCGCTATCTTACTCATATGTTTCCCCCAATGCCTCCATGATCCTTGCATAGTTTTCTTTATTCAGGATCTTATACTCCATCACGTTGTCCAGCTTTGCCGTCGTCTTGATCATCTCATCTTCCCGGACGAAAACGATCAACCCTTGCCGATCGAGAAACTCACAGATAATGCTCACATAGCCTTCCTTTGTATACTTTGACCTGCTTCCCGTTTCCGCGCTTTTTAAGGACTCATAGGCCTCGCTCATACTCTTGTAATCCAGGACATTTTCATACATTTCTGTGTAAAGATTTGTTCCATCCTGTTCCCGTTCCTGTTCAAGCGCAAGTCCTGCTTTCAGACGCTCCGATACGAGATTCTGCAGCTCCCCGAGTTTTAAAAATTCCCTGGATTTACTGGTACTTCCCTGTCCGTCATAAAATTCCACCAACAACGTCAGGATTACGAACTGTGCCAGATAATAATCCCGGTCTGTAGCATTCGGTTTACATAATTCTTTTTTCAGGTCTGCCTTCGTAAAACCGAGGTATTTATTGTCGATATCCGGCATCAGATAGATCGTCGTCCCGTACCGCTCGATTCTGCAGTCTGCAATTTCCGCCTGATTTTTCACGAGATTCATGACCTCTTCATGTTCCACATACGCGCGGTACAGATCATTGACTCCCGCATCCAGGTCACTCAGTGCCCCGTGGCACAAAAGATAATAAAATATTTTCTGGCTGTATGTGATCATCTCTGCTTCGTATGCCATCTTCTATCTCTCCTCATACCGGAATCCCACGTTGGAACATCTGAAATTTCTTCTGTTTCCGTTTTCATCCATTACATTCTTAAAGTACACATGCGCACTGTCTTCCATCGGGAAAATAAACATCTTTCCGATTTTCCGGAATTCCCGGTCTTCCATCAGACCAAGTAACATCTCATTCAGTACAAACCCATCTGACGCATCCATGAGATAATCCGATTGTTCATTTTGAAGTGCTCCGATATCGATTGTGCCCGCTGTCAGGAATTCGATGATCACCTCGCGAAAAATCTCTGCAGTCGGAAGAAGCTGTGTCCGTTCTTCTTCTGTACACACCGTATTTAAGATTTCCAGCGTCATTTCTTTATATTTGAGAAGCTGTTCCAGGATTCCCTTCACACAGCCCTCATATTTTTTCATCCGTTCTTTCCTTCGCTCTTCTTTCTCCCGATTGTACTCCTCTTCATCAAAATCCAGCTCCACGGTCTCGTCTTCCACATCCGCTTTTTTTAACTTTTTCTGATATTCCAGCATTTTCTCCGGATTAAAGATCTTCCCCACCCGTCCGGTAAATAACGGACTAAAAATTTTATCAACATTTTTCAGGAGCGAGACATCTTTTAATACCTTATCATACACATCGCTCCGGAACGGAAACCGCTGGACCAGTGTCATGTTCGAGTAATTTTCCAGCTCTTCATCATATAATTTCTTCAGATCAAAATGCTGACCGAGGATTCTCTGGTGTTCATCCAGAGTCTGCGTCAGATATCTTCCGATCACACGAAGATTGTTCAGGTTGCCCTTTTCTTTTTCCGTGAATGTTTCCGCATTCATCTGTTTTTCTTCAAATTCTTCAATTTTCTCGTCGATAAACTGCCTGTGAAGATTGAATTTTTCTCTTGTCTCGACTACAGTGTTGATGTTGTCCTCCACCAGCTGCCCATATTCTTCTACTGAATAAGCCAACGCATTTCTCCGGACCGACAGGATTGCCTCCTCGATCTTCTGGCTCTGTTTTCTAAGCTGACTGAAGATATTTTTGATATCTTCCACAGCCCTGTTATAATCTGCCTTTTCCAGATGCAGCTTAAAGAGCATTTCATGGACCGAAAGTTTCAGATTATTTTCCATTTCCATCGTGGAGAGCATCATATTGTAACCCTCGTCCGTCAGGTAATAGGATGTTCTTCTGACGCCACTCTCCAGATACACGACCTTGTTGTCGATATAACGGATGTTGATTTCCTTATATGTCCGTTTTTCATAGTCAAAAGCCTTAAAATACATGGAAGAACCGCTGTTTCCAAGGATATCCTCCACCATAAACCTCGCAAAGTCCCGACTCTGCTCAAAGCTCAGCTTTTTCGCATGGTACTCGTAACTGATGTCCTCCACGAACGCCGCAATATCGTCCATCGTGCAGTTTTCTTCCCGCAAAGAATACTCCATGATAAAAAGCAGCAGTGTAAACAACATATTCATCTGCGCATCCCGCGTCTCTATGCCGTAATCCTTCCACTGCTGCTTTCCAAAGCTGTTGCTGCAGAGCAACGCATACCTCCCGACAAATTTCATTCGCTGCTCAAAATTCTTTAAAAAATCTTTCTCGATCATCTTTTATCACCAGTTTTGTTCATTTATCATAACCTTTCCGTATCTCTTCTGTCGGTTGGCTACCAGTCATGCTCATTTAGAATTTCCTGTGGAATATATTTTCCTGCTGACAGGATTTCATGGATCTGTCTCCTTCTCTCCTCATCAAACACATCCAGAAATACCGTTCCAATATTCGAATTCTGCTTTTCCTTCATGTCAGGAAGAGCTGAAAAACCAATCTGAAGCGCCTTATCCAGCATCGCCTCGTATGCTTTCCGGAAAAGTTGGATCATTCCGGCACTGCCATTTCCCTGCCTGTCCCATTGGTACTCTTTCTGCTCCAGAAGATGTTCATAGATCAGAATCCCCTCATAATCAAGATCTCCGAAATAGAACAATTCATTATCCCCAAGGAAATAGGATTCTGCCCCATTCACATAATCCGCAAACGTCTTCCAGATTCCTTTTCCTGCCCCGTAGATCACAGTACCAAACTGTTTTCCAAGGATCCGGTCATGCCCCGCATTCATACAGCGCCGGATATCAAAAAATGTGTCTTTATTCTCCACGATCAGAATGTTCTGAGGGGTCTGTTTGGACCGGGAATAATAAGAGAGCGGCTCAGAAGTCTCATAAAATGCCAGCTGTTCCCGACTGATCCCAATTTTCCTGCAAAATTCGAGACCGCCCTCTCTCTGGAAAAACTTTTCCCGACGGAAGATCTCGAAGCTCCGCTCATTCATCGTCTCCTCGATATCAAGCAGTTTGGAATGATCTTTCAGATAATCACTCAGAATCTGAAGTTTCTCCTTGTCCGTCTCATAGCATTCCGGATGGTTCCTGTAATAGGAAGTATTGATCAGAGGATGATACTTATACTTCAGTTCCTCATAGATATCCGTATAATCCGTTTTATCTTCATATTTCCAGAAGCTGAGCGGAAGCGCCGGTCTCCGGCCGTTGCTCTTCGCATTTTTCATCGGAACAAGCTCGTCTCTCCTGATCAGCTCCATCACATATGTATAGAATTTCTGATAGTCTTCCGACTCCGGATACTCATTGAGCAGGTCCTGCAGGTATACTTTGTGTTTCTTCATTCAGAGATTCCTTTGCATTCTTCTTTCCATATTTTCTGAATCCATCACCATCTGCCCGATCGGGTTATCCGCAGATTCGCAGGATCCTATGGATATTTTTCCATTGGCACTCAGTCGTCTGCTTCGCCATTCCTCTTTTTTATACAATCCGTTACTGCCTCCTGAAACAGCAGCACTTCCACAACGCCGACAAGAATCGCAGCCGCCTTTAAAAGACGTTTTCCGTTTTTGTCATCTTCCAGGCCCTCCGACAACTTTAAGAGCAACGCCAGCATCCCAATATTTCCCACTCTCTGCAGATGCCGGTTCATGGATCTCATTTCAAAATAAATATCCCTGCATGTTTTGTCTTTTTCCATTTCATAGTCCTCCTATTTTCCATATGTTTGACTTTCTGTACCTCTTTGAGACACAGTATATCACATTAGGTGTCCTATAATTTGGTCTTGCATATCGAAAGCAAAAAAATTTATCAGATTTCTTTCTCCATCCACTTCTCAATCTTCCCCACAACTCCAAGATCCGCCGGCAGCCAATCCACGCTGTATGGCAGCCCTGCAGCATTCTTCTCTAGTCCCTACAACTGATCATACTTCGCAGACTTCCCCCGCGCCTTTTCCACCGGATACTTTTTCTCATTCATCCCCATTTTCATATTCACGATCTCATCTGCATCCAGCCCCAGCTTGTCTAAAAGGTTCTGTGAGTAGACGATCACATCTGCCAGCTCTTCTTTCACATGCTGAAGATCATACTCCTCATCACTCCACTGAAAGCATTCCAGAAGTTCTGCTGCCTCAATGACAATGGATTTTGCCAGATTGGCAGCAGAATGGAACTGGTTCCAGTCGCGGTCATCGGTGAATTTTCGGATCCTGTCTATGGTTTCCTGTCTCATCGTATTGCTCCTCTATTTTCGATTGTGCACGCAGCTCCCTTAATCCTCCAGCCTCGGTCCGATCTCCTTCGGGATCGGGCATTCGTAGATGCCGTTTGTCTCGGCCAGCCATTCGTCGTGGGCTTTCTTTAAGATTTCCGGGCTTTCCATGGTCTTTAAGGCGGCCAATGCTATGGCCTCACCCGCATTTAACATTGCCTTGTGGGCGATCTCCGTGTTGCCGTGTGCGGTCATCTGCCAGGTGTGGGCGGCAGTGCCGAGAGTCGCTGTCGCCGTGGTACACATCGCCGTTGGGATCACATAGCTGGCATCGCCGACGTCGGTGGAACCCGCCTGGACCTTTCCAGTCCATACAAGCGGAGAGATCTGGGTGTGGAGCGGGCGGGCTTCGATCTCATCCAGATGATCTGCACCGAAGAGTTTCCGCAGGGACGCTCGCTTTGCCTCCAGTTCCTCCGGCGTCGCGGTCTCATGGAAGAATCTGGATGCCAGCGCAAAATCCGCCTCATCGTAAGCCGGAGCGCCGATCTCCTCCATGGACTCATGAAGAACTTCCGAGAGTACATGGTTCGGGATGTAATCGGAAAGACCTGCATAGAGCTCATATGTCATCTCAGTCCCTGTCATCTTTGCAGCGCCTTCTGCCACATCAACCACACGCCTGTATATTTCCTTTACCTGCCAGGACTTTGGCGCGCGGATGAAATAGTGGACGCGGCTGTGTCCCTGGACAACATTCGGGGCGATTCCTCCGACATCACGGTACGCGTAGTGGATCCTCGCGTCAGAGATGATATGTTCCCGAAGATAATTGACGCCGACGCTCATGAGTTCCGCCGCATCCAGCGCAGATCTTCCGAGTTCCGGAGCTGCCGCTGCATGGGAGGTCACACCTTTGAAGTTAAAGAAGACGCTGACATTCGCCAGAGTGGACTCCGACCAGATTTCGTTCTTATCGCCCGGATGCCAGGTGAACGCCGCATCCACGCCGTCAAAGATTCCCTCTCTTGCCATGATCGCCTTGCCGTCGCCTTTTTCCTCGCTCGGGCATCCAAAAAGGACCACGCTTCCCGCTTCCGGATGCTCCTCAAGATACGCTTTCACTGCAAGCGCTGCCGCCATGGCTCCCGCACCGAGCAGGTTGTGGCCGCAGCCATGTCCGTCCGGGTTCTCCCCTTCGGCTTTCTTTCTCATCGTGCAGCCGCCTTCCTGGGACAGCTCCGGAAGAGCGTCATATTCCGCTAAAAATCCGATCACCGGCTTTTCTGTTCCATATGTAGCTTTAAATGCCGTCGGCATGCCGCCGACTCCCATTTTCACCTGGAATCCTTCTTTTTTCAGAACATCCTCGTAGAGTTTTGCGGTCTTAAATTCATGAAAGCCTGTCTCCGCATAATCAAAAATTTTGTCACTCACCTCGACGATCAGGTCTTTTTTGTCCGCAACTGCTTTTAAAACAAATTCTTTTTTATCCATCGCTTCTGTCCGGGATCCGGATCTTCCTTTCATTGTTTTTTTGTCTGACTGCTCTTCACGAGCAAAAATTTTTCAAGTCGTATTTCCATCTGTTGCAGCGGTAGCAGCAGACTTTACTGCTGACTTTCCACATCTCTCCTGTTTGACAGATTCATTGTTTTCGTATAGACTTAATTATACTATTTTTATGATTTTTTTACAACAAAGGAGCTACCTCCAAATGAACCTTCAAAACATGCAATATCTCCTCGAGATCTCCGACTCCGGCTCTCTATCGGCGGCCGCAAAGCAGCTGTCTGTGACCCAGCCGTACCTGAGTAAAGTTCTCCGTGAGACAGAAAAAGAATACGGGATCACGATCTTTACCCGCGGAAAAACAGGGATCATCCCGACGGAATCCGGACGTCTGTTTCTCGATATGAGCCGGGATCTCCTTGAACATGCAGAGCAGTTCCGCCAGACATTCCGGGAGCACCCGGACTCCTGCCGTCTTCGGATTGCTGCAGACTGCTGTTTTCCCGAGAATGATGCCCTGAGTAAGACGATCCATGCCTTTTCTGATCAGCACGATCGGACATTCCGCCTTCTTTACCGCGAGTTGGCAGGACACGAAGTCATCCGGGAACTCGATGCCGGACATGCAGATATCGGTTTCATCGTGTATCCGGAATCCCAAACCGAAAAGGTACAGGAGCTTCTGGCTCTTCGCAGTCTGGAAGAACAGATCCTGTTTCACTCTTCCCTTCAGCTTTTCTGCCGGAATGCCCATCCGGTTCTGAAGGATCCAAATGCACTGACTCCGGAGCTTTTCGATCAATACAGTTTTGTTCTGCATTCCGCCGAAGCGGCATCCCAGATTTCTGCAGAAAGCAGCATTCTGAACGGAATCCAGTCTCTTATCCGTCAGGATCAGCTCTCCGGGATTACCTATGTGAACAGCCGTGCTTCTTTTTACAGCATCGTCGAGCAGACGGATTCGATCGGGATCGGCATTGCTCCGCTTCATGACCGTGAAAATTCCCCTGAGATCACCGCGCTTCCGGTTCCGGAGTGGTTGTGGCCCGAGAGCGGGCACGATCGTAAGCTTGTTGCTTCCTGCATCTTCCGCAATCGTGTACGCCTCTCCCCGGCAGCCCAGATGTACCTTGCTGAACTCTCCCGCCTGTAAAGGAAACAAAGCCTGGCACCTTCGCGTACCGGGTGCAGTCGTTTGCGATAAAAAAGCTCCCGAAAAGAACCACATCATATCTATAACATGCGGTTCCCATCCGGGAGCTTTTCTTTTCTGCCCAAGTCTCACTGCTTTTCACAGCCAGATCCTCAGGCACTCGATCTTAATCGTTTCGCAGCATCTTCCCTGCGCTTATCCCCACACTATGGGATCTTACATCATCTTATCCACCATGCCCATCAGCTCATCACCGACGGCTTTGGACTTCGCCTCAGCATCATCAAGGGAGGTTCCCTTAACGCCATAGTAGAATTTGATCTTCGGCTCAGTTCCGGACGGACGGATGCAGAGCCATGCGCCGTCGTTCATATCATAGTAAAGAACATTGGACTCCGGAAGACCTGTCTCCTTTACTTCGCCCGTCGCAACCTCTGTGATCGTGTTCTTCTTGTAGTCACGGACAGAAGTTACCTCGTAACCGCCAAGTGCCTTCGGCGGGTTCTTGCGGAAGTTCTCCATAATTTCCTGGATCTTCGCAAGTCCCTCAATTCCTTTTAAGCCGATGGATTTTACGGTATCCTTATAGTAACCATACTTCTCGTACATTGCGACCATCGCATCCCATAAGGTCATGCCCTTTTCCTTGTAGTAAGCGGCAGCCTCACAGAGAGCGGCAGTTGCGGAGATCGCGTCCTTATCACGGGCATATGTGCCGATCAGGCAGCCATAGCTCTCCTCCATACCGAACATATAGGTTCCCTTGCCGGTTGTCTCTTCTTTTAAGATCTGCTGACCGATATACTTGAAGCCGGTCAGAACCTCGACAAGCTTGCAGCCATAGTGTTTCGCAACGGCGTCAACCAGATTTGTGGTAACGATGGACTTTACGACCTCGCCGTCAGATGGGATCTTTCCTGCTGCCTGTTTCTGGCTTAACACATAGTCACATAACAGGGAGCCGGACATATTTCCGGTAAGCGGGATATATTCACCGGACTTTGTATCTTTTACATAGACACCGAGACGGTCTGCATCCGGGTCCGTTGCAAGAACAAGGTCCGCGTTCTTCTCCTTCGCAAGCTTTAAGCCAAGCTCAAATGCCTCGGCGGCTTCCGGGTTCGGGTAGCTTACGGTCGGGAAATCTCCGTTCGGAAGTTCCTGCTCCGGCACAACATAGACATTCTCGAAGCCGATCTCTTTCATAACGCGGCGGGCCGGGATATTTCCGGTTCCGTGAAGCGGTGTGTAGACGATTGTGATGTCTTTCTGCATGCGGTTGATCGCTTCCTGATTTACGACCTGGGCTTTTACCTGGGCGATATATTTGTCATCGATCTCTTTTCCGATCACCTGGAATTTTCCGCTCTTTAACGCCTCTTCCTCGGTCGTCGTTTTCACGGTGGAGAGATCCTCGATCGCAAGAACTTCAGCCGTTACCCCTTTATCATGCGGCGGTGTGAACTGTGCGCCGTCCTCCCAGTATACCTTATATCCATTGTATTCCGGCGGGTTATGGCTCGCGGTGATGTTGATGCCGGCGATGCAGCCTAACTCACGGACTGCGAAGGACAGTTCCGGTGTCGGGCGCAGGGATTCGAATTTATACGCCTTGATGCCGTTTGCGGCGAGTGTCATTGCAGCCTCCATGGCAAATTCCGGGGACATATGACGGGAGTCAAACGCGATCGCAACGCCCTTGTCTGCTCCGCCCTGTTTGATAATATAGTTGGCAAGTCCCTGAGTCGCGCGACGGACTGTATAGATATTCATACGGTTGATTCCGGCACCGATGATTCCGCGAAGTCCTGCGGTACCAAACTCCAGATCCATATAGAAACGTTCCTTGATTTCGTTTTCATCGTTCGCGATTGCGCGAAGCTCTTCTTTCGTCTTTTCGTCAAAGTACGGATTGGCAAGCCATTCCTGGTAGATCTTCATGTAATCCTTCATGTTTTGACTCCCCTCATGCATTATTTTCTTTTGGCAGAAACGGTAATTTCTGCCGCCTGCAATATAAATTTATTATATTACATCTTGGACGAAAAATAAAGTTGTTTCCGATCCGAAATGTGAAGGATCGGATCATGCATTCAGAATAAAATATATTTTTTTCTGATATGATCCATATCCATTCAATATCATAACTCTCAATAATCTACTTGTTTCATACCGAAAAAACTCCTATAATGAACATATATGGTATCGTTCATGTTTTACCGAAAATATTATATAGTGAGGGATTACATATGGAAAATTTTAAAAGTAAATTTGTGACTGCAGAAGCTGCCGTTGCGGCTGCTGTAAAAGACGGTGACTGGGTCGACTATGGATTCGGCGGCGGATATCCGGAGCTTCTTGACAAGGCGCTCGCCGCAAGAAAAGGTCATTTAAAAGATGTGAAAGTTCGCGGCGGTCTTGTGATCCGCCCGCGCATTGAGGTCGTTGAGGCTGATCCGGAACAGGAGAGCTTCTCCTACTACAGCTGGCATATCGGCGACTATGAGCGCAAGCTTCAGACCCGCGGTCTCGTAAAATTCATGCCTGTGGTACTCCGCCTTCTCCCGACGCTCTACCGCCAGCGCTATATCCGGACAGACGTTGCCTTCGTCCCGGTATCTGCCCCGGATGAGAACGGCTACTGCGGTCTCGGCATCTCAAACTTCGCATGGAGAACCATGTTTGAGAGTGCAAGAACTGTGATCTTTGAGATCAATGAACATTATCCGAAGCTTCAGGGTGTGGACGGTTCCCACCGTGTCCATCTCTCCGAGGCGGATTATATCGTAGAAGGCGCTCATGAGCCGCTTCCGGTAAGAACCTACAAAGCTCCGTCTGAGACAGATATCCAGATCGCAAAGCTCGTCGTAAACGAGATTCCGGACGGCGCGGTTCTATCTCTCGGCGTCGGCGGCGTTCCGTTCACTGTCGCGAACATGTTGGCGGAATCCGATCTCAAGGATCTCGGCTGCCACACCGGTACGATCAGCGATGCCTACTTAAATCTCTGGAAGGCGGGAAAGCTCACAAATGCAAAGAAAGAATTTGACACCGGTCTCTCCACATGGAACCTCGCAATGGGCTCCCAGGAGTTCTATGACTGGATCGCAGAAAATCCGAAGCTTTTCCATCCGGCTGACCTCGATTATGTCCATGATCCACAGCGCATCGGAACCATGAAGAACGTCATCAGCATCAACGGCGGTGTACAGCTTGACCTTATGGGACAGGAGAATGCAGAGTCCGCGGGAACCCGACAGCTCTCCGGCATCGGCGGTCAGATGGACTTCCTTGAGGGCGCTTATCGTTCCGTCGGAGGAAAAGGCTACATCTGCATCAACTCCGCGAGAAAGGCAAAGGACGGCACCTTAAAATCCAACATCGTTCCGTTCATCCCGGGCGGCTCCACCGTATCCGCTCCGCGTACCATGATCCAGAGTGTTGCAACCGAGTACGGGATCGCAAATCTCTCCGGAAAGACCTTAAGAGAGCGCGCCGAGGCCATGATCGCGATCGCGCACCCGGATTTCAGGGATGAACTGGAGCAGTATGCAAAAGAGGCGTTCCACTAAAAAATAAAAAGTTCCATATTGAAAAAATCTGCGGCAGAATCCGATGATATTCCACTCACCGGATTTCTGCCGCAGATTTTATCTCAACCATATAAGACTCCTGCCTCATTGACAAGGATCTACCTGCTCCATCACAGACGTTTTTTCTGTGTATACTAAAACTTCTCATCCCTGCACAAGATGTCAAAATCCTGCATGAGTTGTACTTTCAGGACAGTAAAACTTTGTTATAATGGAACATATAGAAACGAGAGGAGATTGTTGAGTATGAACAGCCCATTCTGGTCCCTTGTCATGCGGTATTTTCTGGAGTTTTTTTCCATGGTGCCCTGTGCGGTTCTCTGCTTTCTTCCGGTTCAGGACCGGCTCCGCATAAAACCGCTGAATATTTTTCTCACCGGTATCCCGCTCTCGATCCTCTGGGCTTTCGCCGGAGGCCTCGTCTGCGCAGACTTCGGGATTGCGAGAGACTTCTGGGTCCTGCCGTCCTTTATCCTGTTTGCGGTATTCTTCCATCGGGTCTGTGATCTCGCCCTCTGGAAGCCGTTCAGTATCCTGACCGCCGTCTGCGCGGTCTTCTCCTGCATCACAAACCTGACACTCGTCGCAGATGCCCTCATTGACCGGACGAACACCTCCGGTCTGTTCACGCTTCCGGGCGCGGGGATCCACCTACTGCTCTCCGTTCTCATCGTGGTCATCGTATGGTATCCGGCAACCCATGCCGCGAAATGGCTGGTGGACGATATCGAAATGGCGAAGACCTGGTATATATTCTGGGTATTCCCGGCGGCCTTCTTCCTGCTGAACCGCCTGATCCGTCCGCGCTACTATGAGACGCTCTACACGAACCGGGTCATGAAGTTTTACCCGATTTTAATTCTGGCACTCCTGATATTCCTCCTGCTCTTCTATTTTATGTTCTACCTGATGGCAGCGGAGATGAACCAGAATACGAGACTTTTGAGGGAAAATGAGCTTTTGCAGCTCCAGAGTGCCCAGTACCGCAATCTCCAACGCTCCATCGATGAGACGCGGATCGCCCGTCATGACCTCCGTCAGCATCTCACGGTGCTCTCGGGATACGCAGCGAACAAAGATCTTGACGCGATCTCAGACTATCTCGCGTCCTTCCGGAAACATATGATGCCGGAATGGCTGCCTGCTTACTGTGAAAATCAGGCTGTCAACGCGATCCTTGGCTACTACGCGCAGATTGCAGAAAAAGCCGGAACTGCTCTGGAGATCCAGGCACAGATGGAAAAGGAAATACCGGTCCCGGAACCGGAATTCTGCGTGCTTTTGGGAAATTTACTGGAAAACGCGGTGGACGCATGTCGGGAAAACAATGAAAGCGGCGCGATCAAGGTCCATATCCGCCAGACCGGCACCTCCCTCATAGCCATCACGGTGGACAATCCCTGCAGAAAGCCTCCAGTTCTCGAAGGAAAGCGTTTTCTCTCCACAAAGCACAGTGGCCTCGGCATAGGTACCCAGTCTATCCGTCTCATCGCTGAACGGCACCATGGAGATGCACGGTTTGAATGGAAGAACGGGATGTTCTACGCATCGGTGATCTTAATTCCGTCTGCGGAGTCATGATAGAAATAGCAAAATGTTTCCGGGCAATTTCGATCGTTCACTGTAATTTTTCAAACTTTTTCTTGACTATCTTACATTAAAGCAGTAAAATGATATCGTAAAAAATCGAAATACGCGTAGACGAAGAATAGTAGGCTGCAGGATTCCCCACAGAGAGCCGTGGTTGCTGGGAGCACGGCGGGATGAAACAGTTCGAACTCGCTTCTGAGCGGTTCCGCTGAAATTGAACGGTAGGCGGAAACGGGTTCTCCCGTTACAGGGAAAGGGTATCCGGCCGGTACCCTGTAAAGCAGCGTCTTCTATGGACGAATCAGAGTGGTAACGCGGTGAAAATCATCGTCTCTTCATGCAGCAATGCATGGGGAGATTTTTTTTTCGCTTAAATATCGCATAAATGCCGGAAGTGAAGCGTATTGCTCCATTTCTCACGGATTTCGATCAGTAAAAAGTCTCAGTGTTTCCATGCGGTGGCACTGAACATCACACATTTACTATACTTAGGAGGATCTAAATCATGATCGCAGTTGCATCTTTAATCGTGCTGATCGCGGTTATCGCCTTCAGTGCTGTCACAAAAAAGAATGCCGGTGTTGTCGGTCTTGTCGCGGCATACATCTTCTCCATCGCAGCGGCAAAATGCGGCACCGAAATCAATGTCTCAAAAGTCGTGACCGGAAACTGGCCGACGAGCGTATTCTTTATCGTCCTCGCCACCACATTCCTCTTTGGTATTGCAACCTTAAACGGCACCACGCAGGCACTTTCCAAGAACATCGTATGTCTCGCAAGAGGAAACGCGAAGATCCTGCCGGTGATCTTCTTTCTCTTCGGCGCGATCATCTCCGCGGCAGGCGCAGGCGGACTAATCGTCGCAGTCATCATGCCGATTGCCCTGTTCGTCGCAGTTGAAAACGGAATCTCGGTTTTGATGATGAGTCTTGTCACCATGGGCGGTATTATGGTCGGAGGCCTGTCCCCCCTCGCCATCAACGGAATCGTGGCACAACAGCTCTCCGCGGAAAACGATATCATCGTTGAAAGCCTGTCCGGTTACCTTCCGCTCTGGGGCGCATACGCCACAGCCATGACGCTCTTCTCCATCGGTGCCTACTTCCTGCTCGGAGGTCTTCACCCGAAAAAGATGGAAAACGCTGCGGCACCGCACTTTACAGGATTTGATAAGAATCAGACTCTGACACTCGCCGCGATCCTCGTGGTCCTCATCGGTGTAATCTTTTTTGGACAGAATATCGGACTGATCTCTTTCGCGTGCGCGGGTGTTCTCTTAATGCTCGGCGCTGTCGATCAGAAAAAAGCCATCGCAGCTGTTCCGTGGAGCACGATCATCCTGATCTGCGGTATGTCCGTCCTGATCAGCGTCGTCAATACCTGCGGCGGCATCGCATTCTTATCTGACGGTCTTGAGAACATCATAGGCGAGAGAACTGCCCAGCCGATCATGATGGTACTCGGTGGACTTATGGGCGCTGTCTCCAGCGGTACCGGAGTCGTTATGCCGACCCTGATCCCGCTCTCTGCGGAGCTGAGCCAGACCTTAGGCATCTCCTCCATGAGCATCGTGATCGGTGTCATCGTCGGAACCAACGGAGTCGTGATCAGTCCGCTGTCCACGGTCGGCGGCATCTGTGTCGGCTGCGCGCCGGAGTCTGTTGATAAGGACAAGCTTTACAACCAGCTGCTGCTTGCGGCTGTCAGCTTTATCGTGATGAGCGTTGTTCTTTCCTTTATCGGAGTGTTCCGGATCTTTGGTTAAAGCTTCCGCGTTCCGTTTTACGTATTATCCGTATAAACATGAAGATCCGCAGGTTCCCATTTTTAGGATCCTGCGGATCTTTTTTGTTCATGTCTTATTTTTCTTTTGTTTCAAGTCCGTCCCATACACCGTCTTTGTCGACATAATATCCATCCGGTGTCCTGATTTCTCTGTACATGGAGCCAAGCGGCACAGCTCCGGATATCTTTGACAAGTAGTACCATTTTCCATTGATGAACTGCCATCCTGTGAGCATTGCTCCGCTCGCCGGATCGAGATAGTACCAATGCTGGTCTGACTCATCGTAATGCCAGCTTGTCTGCATTCCGGTGTTCTCGTCGATCAGATACCACTTTCCGCTGGCGTTATCCTGTGCCCATCCGCTCTTCAGATAGCCGTCAGAACCGAAAGCCCACCATTTTCCGTCTTTCTGGATCCAGCCCAGCTTTTCACCGTTCTGATCACTGGTCTTTTCTCCTGCCGGATAGGTGCCGTCCTTGAATTCGAACCACCAGCCCTTATTATCGCGTTTCCAGGTTCCCTGTGCATCGTTTTCGGAAGAGCTGCTGTTAGAAACATTCTTTCCAAAGTTCGTTGCCGCCGGGTTCTTTGTGCTGCCGGAACCGCCGGAATTGTCGGAATCATCGGATCCACTGCTTGCCCTGCGGACTGCATGAAGTGTTCCGTTCTCAAAGTGGATCTCGTAATTTCCAGATGTCAGACCGGACAGCAGGATCGAGTAATCGCCCGCCGCGCTGTCTGGCGCATATTCACAGGTGAACTGCAGGCTCCCGTTCAGTACATCCGCGGTATCTGTTCCCGCAAATCCTTCGTAGAGGACTGTGTACTCCGGAATCGCATCTCCGACTGTGACATTCTGATCCACTGCTTTTACGCTGAGCGGAGCTTTTTTAATCTCAAAGGAGAATGTCTGGCTTCCAGCCTCGTAGTTCTTTCCGGCTTCCGTATGAACTTCCACCGTGTAGATTCCGGCATTCATCGGCGCTTCCGTTAAGATCTCGCTGCCCTTTTTGAGCGTCACGGTCACGTTTCCATCGCTGTCCGTCCATGTCTCCGGCGCGGTGTTCTTCGCGTCATAGGCGCGGTTTAACTGATCCAGATTTCGAAGTTCGAACTCCGGCTTCGCCTGGGATACGGTCAGTTTTCCTGGCTGATATGTGATCACATAGTTTCCATTTTCCGCTATAAGGCCGGACGGGATGATCTTGTACTCGTCCACATCGCTGCCAGCCGCATAAGCGCACTCGTAGGAGAGTGTTCCGCCGAGGACTTCTGTGTTTTCTCCGTTTACGAAACCTTCGAACGTGCTGCTGTATACCGGCGGTTCGTCCTTATAGGTCACGTTTCTTGATTCTGCCGTCACAGTGAGCTGTGCCGGGGTGATCGCAACGGTTGCGGAGCCGCTTATGGTGTCAAAGTTTTTCTTTGTCACCGTGTAGTATACGGTATAGCTGCCTGTGTTCTTGTATACAGGGCTTTCTGTGAGCGTGCAGTTATCTTCGGACTCACCGTAAAGGATCTCACCGTCTCCAGCGTTTCCGGAAAGGGTAATCTTGATTCCGTGGGACTGTCCGTCGTAGATTCCTGTATATCCGGCTGCGTCAACGCCTGTGATCGAGGCATTTTTGATCTTGATTTCAAAGCTGCCGTATACGGAATCATGATTTACTGCAGATGCGGTGTAGTATACCGTATAGGTGCCGGCATCGGTGAAGGCAGGTACATAGTTTAACCACTCATTTTCGTCTGCAGCCTGTACTGCTGTGAGACCGTAGCGGAAGGTGATAGCCGTGCCACCGGTCGTACTTCCTGTTGCCGTGACTTCCGGCAACTGTTCCCTTCCATTGTAGGTCAATTCCATCATCTGCCGTACAGAAACATTCTGAATTTTGGCATTTTCGATCTTTGCACCGCTGCAGGAGACATTGGAAAGTTCACTCGTTGTAAGTTCATAGCGATCCTCAAATTCCGGATCCAATTTGATCTCTGTCACATTCACAGTATCTGTCCCGGAATCACTGGAGGTCCATTGGAAAGTTCCATTGGCCTTTAATTTTTCCGCATCCTTCAATAAGATCGGTTTTCCGTCAGCAGAACTGAGCGTAAGCGTTCCCTCAGCCTTTGTACCTCCATCATAGGTCTTTGACTGAAGAGTGTTTACAGAAGGAACGAGCCGCGCTTTGGAGACTGTAAATGCGACCGGGGTGCTTTCCGCTTTCTTGTAATTCCGGCTCTGGCTTACGGTTGCCTTTACATACCAGAGTCCAGGTTTATTCTCTGCATTCCATTCCTTATATTCACCGTTTTCGGTACTACTGTAGGTGTATTTAATTTCTCCTGTGGTGTCCGCTGCCGTGAGCTCCGGCTTCGGTGTTTCTCCGTAGCGGATATCCGGGCATGTTACTGTGGAGATTGTGTTTGAAGCGCGATAGATCTTTAAATCTGTCCCTATGCGTACGGGATTTTCCTGCGCTTCCACATTCTTTCCACCGCTACTGGTAATTCCCATATAATAAGTTACATATTCTTGATCCGGATCTGCATTGACCTCATAATGTCCTTCTGCATTTCTCGAAACCTTCTGGGTCAACTCTGCGTCACGATACAGTTCAAACCGGATTTCTCCATAACCTGTCACCGTATGTCCGCCAACGGAATAAGCATCCTTTATTCCCGGTTTAAGATAGTCCTCTTTATCGTTGCCATAGTTGATGCTTGTTACAGTCTGAAACCAGTCAGGATTGAACGTGGCTTTCTTGATCGTTATCTCTCCAATTCGTAAATTTGTAACACGTTCAACTCCATTTTCACTATTGGTGCTTACATAGATTCCATAGGTTCCTGCTGCCGCTGGGGCACCGATGAAATTATCCGCATCCTCTGCACCAACTTTTTCTTTATATCGAACTGCGTCAATGCCAAACATTCCGCCTTTTCCCTCTACCGGCTGTACCTTCACGTTATGCACGTCACCATTATTTGTATAGGTAAATTCGGTGTCTCCAACTATCTTGAAATCATCCTTTGTCAATGTACGCTTAAGAGTCATAAATTTGACTGTCTGCATTTCCGACACATCATTATTATCATTCTCTGCTACAAGATAATATGTATATGACGTATCAACAGAGAGATTATTCAATTCAATAGAAAATTTACCATTTTCTACATCTACTGTTGCAAAGCTCGCCTTACTATCCTCTTTCTTTGCTTCTGCTCTGAGCGCTTCTCCAGTGTATTCTTGATAATTAGAATTTGTATAGTATACTTTTGTTCCATCTGAAGTTCCCTTTATAGTCGCAAAATTCTCTTTGATATCATCAGATGATATTGCTGCGTCAAACTTAACCTGATATCCTGCGTAAAGTTCAATTTCCGGTATTTGACCTTGTGGATTTAACCTATCTTCGACAAGTTGATTCACTGTTGCTGTTGTATCTGTCGCAGTGCCATTTCTGTTTGAATCTTCTTTGTACCTCCATACTGAAAAAGCCGCACCATCTGGCAACCCGAGATTGCTCAAATAGCTTCGATGATCATCGTCAAGATTCAGAAGATATTCATCGTAAAACGGAGCCGCTTCGCTGCTTTTAGTATAATACTTCACGTGAACCGTATAAATATTCGGTGCACTGAATGCATAAATCTCAGTGGTTTCCGGATTTTTAGAAATCATATGCTCATTATATACTGCAAAGATTGGAGTCTTTCCGCCTGACAGTGTAATATGTTCAAGGAGATCCCGATAATTTGAGGTCGAGGCTTTGAAAAGCTTCATGTTCGCCCCTGTTTCATTTCCGTCCCACGGGAGATTAATTTGAAGGTTTTCTTCTCCTGTTGCCGTTGCCTTTGTAAAATCGATCTCATTTATTTTTGATGCACTTTCGATCTTCATAGATGCGAACGGGAAATTTCCTTTAACCGTAAATTTTGCAGTCCCGCTGACACTGTTTTTCTCCCAAGCCATATAAACATCCGGCTGATTCTCACCACCGGAAATTGTTCCGCCTGACAAGGTAATTTCATTAAGTTGGGTATGCTTTAAACCATACTCTCTGCCTTTGATCGTTCCCCCTGTCATCTCGAACTTAGCATGGTCTTCCTGTAATCCGCTGCTTCCAAGTCTGTTTATATAAACAGCTGTGTTATTTGTTGACTCAATCCGTCCATTTTTAATTGTTACTGATACTCCACCAATTGCACTGATCGCATATCGATTTTGCGAAGAATAAGCTGACTGATCTACAATATGCGCATTACCATCTACAATCAGATCTGCAGAGGTCAATGTGATAACAGACTCATTCGCATTATCTGCATTCACAGTTCCAATAATCTCCCCACCTGTAATATGGATCGTACTTTTTGTCTCTCCATTGAAACCGCTGCAGTTAATTTCAGATTCCAAAGTTCCCGTTCCAACAACATTTACTTTTCCAGTGATCTTTCCCTTAAGCAGAACCGGTTTATCGTCAGCGTTGCTTGAATCTACTGTAATATCTCCATCAATTGGATTTTCTGTTCTTCCCACACTGATTTCTAACCCATCCGTTCCAGTGTTTCTCAGCAGAATTTCATCTATAATTCCGGATACTGTAACTTGGGCTTTAGTGTACTTGACCGTCTCTACTTTCTCAGTCCCATCCTCAGTTTTGTCATACGTAATCGTAACCTGATACTTTTCCGGATCGGAAGGTAACTGGATTTCCGCACTTTTAATATTTCCTGCCGGAATCAAACTGGATTCAGCCTTTGGATCCATAATACGGATATAGTTGCCCACCGCTCTCGCTTCGTAACTCTGATACTGATCCGCATATCCACTATCAGAATTATGATTGACAATGCTTAAATGAATCCCTTTGACTAACTTCTCCATGTTCGTGTATGAACCTTTGATCCAGTTTTTCAATGAAGAACTGGCCTTCATTGCAAGGTCACTTACCACAAATTTGAATGAGTCATTTATCGTTTCTAAATTCACAGCATCAATAGTAGCACAGGAATTAGTCATACTACCATAATATATCGATCCATTCGTATTTCCGCCTTCAGCAGATATATCAATATTACCTGATAATGATAATTTTGTCTTATCTAACATTGAAATTGCAAAAGCTCTTCCCGATGAATTAGTGTTCTTGGCATAAATTTTTCCACCACTGATAGAAACCTCTTCGCTTTCGCTAATTGCAGTAATCGTACTCGTATCATCTTTTATATTATTGAGTTGTCCCCCACATATATCTATATCTTTTATATGTGCCAGTTGTCCATTCCATGTACCGTCTTTTATTTTAATACTGCCTGTTCCACCGTTTCCTCTGGCATTTCCATTAATTGTTCCTCCGTTTAAAGAAATCACATCATTTTCATACATATAAAAGCCATCTACAGACTCAACAGTACCGCCATTTTGTTCAAAAATAACTGTAGAATTCGGAGCAGAAGACCTGCCAATAACGTACGAACCTGTCTTTACTGTTTTTATATTAGCCTCATTGTGTATAATAAATGTGTCATTTGAGCCAATAATAAATGCTTCAGCTGCACTCGTATATGTGCCTTTCAAAGTCAATTCGCAGCTTTCCGTAAGTGTCGGCGCTCCGCTACTAATATTGACATTATCAAAATTAATATTTATGTTCGTATCTGTACCGAAACTCAAAATCTTGTTGAACGCATCTGTCAGACTATTTAAGTTTTCCCCATCTTCTGTCAAGCTTCCGCCAACAACCTTAAACTTCCCATCTGTCTGGCTGATCGTATATATTCCTTCCGTAACCGGCTCCGCATTCATCGCACGCTTAGCCATTTTTCTCTTCGTCTCCGGGGTCTCTTTCCCATTCGATGCTGTCGCGGTCTCCTTCTCAAGGTCGGACTCGGTCGTCTCGTTTGAATCCACAGTTGTATCCCGCTTCTCGTCCGCATTGGACGCGCTGGCTGTCTCGGCCTCGATTTTTTTATTCTCTTCTTCCAGATTTTTTTCCAGCGCAGGGATTGTCTCCGCTGTCGCCATAATTCCCATATCACCATGATTGACCAGAAGGACTGCAATCAGGACTGCTGCTGACATGCGTTCATACCATTTTCTCTTTCTCATATTCATTTCCCCCTTTATGACAGGTTTTTTCGGATTATACTTGCGAAATTTCAGACCATTCCACGGTTCATAGATGATTTTATTATACGTTTTTTCTGTTCCACCCGCAATTCTTTCTGCACAAGATGTCAAAATTCCGCATAAGATGTCAAAATCAGGAATGATTCTCAGGAAATAACTCCCGTTTTTTTCATGTATAAACTGCCCTGTTTTCGTGAATCATTTTTCTATGAAAACAAATTGCGGAGGTTCTTATCATGGCAGGATATAAGGTTGAAATCTGCGGGGTAAATACTTCTAAACTCCCGCTTCTGACGAATGAGGAAAAAACCGACCTTTTCAGACGGATCCAGAATGGAGATACGGACGCAAGAGAAATATATATTAAAGGAAATCTGAGACTTGTCCTGAGTGTGATCCAGCGGTTTTCGGGCAGCAGTGAGAATATAGATGATCTGTTCCAGATCGGGTGCATCGGGCTTATCAAGGCCATCGACAATTTTGATCTGTCACAGAATGTGAAATTTTCAACTTATGCGGTTCCGATGATCTTAGGTGAGGTACGGCGGTATCTGAGGGATAATAATTCGATCCGGGTGAGCCGGTCACTCAGGGACACAGCTTACAAGGCTCTTTCTGCGAGGGAATTTCTCACAAAAAGAAATCTCCGGGAACCTACGATCATGGAAATCGCGGATGAGGTTGGGATCTCAAAGGAGGAAATCACCTACGCGATGGACGCGATCCAGAGTCCGGTAAGCCTTTATGAACCGGTCTACACGGACGGCGGAGATCCGCTCTGTGTGATGGATCAGATCAGTGACAAGAAGAACCGGGAGGAAAACTGGGTGGAACAGCTTTCTCTTAGTGAGGCAATGAAACGGCTGCCGGCAAGGGAGCGGAAGATCATTGATATGAGATTTTTCGAGGGAAAGACGCAGACGGAAGTAGCGGGGGAAGTCGGGATCAGTCAGGCGCAGGTATCCCGTTTGGAGAAGAACGCACTGAAGACTATGAGGAATTATCTGAATTAGAAAAGACCGGAACTATTTATAATAAGAATGTGCCTTGGCACATTCTCGCGCCTCGCGCGGTCGCTTGCGACAATCTGCAGCTTCGCGCGAGTGCGCATTATTGGCAATTCATGCCTTTCCTATTTCGCTGTCTCCCCATATCTGGTCAGCAGTTCCATATAGAAGTCGATGCTGTCCGCCAGCTCTTCCACTCCGGTAAACTCGTCAACGGCATGAACATGGTGGTCTCCCTTCGCGTAGATCGTGGAGAAACGGTATACACGGTCACTCATGTCATAGACAAATCTTGCGTCTGTTCCGCCGAGCATCATCTCCGGACACGGGATCACATCGCCGTAGATCCTGCTGCTGATCTCGACGAGAAGATCCTTGATCGCTCCGTCATACAGAGATGTCGGCGACGCGTTGCTGCCATTGAGGACACGGACTTCCACCTCCTCCGGCACGATGTCTTCCAGATGTTTCTTTACACTCTCAACGGTATCCCCGGTAAGGATGCGGCTGTTTACGACAGCTGTGACTTTCGCCGGAAGAATATTCGCCTGAGCGGAACCTGAGAGCATCGTCGGAACGACCGTCGTGTGGAACATTGCATCGAGAGCCGGATCTTTCTTGAAATACGGAACCAGCTTCTCAAGATTTTCATCCGGATTCTTGAGAAGCTCTGCAAGCTTCGGATTTTCTTTCACCATATACGGAGCAAGAACTTCAAAGCGGCGGCGGATCGTATCCGTCACACGGTACGGCATTGGATTCTCCTGAATCGCGATCAGTGCTTTTGCGATCATGGTCGTCGCGAAATTCTCGCCCGGACGGCTGGAATGTCCGCCTTTTGCCGTGTAGGAAAGTTCAAAATCGACGTAACCCTTTTCGCAGAGTCCGATCGTGCAGAGTGCCTTGTCATCGATCCCGTAGTCGCTTCCCGGGCGGACTCCGCCGCCTTCATCGAGAACAGCACCGAAGCGGATCCCAGTCCCTCTGAGGGTCTCCGCAGGGATCTTTCCGCCTGCGACCTCTTCCATATATCCGTAAGAAAGATACAGATCATAATCCGGCTCATAGCCTTTTTCCAGAAGTGCCTCAACAGCCTCCAGCTGCCCGATCAGATTGCTCTTACAGTCGCTGGAACCGCGTCCCCAGATCTTTCCATCCGCGATGGTTCCGGAGTATGGCGGATACGTCCACTTTTCAAGGTCACCTTCCGGGACAACATCCTGATGCGCCATCAAAAGAAGCGGAGCAGCGCCGGATTTTCCGGTTCCCTTCCAGTGATAGAGAAGTCCGGCCTGATCGGTATGTTCCAGAGTCAGATGTTTATGTACCAGCGGGTAGGTTTCCTTTAAATATTCATGGAATGCGTCAAATTTTGTATAGTCAGTCAGTGAATTATCCGCGTTTGATACGGTTGCGAAGCGGACCGCACCTGCAAGGTGTTCTGCGCTGATCTGCGGATCGATTGTATGTTTTCCCATATGCTCTTCTCCTTTTGCTGCCAGATCCTGATTGTCCTGTAACTTTTCTGCAGCTCTTATTCTGCTTTCTTCTCCGCCTTCTCGCTCATCGCCTTGGAGTTTACGATAATACGCAGGTGGGAACCTTCTCCACATTTGCCTTTTTCATCATGTACTTCGATATCGAACCAGAGCTTTCTTCTCTCGATGCTGCGAAGCTTCGCTGTAGCTGTCACTTTCATGCCAACCGGTGTCGGTGCTAAATGGCGGCAGTGGATCTCCGCTCCGACTGTCGTCTGCCCCTCTTCGAGGTAAGATTTTGCAAGCTCCAACGCCGCATCCTCCATCAGCGCCACCATATTTGGTGTGGAGAGGATTTTCGAACCGGCACTGCCGATACGTTTTGCGGTCATCTCATCTGTGACCGTCCAGGTCAGGCTGTATGTCGGTGCATAGAGATCTTCCTTATCTGTCAGGATCGCAGCAACCGCTGTGCATGCCGGGCAGTCACAGAATCTTGCGCCTTCTGCCTTGATCTTCTTCGCATGCGCCTCGATTCCGGCTGCCTTCTCAGCACCGAAGATCTTCTTTCCATCCTCAGATCCTGCGAAAGCGATCAGACCGTCGATCGGGATAATATCTGCCGCGATCTCCTCAATCAGCGCTTTTGCCGCCTCATCCTGTTTTTCCGTATTGACAGCCGCAAGCCAGTTGTTCGCGGCTTCCTTTGCCTCAGCACAGCAGGACGACGCATCTGCAAGTGCTTTTACTTTCTCGATCATTGCCTCTGTTTTGTTCATCATTTATTCCTCCGTTCATCTTTTCAGACTACCGCTTGTGCCGCCAAATCAATTTTTCGGCCGGACGCTTCTCTGAATTTCATCTTCAGGAACAGTCCTGTTCCCATTCTATCGCAGATATTTTAAAAATTCAATCAGCTTTTTTATCTGTTTTCAGACCTTTTCCCGGTATTGGGATCGTTTCTCTCAAATTTTCACCGGATTATTTCCAGATTCACAGATTCTCCCTGCTGCACGCCTGCAGCTGGTGTTCATGCTCGTACTTCTCCTTCGTCGCAAGCCCTCCGCGGATATGCCGTTCCGCCTTATTGATGTCCAGAACCACACGCGCCTGCGCTGCCAGAGAGGGATCGATATGGATCAGCCTGTCAGTCACATCCTTGTGCACCGTACTTTTCGAAATTCCAAACCGTTTTGCTGTCTGTCTCACCGTCGCATTCTCATCAATAATATAGTTCGCGATCTGAATCGCCCGCTCTTCAATATATTCCTTCATAGGGGTTGCCCCTCGATGATATTTTTACCATCTTATTACCTGATGTGAAAATTTATACGCGGGCAGCGAGAAATACAGGATAAACAACAAAAGTGCAGACCTGAGAACTTTCCGTAAAGAACTCAGATCTGCACATACCTTTCCCGTCTGTATGATTCTTTCTTATTACTTCACAACGATCTGGCAGCTTCTCATAGTCTCCAGAGCCGCCTCATGTCTTTCCCTCGTAACGCCTGCCGCACATGCGGAATCCACAAAGACCGGTGTCTCCGGAAGGAACGCTTTGATCAGGAGCGCGTTTGAAACCACACAGATATCCGTGCAGAGTCCCACAAGCTCGATGGACTCGATCGGTGTCTTCTTATTTCTCTCAAGAAGATCTTCCGCCAGCTCCGGACATCCGAAGGTAATTTTCTCGTAAGTCGCCGCGTCACGCTCTATGGCGATCTTCTCAAGCTCCGGGATCAGGTCCCAGCCGTCTGTCCCCTTAATACAGTGAGGAACCGGAAGAAAATGTCCCTCCTGAGTATCCATATAGTTCTCGAAATGTGTGTCCTTCGTAAAGATCACTTCCCCGTCAAACGTTTCCGCCTTTTTGACAACAGCCGGAACGATTGCCTCCGCATCCTTACTGCCGAGACTTCCATTCACAAAATCCTTCTGCATGTCCACAACGATCAAAATTTTTTCTGCCATAACTCCCTTTCCTTTCTCCGAATCCGGATCTATCTGATTCCGAGGATACCCCAGATCACCCGGCATGTCAAGCCATTTTCTCCCGACGATCCCCTGATCAAAAAATGCTTTCCGGGCATTCTCCCAAAAAGCATTTTCTTTCTTCCAATCTACTATTATGGAGATTTCTCACGGTTCACTGATTCTCCTGGCTGCCACCACAAACCGACCATCCTTCGTGTGATAACTGCATGTGGACAACATCAGGATCTGCTCCCCGTATTCCGGGATGATCCCCGTTTCATAGTCAGAATTTTCCTGAAGCCATGTGATCAGCTTCCCGTACTCCTCCTCTGAAAGATCCCCTCCGGACCGGTAATAGCGGAATCCTTCCTCATCTTCGTAGAGGACTCTGCTCTCCGCAGCTGCAAACACCTCATACTCCCGCACTTCACCATCCACAAAAAACTCAATGACCGGATGTTCCGTCTGCCATTTCTCCGACTTGTAGTCATCCAGGGTCCCAAACATGGAACCATTTTTCATGTTGTGTCCATACACGATCATACAGGTGCTGTCCTTATCCGACAACTGCCCAAGGAACGGGGTTCCACCCGACGAGCGGGATCCGTCAAACGCTCTATGCAGGTAATATTCCGGATCGGATGCTCTGCTCATTACCGGATAATCGATCCGCGTTCCCGGGATTTTCAGCCATCCGACATAGTCCGGGTTCTGCTCCGCCAGAGACGCATAACCGGCAGCCTCCCTCAGGAGTTCCTGTTTTTCTTCTGCCTCCGCCGTATTTTCCACTTCTGTCGTGTGATCATCCGCCGGATCCACGATGGAGTCCTTCTGTTCCGCAGTCTCCATATAGTCAGAAGCAGCTTCACTCAGTTTCCTGAATGCCGCCGCCTCCTTTCGTGCCTCGAAGATATCACGACCTGCCATATAGGCGGAGAAACAGAAGATCCCGCCGAAAATAAGGACTCCGATCCGATACCACAACGGATTTTTCTTTCTTTTCATTTCTTAGCTCCCCATGTTCTGATCCGCCTGCAGCCCTGGATATCCACGGCCCTGCAGACTCCTCACTCCTGTTCTTTTTTCCTGGTCATAAAGAGGATTCCCGCAGCCGAGATCCCCATCATCAGGAACCAGAAATTCCGGTGTGTTTCATCTCCCGTCTTTGGAGCATCCGGATCCGGTCTTCTTAATTTCTTCAAAACTGTAGCTGTCACGAAAGTTCTTTTTCGATCTTCTTTATAACAAATAAATAAGAAATTCCTGTAAATAAAGCTGCTGCGATCCATGCCGCCGGATCTGCGAAGCACGCCAGCGGATAACTCAGAAGCTGGATCGCCGCCATTGAGACCAGCAGTCTCGCGATCAGTTCCGACACACCGCCCATCATCGGGAGAAATCCGTAACCGCAGCCCTGCATAATGTTGCGGAAAATAAAGATCGTGCAGAGCGGCAGGAAAAAGACCGCCGTCATGTAGCAGTATGTTTTTGCCCACGGCATCATAGCCCCAAGGTCTACGTCTCCTGTAAAGAAGAGCCCGAGACACGGCTTTAAGAGTGCGCACATCAGTGCCGCTGCGGCAACGGAGTAGACAAATTCCGCGAGGAGCGCAGATCGCACGCCTGACTTGATCCGCTTCACATCTCCGCTTCCATAATTCTGACCACCGTAGGTCGCCATCGTCTGTCCCATGGCGATCATGCCCTGGATCACAAGACTCTGGAGCTTCGCCGCAGCCGTATAGGCCGCAACCGCCACGGAGCCGAAGAGGTTGATGGCGGACTGCATGATCATAGTCCCCGATGCAGTGATCGCGAACTGGAACGCCATCGGGATCCCGGCCGCAAGCTGGTTTCTCGTGTCATTTCCGTGGATCTTCCAGTGTTCCCTATCAGGCTTTAAGGATGGAACCTTAACCCAGATATATCCCACGCAGAGCACCGCCGAGATCGCCTGGGACAGATTTGTCGCCCAGGCAGCCCCCGCTACGCCCATACCGCCTCGGATGATAAAAAGCAGATCCAGTCCCACGTTCAGACAGGCGGAAAATATCAGGAAAAACAGCGGGACCTGACTGTTTCCGACCGCACGCAGGTACGAAGAAAACAGGTTATAGAAAATATTCGCCGTAAGTCCAATGCTGATCCCCATAATATAGGTATAGGCATCACGAAAAATATCTGCCGGTGTGTTCATCAGATGGAGCAGCGGATTCATAATGCACACGCAGAACACCGTCATGATGATCGCTGCGATCACAGACAGGAGAATTCCGTTTGCCACACTGCGTTTCACGCCTCTGGCATCATTGGCACCATATCTCTGCGCAGTCAGGATCGAGAATCCTGCCGTGATCCCCTGTGCAAATCCCGTTGTCAGGAACATGATCGTTCCGGTTGAGCCGACCGCCGCCAGCGCTCCCGCGCCGACATATCTGCCCACAATGATCGTGTCCGCCATATTGTAAAGCTGCTGGAAAACATTTCCGATGACCAGCGGGATCGTAAACCGCAGGATCACCGGCAATGGTCTTCCCTTTGTCATATCAAGCTGCATGGTTGTTGGTCCTTTCCTCTTAATCATAGTTACATTTCCGGTTTTATCTGATACTATTTCCGCCAGATCATGCCTACGCATACAGTGGGAAATTTCTGCAGGCGACAGTCGCCAAGTTCTCGCGTAAGCGCGGACTCTGGCTCGTTGTTCGCGTAAAAAGAATATGCCTGGCTCTGTGAAAGCCAGGCATGGAACCTGTATTTTCCGCCTCCGGTCGATTCACCGGCGGTGTTTTGCTCAGGTCACTATTCTGATTTCTTATCGTTCTTTTTTTCATGGTCACGCCCGATCATTCGCAGAATGAAATCAACGGTACCGTCAATTCCGTAGCTTGCGCTGTTGATACAGAGATCGTAGTTGTTCGCGTTTCCCCAGCTTCTTCCGGTATAGAAATTGTAATAATGCGCATGTTTTTTGTCAAGTTTTTTCAGGAAATGGCGCGCTTTTTTCCGGTCTAATTCGGAGTTTACCTCGATCGCGCGCTGGATTCTCTGTTCGATCGGTGCAGTGATATAGATACTGATATGCGGAATGCCGTTGTTCGTTAAGATCGCATCGGCACAGCGGCCCATGATAATAAAGTCTTCCTTTTTCGCCATATCACAGATCAGGTCGCTCTGGTTGAAGAAGACGGCATCCTGACGGTTCAGGCCGTGGTAACGGCTGAAATATTTGATATGATCCTTCAGGGACATATGGGTCACTGCCTCAAACTCGCTCGCCGGACTCTGCTGCAGTTCCTCAGAGACGTGGGCATATCCCGCCGCGTCACGGATCGTCTTATCCTTCTCCGCGTCGAGGCGTTTTAATACTGCCTCGAAAATATCGGCATCGTAATAGTTAATATGAAGCTTATCCGCAAGTTTGAAGCCGACATCGATTCCGCCGCTTCCGTATGTCCAGCTGATGCAGATAATCAGGTGGTCGTCGTTGGAGAAACGGTTCGCTACGTTGAAACTGTTTAACTTCGCGAGGATCGGGTCGATCACATCGCCGCTGGCGAAGCTTGTCGGAAGACTCATGACCTCATTGAGGATGCGGTTGTACTCGGTCATACACATCGCGCGTTCTTCTTTATCCTCGATGGTGCGGGCCATGTTCGCGATCAGCCCAAGCTCGCTGCGGACCAAATGTCCCTGCGGTCTTGTTGTGAGTAACTCTGTAAGTTCGTTGACGCAGCGCTCTCTGTCACGGTTGAATACACGTCCCAGGGAGGAACCAAGGTGGACATAGACCTCCGCGTCCAGATCGTAGATATGTTCTGCCAGTTCTTTGATTTCTTCTTTCGTTGCAGCCATATTTCCTCCCCCTTCCTATAAAAAGAATACCAGAGTATCCACAATGAATACCGGAACAAGAATTCCAAGGGACCAGATCAGATATCCGAAGAACGAAGGCATCCGGATACCGTTCTCATCCGCAATGGATTTGACCATAAAGTTCGGCGCGTTGCCGATATATGTATTCGCGCCCATAAATACGGCACCGCAGGAGATCGCTTCCAGCATCTTGACCGGAACGGTTCCGAGGGCCGTCACCATGCCCTGTGACAATCCTAATGCGCCTGCTGTTGTCAGGAATACCAGATAGGTCGGCGTATTGTCGAGGAAGCTGGATAACAGACCGGTCGCCCAGAACATCTCAAACGGTTCTGTGATCCCAAGCTCCGCTCCGTTTGCCTTTAAGATCATAAGCGCCGGCTGCATCGTAATAAAGATACCGACGAAGAGAACTGCGACCTCGTGGATCGCGCCCCAGGTAAAGTGGTTCTCTCGGCGGATCGATCCATCCGTCGTCTTAAAGGACAGGAATGCGGATACAAGGATGATCACGCACTCAATGATCGCCGGATAGGATAATGTAACTTCTCCGAACACATGAATCCCGAGGACATTTCCTGCGGCATCCTGAAACATCGGCATGGACGGTAGGGTACCGCTTAAGATAACGGCGATCACGATTATAATGATAAAGATCAGGTTGTGGCCGCCGCGGATCTTCACTTCAGTACCCGGTTTGCTGATATCCGGTTTTAAGCCTGCCGCAATATCTTTTCTGTATGCCTTCATATCAAAATGATAGAAGATGAACAGCAGGATGATCATATTGAAGATCAGGATCGGTAAAAGCTTTAAGCTCCAGAAAAACGGGACACCCCGCATGAATCCCATGAGCAGAGGCGGATCTCCGATCGGAGTCAGGCAGCCGCCCATATTGGACACCATAAAGATAAAGAAGATCACGATGTGGCGTCTTCTCTTTCTCCACGCGTTCATCTTGATGATCGGACGGATCATTAACATACTGGCTCCGGTGGTTCCGATCCAGCTGGATAACAGGGTTCCGAGTGCCAGAAGTCCCACATTGATCCTCGGGGAACCAGCGAGATCACCGGACAGGGTAATATTACCGGACACACAGAACAATCCGAAAAGAAGGACGATGAATGTCAGGTAGTCGTTTATGATACATTCCAGTGTCGTCTCCGCCGCCTTCGGCACACCGTACTTCACGGCGAACGGGATCAGGAACAGCAGGGACCAGAACACGACCGCGTGCGGCTGGTGCGCCTCCCACCACTCTGCTTTCACAAGCGGAAGGACCGCAATGCAGAGCAGGAGTCCTGCAAATGGAATACAAAGCCATAACGGCGTCTGTGCTGCCGCCCCGGCAGCCTCTGGTTCTGCCGCAAGCGCTGTAACTGCAGTCTGGTTTAAGACCGCCAGAAGTCCTGCGCAGAATGCAAATAATTTCTTCATGGGTAAACCTCCATGTAATCAGCTTTTATGAGCCATTACTCTTTTTTTCGCTCAACACGGCTACTGATTATAACAACTTTCCCGCACAAATACAAGTACGATTCTTCCAAATAATTGCCAAATTTCCGCTTAGAAAATCAGCATTTTTGCTAAAATGGAATATATTTCGTATTGTGAAATTTCAGACAATGGGATTTTATCTCATTTATTTTACAACGTTAAAGCATTGGCCTGGCAGACCGCCGCATTCCGTTATTCTGCGCCATGTACTGCTTTTTTCGCGGGTTTTCACGCCCTGCAAGAATGCCGTAAATGGTATTCTAAAAAAAGCAGCACGATTCTTTGATGGATGATCAGGTACCGAAGCTGCTTTTGTTTTATTAAATATATGTGTTTTATATATTTTTACTACACTAAGAAAAATTCCGTAATGAATACCATCGCGCAGCAGATCACCGCAACGGACAGGAGACTTCTTCCGCACCACGCCGCGATGATTCCGATGACCAGCGCCAGCGCCGCCGACACCGTACTGTTTGTGGCGGAGAGGATCGCCGGGAACGTCATAACAGCTAACGTCACATATGGGACGTAATATAAGAATGACTGGATAAACTGATTTTTGATCGGTTTCCGGATCAATGTGAGCGGCAGGACACGGATCAGATATGAAACGCCCGCCATCACCGCAATATAGAGATAAATATTCTTTTCCATGTTTTTTATGTATTTCCTCTTAATTTAACGATACAGTTTTCGTAAATACTTCTTTTTCTTACAAATAGAACTGCTTTCTACTATATATACAGTTAAGCTCCCTGTTTTGCTGCACCTGCAGAAGAATTATTTTTTCCTTCCTGGTTTTCTTCTTGAACCTCGATCTCACTGTCCTCTGCCGGATGCGGGAAGAGAATTGCTGCCGCAGATGAGAGCACAACAGTCAGAATGATCGTTCTCGTGCCGCTGGAGATCGATGAGATCCCCGGCAGATGCTCCGCAAGGTAGCTTGCCGCGAAGCTGATGGCGATGAGACCTGCAAGGATGCGGCTCTTTCTCGCCGGTGGAATGATGATCGCAAGGAACATTCCGTAGAGTGCCACGCTGAAGGCGCTCACAAGACGCCACGGCATCAGATTACCTGCCAGCGCACCGAGGGCTGTTCCGACAGCCCAGCCGGGAAGCGCTAATGCGATTGCCCCGTACATATACCAGGGATTTAAGCAGCCCGGTCTTGCGATCGTAATTCCAAACAGCTCATCGGTAATATCAAACGCCATCAGCAGTCTGTGGAAAAACGGCATCTCCGGATCCATTCTCTGGCTCATGGCACAGCTCATCAGTAAATATCTCGCGTTCGCGATCAGTGTCACGATCGCCATCTCAATATACGCTGCCCCCGCGGCGATCATCGTAAAGCCCGCGTATTCCCCTGCGGACGCGTTGCAGAGTGCGCTTGTGATCATTCCCTGAATCGGTGTCATCCCGACATTCCGCGCCACGATTCCCAGTGAAAAAGATACCGCAAAATACCCGAGCGCGATCGGCACCCCGTCCCGGGCTCCATCCCGGAATGCCCGCCGGTTTCCAACACTGGCGATTGAAAACTTGTTGTTCCCCATAATAATCCTCCCTCAAACAGAAACAGCAGACATCCTGTCCTGTTTATGCGCTGCCATTCCGCGTAAATTAGCGGCACCCAGGAATTTTCATCCAGAGCTGCCGCTTTCCATTATTCTGACATCATTGTCTATACGGGCATGAAAGAAGCCCAAACAGTAACTGATTTTGCCGATGCTTCGCATTCCAAATCGGCAAAATCCACTGCCACCACTGTATTGTACGGAATTTTCAGGTCAGAAAATTCCTACCTGTGTGCAATGACCAAACATGTACAGTATACTCTTCTTCTTTACATTCGTAAAGTCACTGTTTATAATAATTACAGAAGTTTTGCAGTTGGTTACTGTTCACGCCTTGCGCAAACAGTAACTGATTTTGCCGATGCTTCGCATTCCAAATCGGCAAAATCCACTACCACCACTGTATTGTACGGAATTTTCAGTTCAGAAAATTCCTACCCGTGTACAGTAACACGGTTGTTCCCATCCCACAGGATAGGCAGTGACTTTGATAGGATTTGTCAGCTTCGCTGACCAGAATCACGCACCAAGTCTCTCGGATGTTCGACTTGAATTGCAGGGCGGCACTTTGTATACATTTTTTCTGTCTTCTGCCGCATGCACAATATTTATATAAGGAAGGAAATCGATCCATGTCATTCATAAAAAAAGAACCAGTCCTTTCCGCGGCAGCGGTTCTGGCGGTCCTCTCCATGTTTTTTGTCGCTCCGTCACCGGAATATCTGTCTTACATTGACTTCCGCACTCTGGCACTCCTCTTCTCCCTGATGACAGTGGTCGCCGGGCTGAAGGAGATCGGTCTGTTCCGTTATCTCGGATCATCCCTGCTCGCCGGAATGCATTCCACTCGCCAGCTTGCCTTCACCCTGACAGCACTCTGCTTTTTCTCCAGCATGCTGATCACGAACGACGTGTCCCTGATCACATTTGTCCCGTTTTCCATCCTGATCCTCAATATGGCTGGACTTCCGGAACTCATGATCCCCGTGATCGTCCTTCAGACCATCGCCGCGAACCTCGGCAGCATGGCAACACCCATCGGGAATCCACAGAACCTGTATCTCTACTCTTCCTTTGGCCTCTCTGCCGGTGAGCTTGTGGGATACATGCTGCCGTTAACGGTACTCTCAGCCCTGCTGCTTGTAGCTGCCGTTTTTCTGCTGAAAAATAAAGCCATCACCCTCAGCCGGGCCTCCCTTCACCAGGACGGCTGTCCCACGAAGACTTCTCTGATCTTCTATCTGGCGCTTTTTCTCGTCTGTCTGGGCTGCGTCGTTCGGATCTATTCCTGGCCGGTCATGTTTTTCATCATCTTGGCCGCTGTTCTCATAAAGGACCGCTCGTTGTTTATCCGGGTCGACTACTTTCTGCTCCTGACATTCGTCTGCTTCTTTATCTTTATCGGCAATATGGAACGGATCCCTGCGATCTCCGGACTCCTCACGAAGCTGATCTCCGGTCATGAATTTCCGGCAGGTGTTCTCTTAAGCCAGTGCATCAGCAATGTCCCCGCGGCAATCCTACTCTCCGGCTTTACCGGTGCAGTGCGTCCTCTGCTTTTTGGTGTGAATGTCGGCGGTCTTGGGACCCTGATCGCATCCATGGCAAGCGTGATCTCCTACCGGGCCTACGCTGAGATTCCGGAATCAAAGTCCGGAACGTACATGATGGTATTCACCCTTTACAATCTCATATTTCTCATAATTATGTGCGCGGCGGGGTGGATGCTGCTCTCTCTGTAAATCAAGTGTGCGGATGGTTAAATCATTACGTCTGTAACAAAATTTCATATTGTGATATAGAATGCAATACTTTTTCGCTTTGTGATATTGTCCAGGATTTTTCGATTCTGGACAATATTTTTTTGCAAATTTTACGTTAAAACCAGTTTCAAGGGCTTGACATTCTGTGTAAAATTCCATATAATGAAATCAGTTCCACAATATGGTATATTGAGAGAGTAAATAGGGGAGGAGATATTCTATGGCAGACTTGATCTACGAAGTACACAACCACCTTGCACGCATCACACTGAATCGTCCGAAGCAGCTCAACTGTTTCAGCGAGGAGATGATCCGTCTCTGGACAGAAGCGTTGGAAGATGTCCGTGACAACGATGATGTATATGCACTTCTGCTTTCCGGAAACGGAAAAGCGTTCTGCGCAGGCGGTGACGTCAAGGCAATGGCAGCCGGTGACGGATTCTTCGAAAGTCATGAAGATATCTCCTCCACAGCCCTCGCAAGAAAGAATTCACTCTGGAAGGGAATCCAAAGAATTCCGCTTCTTTTAGAAGAAATCGATAAACCGGTGGTTGCCAAGATCCATGGTGCCGCAGTCGGTGCCGGTCTTGACATGGCTCTCATGTGCGATGTGCGGATCGCCGGGGAGAGTGCTTCCATGTCGGAAAGCTATTTTAATGCCGGAATTGTACCTGGTGACGGCGGAGCATATTTCCTGCCCCGTCTCGTCGGCCGGGACAAAGCTTTAGACCTGTTCTGGACAGCCCGCACATTAAAGGGAAAAGAAGCCGCAGATATGGGTCTCGTTACCCACTGCGTCCCGGATGCAGAGCTTGACGCATTTGTGGAGCAGTATATGGAGAAGCTTCTGGCCGCGCCGCAGCAGGCTATGCGCCTCACAAAACGCGCAGTCGTACAGGGTGAGCAGAGTTCTCTGCGCGCCTCCTTAGATCTTATCTCCTCTTTCATGGGAATCGTCACCGAACTCGACGACTACCGTCAGAGAACCAGCGCCCTCGTTGCAAAAATGCAGCGGAAAGCACAGTAAAAACGCCCTCAACAATCCTTATTTTATATAGAAACCCATCACACAGAAAAAAGCTGTCCATTGCGGGCAGCTTTTTTCTATAATAAGGGGTATATGAAAATGTATAATGGGAGGGCTGTTTTGAATCTTACATGTCTTTGACGGATCCGTCAAAATACCGTTTTGCAGCATTGCTTCCGCGCTCATGAAGCGGATAGAGCTCTGACGCATTTTCCGCGAGTTCCACACCGATTCCAGGTCCGGACGGAATTTCCATGTAACCGTCCCTGAATTTTAACGGTTCTTTCACCATCGCGTCTTCCTGTCCGTTTAGGCAGAATCCCGGAAGTTCCTGGATCCCAAGGTTTGGGATGCTCGCGCAGATCTGCAGGCAGGCTGCCGTGGATACCGGTCCTAACGGATTGTGCGGGATCACGAGAACATCGTGTGCCTCCGCGATCGCAGCTACCTTCTTCGCGGTAGTGATTCCACCGATGGCACATACATCCGGGCGGACATACTGGGCAGCATGGCGGCTCATCAGGACTTCAAACTCCCTGAGGCTTGTGAAACGCTCACCGGTAGCAATCGGTACGCCGATTTTCGAAGCAACCTCTGCCATGGTATCGTAATTGTCCGGTGTCACCGGATCTTCCAGAACCATCGGGCGGTATGGCTCGACTGCGCGTCCGAACGCAACTGCCTCCGGAAGTGTCATTCCGCGGTGTGCCTCTAATATGAAATCGAAATCATATCCCACGGCTTCTCTGCAGATCTTCACTTTTTCAAGTTCCATCTCGATACGACCGGAGAAATATTCGTCATGGCCTTCTTTTAAGGACTTGTCATTTCCGTTGACAAAAATCTTCGCTGCTGTAAATCCCTGTTTCTTCAGGTCAATATAGCGCTTCGCCAACTGTTCCGGATCCTTATCCCGCACCATCGGAGATGCGTAAACACGGACCTTATCTCTCGTGAGACCGCCAAGCAGCTCGTAAACCGGTACGCCGAGAGCTTTTCCCTTGATATCCCAGAGTGCAATGTCGATCGCTGAGATCGCACTCATCACGACAGATCCCCGGAAATAAACAGACCGGTAAAAATTCTGATTGAAATCTTCGATCCGGAATGGATCTTTTCCTATTAAATATTCTTTGAACTTTTCGATCGCCGCAGCTGTCGCCATCAGGTAACCCCAGTTGCCCGCCTCACCGAGCCCGACGATCCCTTCATCCGTGTAAACCTGGACGAAAAGATAATGCTTCGCAAAAATCAGTTTCACATCTGTGATCTTCATTGTTTTTCCTCCTGACAGACTTAGAACGCCGGATATACCGTCATTGTGTAGAAAATGTTCACGACTGCGAGCAAAATACAGATCAGCCAGCCGCTCTTAAAGAGTGCCTTCAGGTCATATCCGCCTTCTCCCATGCACATGGCAACAGCCGGAGTCGCCATCGGAGTCATGAAAGCAGTCTGACAAGCGGATGCCACGCACATGACGAGTCCCATCGGCGCAGCCCCCAGGGACTGGCAGGTCAGAAGACAGATCGGGATAAATACTGCCTGGACAGAACGGTTTAACATAAACTGGGTCATCAGGAACGGAATTACAAAGAACAGTGCTCCGAGAAGGTAATTGTTGTGGGTTCCTCCGACTGCTGCAGCAAGCCATCCCCCGATCGCCTCGCCTGCTCCGGTGTTCACAAGACCATTTCCCAGGGCGAGCGCTCCTGCGTAGAGGATCAGCATTTCCCACGGGATCTCTGACAGTGCTTTTTTCTGATCTACAACTCCGAACATTGCCATGAGGATGCTTCCCGCGAGTGCGATCCACCAGGACGCAATGTGAAGCTGTGTGGAGAAGATCAGACCGAGCATGGTGACGATGAAGATCACGATTCCGATCCTGTCAACGGTCGGCGATAATTTGCTGGAGATATCTTTCTGCTCCTCGATCTCGGCCAGATCGGAGACCGCCTGCTGCGGACACATCTTCGGTCCGATCGTCATCGCCCAGATCAGGCAGAGGATGATCACCGGGAATCTCGCGAAGAAAAAGCTGATCGGGGTAAATTCCAGCCCGGTGAACTGATATGTCTCGAGATATCCGTTAAACTCTCCCGCTTTCTGGATCGAAGTCGGAAGCGGAAGTGCAAAACAGCAGGCAACCACGATCACCATCAGCGGGAAAATGTATTTTGAACGGCTGTATCCCGTCCTGTCACATAATGCGCAGAGGAGCGGACCAATGATCGCGTAGACCACCATCGGGCTGTTCATAAAGTTTGTCAGGAGCACTCCCAGCAGGAGATATCCGAAATATACCTTCATAAAAGAACCATTTGTCAGCTTCAGGAGCCAGTCACACATCAGTTTTACAAGAGATGTGCGGCGGAATCCCGACGCCACCATGAAACAGGCGCCCATCAGGATCGTGTTGACATTTGCGAATCCCCCAAGTGCTCCGTTCGCATCCACACACCCGGTAATGTAAAGTGCGCTGAGTGATAAAAGTGCCGTGACCCACATCGGGATCTTGTTGATGATATAGCTCAAAAGTGTCAGAGCAAAAATGACCATACAGATGACCAGTTTGTTATCCATCTTGTACTCCCCCGTATTATCTGAACCTGCAGCGATCTATGGAAGCATCTCTTTGATCTGCTGCTTTCTTCCAGTTATTTGATGAAACTTACCTGCGGATAGATTTCCTCTAACGCCTTGTCTTTTTTCTCATTAAATGTAACCTTATTTTCCTCGAAGAGATTTCTTCCGTCCGGATCGATCGAAACGATGAGCGGTCCCAGTTCGTTTACCTCACAGTGCCACAGCGTTTCCGGCATTCCGAGGTCTCTCCACTGTGCTTCCACGATCCTCTCTACATGAGTCGCAGCCACAACCGCGCATCCGGCCGGGAATACACAGTGGATCGCTTTGAAATTCTTACATGCACATTCCGTATTCGGTCCCATTCCGCCTTTTCCGATGATCACGCGGACCCCGGTCTGTTCCACAAACTCTTTTTCAAACTTTTCCATTCTCATACTTGTCGTCGGTCCGATGGAAACCATCTCAAACTGGTCATTTTCAAGCGGCCGGATGATCGGTCCGGCATGGAAGATCGCTGCATCCTTTACATCGACCGGAAGTTCCCTGTGCTCTTCCACGAGACGGCGGTGTGCCACATCACGACAGGTCGTCATGCTTCCGTTTAAATATACGATATCACCGACATGGATTCCTTCCAGATCCTCAGCGCTGATCGGTGTTGTCAGAATTTTTTTTCCGTTCTTTACCTCAACCATTATAAAGTCACCTCCGAATGTGTTGTGATCGTGTAATTTAAGTCTTTATCAAAGATAATGTGTCCGCGGCGGTGGGACCAGCATCCAACATTTACTGCTACACCGATGGCAGATGGATGTCTTGCGGTATTCTCGATATTAACACCCATAACAGATGCTTTTCCGCCCATTCCCTGCGGTCCGAGACCGATATCATTGATACCTTTTTCAAGAAGTGCTTCCATCTTTGCAGCGCGCTCATTCTCATTGTGGCTTCCGATCGGACGCATCAGTGCTTTCTTGGAAAGAAGTGCTGCGGTCTCGACAGATGTTGCGACGCCGACGCCAACAAGAAGCGGAGGACATGCGTTTAAGCCATAGCTTGTCATAACGTCAAGGACGAATTTCGCGACGCCCTCATATCCGGCACCTGGCATTAAAACCATCGCCTTTCCAGGAAGTGTGCATCCGCCGCCTGCCATGTAGACATAGATCTCACACTGGTCGCTGTTCGGGACGATATCCCAGAATACGGTCGGTGTTCCTTTTCCGACGTTCTTTCCGGTGTTGTACTCATCAAAAGTCTCGACACTGTTGTGGCGGAGCGGGGCATCCACAGTCGCACGGACAACCGCTTCCTTTAAAAGAACTTCCAGATCATCGATCAGCGGGAACTTTGTTCCGCATTTTACCCAGAACTGGATCACACCGGTATCCTGGCAGCTCGGTCTGTTTAACTCAGAGGCTAATCTCTGGTTTAAGTTCATTGTCTCATAGATGGACTTTGCAAGCGGGTTTGTCTCCGCCTCTGCTAATTCTGAAATTTTTGCCTTTACATCGTCCGGGAGATGCTTTCCGATATAGTCCGTAAAATGGGCGATATATGTGGTAAGTTTCTCCACCTGCTCCTCTCTGTTCATCATATAACCTCCTTAAAATTTTTGACTGTCCGTGCTTTAATTTTGACTTCCGGCAGCCATTTGCTTTTCGTCTGCATGTTGATTTCTTGTATTTGATATTTTATTTTTTATCATGTATACAATTTATGCATTTAAAATAAAACAGTATGATGAAAAAGTCAATACCAATTTTACTTTTTCATCATACTGTCTAATTTGTAGCTTATGTTTTTGTGCATTATAGATAAATTGTATTTATTCTCTGTACCGTGTCAGCATATCCTCTAGGCTTCTCCTGATATGTTTCTCCATCTGCGCTCTCGCGGTCTCCGCGTCCTTCGCCGCAATCGCCTCATAAATTTCCTTATGTTCCGCAAACGATTTCTTCGCGTACTCCCTCTCCGTCGTCTGGACTCCCATGGAAAGTCCATTCCAGAGTTCTGAGAGCATTGTCACAAGCTTCTCATTCCCCGACGCATTCCAGATCTCGTAATGGAACGACTGGTTCATATCCGAATATCTGCTGCTGTCTCCGGAAGCGATCATCTCCTCCGATACCTTCAGACAGTTTTGCAGGGCAGAGAGATCTGCCCCGTTTTCCACGCAGAGCACACAGGCGTACCCTTCAAGCACTGCCCGGATCTGATAGTGATCCCGCAGCGTCTTTTCCGTAACCCCTAAAACGATGGCTCCTTTATTCTGTTTCAGTTCCAAAAGCCCATCCCTTGCGAGGATCTGAAATGCCTCCCGCACTGGAGTGATCGACACCCCAAGCTCCTGAGCCGTCGCCTCGAGCGCCAGCGTCTCGCCTTCCTTAATCTGTCTCGATATGATCGCCTTTCTGAGCGCCGAAGCAACCCGCTCCCTCGCAGGCATCAGTTTTACCGGTTTTAATCCAAGCATATGATTCCATCCATTTCAAATATTATGGCATAAGTATACTTCCGAAATCCGGACAGCGCAAGTAGCTTCCCGCTAATTTCCAGCACTTAGGCAGTGGCATATTTCCCATTTACTGTCTCACAGGCCCATTTAAGTTTTTCCGGAAGTATCGCTCCCTGACACACAAGTTTCAGACGGATAAAACCTTCGGAATCCCCATCAGACCACGACAATACTAAAACGATTCACATAACCTATAACCACAAACTCTTTATTGTCACATTTCAAAAACCGATATATAATGGATATAGCGCCAAAGCACGCACAATTTTCTTATTATCATTTTCGCAGGAGGATTTACCCATGAGCGACAAGACCGTTGTATTAAACGCAAAAAAAATGAACTTTGACGGAAATCTCGACTTTTCTGTTCTCTCTTCCGACGTGACCGTCTACGATGATACCACACCGGAACAGCTCTTAGAGCGCATTGAGGGAGCTGATATTATCGTCACAAAGGAGATGCCGGTAAACGGTGACCTGATCCGCAAATTTCCAGCTTCCGTAAAGCTGATCTGTGAGGCCGGTACCGGATACAACAATCTGGATCTTGATGCCGCAAGGGAGAAGGGGATCACCGTCTGCAATATCCCGGCATACAGCTCCGAGCGCGTAGCCCACACGGCGGTCATGATGATCTTAAATTTAAGCTCCACCATGCAGGTCCAGATGAAAATGCTGGCAAACGGAAACCATGATAACTTTACGAAAAATCTCCAGGTTCCGCACGTTGAGGTAAACGGAAAGACTTTAGGAATCATCGGTGCCGGACATATCGGAAAGACTGTAATGAAGATTGCAAAAGCTCTTGATATGAATATTCTCGTGTATACAAGAACACCGAGAGCCGACGAGGACGGTGTCCGCTATGTGGATCTTGAGACAGTCTTAAAGAACAGTGACTATGTTTCCCTGCACTGCCCGTTAACTCCACAGACAAAGCATATGATCAATAAAGAGACTCTTGCGCTGATGAAGCCGACCGCCTTCCTGATCAACACCTCCCGCGGTGCTCTCATCGATGAGCCGGCTCTGATCGAAGCGCTTGAAAAGCACCAGATCGCAGGCGCAGGCCTCGACGTTCAGGAAACTGAGCCGCCGAAAGCCGACAACCCGCTCTACACCCTTGACAACGTGATCCTCACCCCGCATATGGGCTGGAAGGGACTTGAGACAAGACAGCGCCTCGTTTCCATCCTTGCCGGAAATGTAAAGGGATTCCTTGAAGGGAAACCGGTGAATGTAGTTTCATAACTCAAATATAAGGAACTTTTCATCTTTTTAGATGATATAGTTCCTTTTTTTGTTACTGTTTGCGCAAAGCGTGAATCGTAACCTTTTTTTAACTACTGTACAGAAAGAATCCTTGAAATATTCTCGCAATTCATGTATTATGGAGTTATGATTTGAAAAGAGGAGGAATTCCAATGATTTGTATCAAGAACGGAACACTTCACACAGCGGTATCAAAGGAAACTTTTATCGCTGACATCCTGATCGACGGCGGAAAGATCGTGAAGATCGGAAAGAGTCTCTCTGCTGACGGCGCTGAGGTTATCGACGCTACCGGACTTCAGGTTTATCCGGGATTTGTTGAGGCTCACTGCCATATCGGTCTTGACGGCTACGGAATTGGCTACGAGGGACATGACTACAATGAACTGAATGACCCGGTAACTCCACAGGTACAGGCGATCGACGGAATCAACCCGTTTGACCCGTGTATGAAGATGGCCGCGAAAGCCGGTGTTACCTGCTTCGCAACCGGTCCAGGCAGCTCCAACTCCATTGGCGGAACCTTCGCTGCTATCAAACCGGTTGGAACCCGTGTTGACAATATGATCGTAAAATTCCCAATCGCTATGAAATGCGCTTTCGGTGAAAACCCGAAACGCTGCTACCAGAAACAGGGAATCTCCAGCCGTATGACAAATGCCGCAAAGATCCGCGAGGCTTTAAATAAAGCGAAGGTTTACAAGGCAAAGATCGAGGCGGCCGGTGATGACGCCTCCAAGCTTCCGGCTTACGACCAGAAGTCCGAAGCTCTGATCCCGGTATTAAACCATGAGATCCCGTTAAAAGCCCATGCCCATCAGGCAAACGATATCTTCACTGCGATCCGTATCGCGAAAGAATTCGGTGTCGGCCTGACTCTGGAGCATGTGACAGAGGGCCATATGATCGTGGATGAACTCGCGAAGGAAAATCTCCCGCTCGCGGTAGGTCCGACCTTCGGACATGCCTCCAAATTTGAGCTCCAGAATAAGACCTGGGAGACACCTGGCATTCTCGCGAAAGCCGGATGTCATGTTTCCATCATCACAGATGCGCCGGTAACTCCGCTCCACTACCTGCCGCTCTGCGCAGGGCTCGCTATCAAAGCCGGTATGGACGAATATGACGCACTCCGCGCCGTAACCATCAACCCGGCCGAGCATATCGGCATCGCTGACCGCGTCGGTTCTCTGGAAGAAGGAAAAGACGCCGATGTTGTCATTGTTGACGGCTGTCCGTTTGATGTGACAGGTGTGATCCAGCACGTTTTGATCAATGGTAAAGAAGTTTAATGAGACTGCCTTTCATCGATTATTTCTCTGAATTTTTAGGTTCATAAATGATAAAAACTCCCTCTCTGCGCGTTTATCCCATAAACTGCAAAGAGGGAGTTTTCTCACTTCACCTGGCTGTTCTCTTATTTATTATTTTGTCTTTCCGTCCCAGCTGCCATCTTCCGTCACAAAATACTCATCCGGCGTTTTTCTTCCGATAAACATCATTCCTCTTGTTCCATCAGAAACCGGATTGAAGAAATACCATCTTTCATTGATGAGTACCCAGCCAGTCTGCATTCCGGAATTTTCGTCCATATAGAACCAGCCCCTATAACCGGCATCATAGAAAAGTCCAACACGCAGATATCCCTGCTCATCAAATGCATACCAGCTTCCGTTAATCAGTTCCCACTGATGCTCAACCGTCTGCATATTATCGTGCTCTCCCACGATCATCTTTCCTGCCGCATAACTGCCATCGCTATATCTCAGCCACCAGCCATTCTTATCCTTCATCCAATGGCTGTGTCCATCGTTTACCGCTTTGTTCGCAGCGCCCGGGATAATTCCCTTTACAGGATCAATATATCCCTTTTTACTGTCACGGCTGATATCCGGCTTTCTTTCACTGATCTCCGGTTTGGAAGAGTCTGAACTGGATGAACCAGTTCCACTTCCTGGTCTTGAGCCATTGTTTTCTCCGGAATTTCCACCATCTCCAGGCTTTGTGCCGTTATCTTCTCCAGCATTTCCGCTATCTCCAGGCTTCGTGCCGTTGTCTCCTCCAGTATTCCCGCCATCTCCGGGCTTCTCCGGTCCGTCCACAGGCGGCTTTTCTGCCAGTTTCGGAGTTCTTCCGGAAACCTCCGCCGCAGGTCCCGCATTTTCTGTCTCCGTCTCCTTCAGACGGATCCATCCGTGATACAGGGTATCCGGCTGGCAGTCATCTTTCCGGTTGTTGTCTGACCAGGTGGTACCGTCAAAACTGTACTCTGCGCCCTCAACAGCCCCGATCTCAGCTGTGAATGTTTTTTCATCATCATTCAGCTGGAACGTAATCGTTCCCGCAATCGGATGCTGCTCATTCTTGTCATTCAGAGAGATTACGACCTGAATATCCGGTATCTCATAGTTTTCCGTAAGAACGCCACTGACCCGGATCACTGCTGATGCTCCGATCTGTGATCTGTCATTCTTCTTCAGCGCGAATTTTAACTGCGTCCCCTCTACGGCAATTTTCTCTTCCAGGATGCCGGACTCATCAGATATAATATCGGCATTTCCGCCAGAAATCTCTCCACAGTCTTCCGGGAATCCGGAAAGAACGATCTCCTGCTCTCCGCTTATTCCATAGCTGTACGCCTCAGAGATCTCCGGAACAGAGGGCGCTTCGGCTTTTTTGATGCTCTGTCCATCAAGAATGAACTTTCCTGCTTGATCCAGAACGTAATTCTTTGCATTTTCCGTATCGGATAAGGAAACCTCTACAAAAGCTTTTTTATCTGTTCCCGCATTTGCATCTTCAAATTCTGCTGCTGCAGAATAATCCTTTGACTCCAGAGTATCTCCGTTTGCAAGACCGCCAAAGCTTACTGATCTCACATTCACGTCAGTTCTTCCGTCATAGATTTTTTCCTCCAGTACAATGCCCGCCACAATCACCGTTTTGGGAATAATATTCCAGGAAGAAATATTCTCTCCTTTCTGTGAGTCATCCTCATAAAAAGCTTTTACAAGATAACTTCCCACTGTTTTCGGTGCTTCCGTACTCCATGTATTTCCACCATCCACACTGTACGTGTAAGCCCATGTCTCATCTCCATCCACATTTCCCGCAAATGTTCCCTTCGGAACTGGTGAGCTGCCATATTCCACATCAGGTACCGTCACAAATATCTGCTTATCCACGATCGTTTTGTCTGCCACTGTCACCGTTTTTGTCTCGGAAGTTTCAATATATCTGCCATCAACAGCAGCTGTTTTCGCCGTGATCGTGATGATCGTCCCGACAGCGGTCCCAATAGGGATCTGGATCTCATTTCCTGAAGCAGTCTGCTCAGCTCCATCCCCGATCTGATAAGAAATTCGGATCTCCGGTACATCCTCAAGTGCAGGAGAAAACGCATTTTTCGCTTTTGCCGAAACAGTTATCCGCTTTCCTGCAACCTGCGTCTCCCGGTCAAGTTCCATAGTGAGATCTGGTTTTGCCGCCGAAACAGTAACCGAAACTTCTTTTTCAGTCGCTCCCGTGTAGTTTTTCGTATCCTCCGGGGTAAATACTACTGCGCAGGATGTATCTGGATAAAGTACAGAATCTGGATCCTTAAAACTCCATTTTCCATCCACGATCATCCGCCCTAATCTATAATTTGGATTGATCACCTTTCCTCCAGAGATCACCGCATCTTTCAGGGACTGTCCATACTGAATATTTACCACAGGATCCTCCTCGACTCTCGGAGTTGCCGGCAAAACTTTAATCTTAATTTTATTGTAGATCGTCTCATACGTATCGCGGTACTCTGGCTTTGGCGTAAAGTGGCACAGAGCTTCATCTGTTCCCACTTCCGGCCATGCGACATCAAAACCAAAGTCGCCAGATATAGCTCCAGATTGTCCGCCCTGCAGTCCGGCATTTGATGCCTGTTGACCATAATAAATCTCCTTTATAGCTTCCGGCCATTTTACAATCTGTGGATTACGTTTTTTTACAGTCACTGAGATCTGTCCACTCTTGACCCGGAATCCGTTTCCGTAATATTCCGCATAGATCTCATGTGTTCCCAGCGGGAGAAGTTCTTTTCCGATCGTAAACGATGTTTTGCCTCCCGTTGATGTGATCGGACTTCCCACCGCGGCTTTATCTACATAAAACCGGATCTGTCCACTCATTCCTTCCGGAACCGTCATCACAGCAGAAACAAAATCTCCAACTTCAATTTCTTTTGGATCAACCACAAGACCTGTCTGGATCTGTTTCACTGTTACCTTGGCGGATGCAGTTTTATTATATGACCTTAAGCCCGCTGTCACGCTGAGCGTTTCCGCTTTCTCATCCGCACCCACCGTCAGGATTCCCAGGGAACTGATCTTTGTATCGCTGCTGGTATTTCCGGATACCCGCCAGTCCACCGTCGGATCCTTTGCTTCTTTAACAGCTGCGGTAAACTGTTTTGAGCTTCCAGGATACATTACCTCCGTCTCCGGTGTCAGTGAAATCGAAGCGTCCTCTCCGCTCTCATCGGTTGGAAAATAAATGACCGCGCAGCGCCCCATTCTTGTGGTCTTCTGATTGATCTCCTTCGCTGTAACCTTCTCATCTGCGGAACTCGGTCCGTGCATGATCAGCGCTCTCTCGTTAATATAAAACTCCACATCATCATTTTTTGATCCTGCGCCGACACCGCTGGTCGTTTTTTCGCCAGCGTACCTGTCTCCTCCCTTTCCTTCTGTCCTTCCTCCGGTAATCGTTATCCTGCTCTTCGCCCAGCTATTATATCCGATTCCGATACCAGCAGAGCCCTGGCCTCCGACAGCCTTTACGGTTCCGCCGGAAATATTGATATTGACATTTCCGCCTGCCTGACTTGCGCTTCCGATGCCGGCACCTCCCCAGCCGCCGTCAGCTTCCACGGTACCTCCTTCGATCGAAATGGAGAAATTTGTTTTTTGTTCACGCGCGTCTTTGCCGATTCCTGCCGCTTCATATTCACCTTTAGCGATAACTGTTCCGCCTTTTACAGTAATGGAACCGCCTCTGATTCCGGCATGATTGATCTCGCCAGACTTATTTCCTTCTGCACGCAGTGTTCCCGCAGAGCTTCCATCCCCCTGAATGCTCGTGATCGTGAGATAAGAATTGTCCGACACATACACACAGTTCGATATTTTGGAACACATGGAGTTTTCCCCATCCAGGATCAACGTCACCTTTGCTTTATCCTTGATCCTGAGCGCATAGTCTCCATTCACTTTTACGCTATGGAGCGTAATTACAGGTGTTCCACCCTGAACCATGATCTGATTTCCAGTCGTCTCAATGCCCTCTTTCAGGGAGATCTCGTATTTTCCGCTGCCCGTTATGGTCAGTGTTCCGTTCTCATATTTATAATCTGTTCCCAGAGTTCCGCCGCTCACGAAGAAATCACCGGTGAGTCCTTCCCCCTTATACTGGGCTGTGACCACAGCATCTTCTGATCCGATCGTAAACTTTGTCGTACTGCTGTAGCAGTTTTCAAAGGTTCCCTCCCCGGAATCCAGCGTCCACGATGAAAACTCCGATCCTGTCGGAAGAGCCGCCGCGATCTCGATCACATCTCCAGTCCTATAAGCTCCGCTTCCAGTACCATTGTTTACCGTGAGGCTGTGTCCGGAAACATAGACCGCTTTTACGGACAGGCTGCTGTTTACTTTAAGCTGTGCCGTTTTCTGACTGGCTGTTCCGTTTAAGAATTCTCCGTTTCCTTTCGTGATCTCCCAGTGATCGAAACATAATTTATCCGAAGATTTATCTTTCGCTGTGATCGTGACAGTACTTCCCGGCGCATAGTTTGCCTGTTCCGGGGTGATGGTTCCGTCAGCAACTGTAACAGAATATCCACCTGTATAGTTCGCCTTGATCTCTGTATCCACATCGGACATCGTAAATGTTGTTCCGGAAGACAGAGGATCACCAAACGTTCCGCTTCCATTTTCAACCGTCCATCCTGCAAAATACAAGGTTCCTCCGGCTCCATCCTCGATCTTGGCACTCGCACTGATCGGCACTTTCTCACCCTCCGCAAAATTGGACTCTGTTGAAACGATCGTTCCTCCCGTAACAGTAAGATTATGCGGTGTTCCAAACTTTACACGCATATACGTCTCTGACGCGGGCTCATATTTTCCTTCCCCGCGCAGCCCGAGAGCCGCGCTTCCCGGAGCTGAGTTTCCTGTATACAGTGTCGCTGTTTTTCCATTTTCAGGCGCTATCGTGATAGGACTCTGACAGATTTTTCCTGTGTCTCCGGACACCGTCGCTGTGACATTTCCTCCTGTGATCCGGATATTCGGCACCGGATTAACATAAAGGTCTGTCGATCCAATACAATAACCGCCACCGCTCTTGATCAGATTTACATTTCCGCCGGAAATGACCAGGTTATCTGCACTCCCTGTACTTGCGTTGCCGGCAGCACCAGCTCCCAGACAGGTTCCATCTCCATTTGACCGCAGGGTCAGATCACCGCCGGAGATCGTAATATTTTTTCCTACCGGCACAGAATTTACATAGCAGCTGCCACCGATCGCCGCAGACCCGGAGCCGGCTGTGGCATCCAGACTTCCGCTTCCTGTTATCTCCAGCGGAGTCCCATGATTATCGATCGCCGCCGCAAGCTCAGCGCCCTTAAGAATATTTCTGCCCTCCAGCTCTAAGGTCACTTTTTCAAGTCCCGCATCGATATCAATTGCAGGAACCTTCGGTGCCTTCGGATAAATATTGAGCTGTTTCAAAGTAACGGTACAGCTGCTCTTGATCTCAATAAATTCACTTGTCGCTGTCCCAGAATCTTTCATTGTAACTGTATATGGACCAGTTCCGGCGATCTCAACTCTTCCGTTTCCAAAATAGGTAACACCTTCTTTTGGAGTAACGGTAAGCTTCCCATTTCGTGTCTGTTCTCCATACTTGATCACCACACGGCTTCCCGGATACTTGATGGTCTGCTCATTTCCAATATTGACCGTGTATGTTTTGGTTGGATCAACTCCAAGGAATTCTGCCGTTGCTTTTTCTTTTTCACTGGCTTTTAATGTAAAACTATTATCCGTACCATCGACCGTCTCTGGACCGATTGCAACAGCCTTCACTATACTGTTATACTCTCCGCCCCGTGCCTCTACATCTCCGCCGGAAATCACAACAGTTCCCGATGTTCCCTTATATCCACCACCGATTCCAGCTCCAACGGATGCTGCGGCGTAAACGGATCCACCAGCGATTGTAATCATACCACCGCCAATTCCCGCCGAACCAGATCCGATTCCGGCTCCACTGTCCGATTCCGTTCCTTTTTCCGGTCCTTTATCTGTCAGACTCATTCCAGAACAAGCTACCACCATTCCGCTTTCGATCGTGATCTTGCCATGTCCCTCTCCGCTGTTTCCTCCGATTCCAGCTCCATAAGCGCGCGCAAACGAATACAGGACATCCTGATCAGATCCTGCCCGGATCGTCAGGCTGCTTCCTTCCGGCACATGGATCGCCGCGCCGGAGTTGCTGACTGTATACAGGTTATTCCTTCCGGAGAGAACCAGCGTCACATCCGCTCCCTTTTCAAGTTCAATACAGGACATTGGAACTGTATTCGCATTTGCGGTTTCAATTGACACACCCTTTAAAGTGATCGTCGCAGAAACACCCTCCTTCACCGTGATCACATGATCCGTTCCAGTCGTCTTTTCATATGTGCCGCTGATCGTGTAATCACCGTTCTGATCAATGATCACTTTCCCCTTCTTCAGATTATACTCTGCTTCGGCACTCAATGTCCTGAGAAGCGCATTGGAGTCCGATGCCTTAAGCTTCAATAATTCATCTTTTTTCGCCCTCTGCGGTTTTCTCACCGGGTCTGACTGTGTCGCTTTCTCCTTCACTGCATCACTCGCCGTATATACTTCAAAATCAGTATCCGGTCGAATCATAGCTGATTCCGCATACACTGGTGATATGATCGTGGATCCCACCATCACTGCCGTCAATAATCCTGCCATCCATCTTCTAAAATTATATCTCATGCGATCCGCCTCCCTCTTATCTTCAAGTCTCTGTCGCCAGAATATCATTAGAAAACAAGGCGTGTCAATCGGTTCGACACAAGATGTCAAAATTCTGCACGAAATGCAAAAAAAGACCAGGAACATCTCTGCCCCTGGTCCTTCAAAAAATCCTTTATCATTTATCCTGGATCCATATCAGTCATTCTCAAATACCGGCTCAGTCGGCTCGCCGTAATCTTCCGTGGAGCTTGCTGCCTCGTCATTGATATGCGTCAGGATCCCGCTGGAATTAACTTTATATTTGTTTCCATCGCGGTCCTTTACCGTCGTATTCTTGGAGATACGTCCGGAGCTGTTTACCACATACGTCTGATAACCGCCGTTTCCATTCGGAATGCTGATCAGCGCATAACGGCTGGAACTGTCTGCCTGCTGAAGTTTTCCCATATAATAAAGGTATCCGTTCTTCACGCCGTTTGTTCCGCGGCCTGCATAGGTCCCTTCATTAAAATAAAACGTGGTCTTGTTTCCGTCGCCTTCTTCGACGGTCATTTTTCCCTTAACGGAAATTCTGGAGGATTCATCAAAGTAGTAGGAAGTATACTCATTGGTCGATCCGATCCGTACCTTCTTTAATCCTTTGACCGGATTTCCTTTCTGGTCGAAGAGATACGTCTTTCCATTGATGCGGACAAAATCGCTCGTGGACGCTTTTCCGTCTTCCGGTCCGGTCTTTGGCTCGCCGTTTTTATCAAAATAATACCATACCACCGGCTCATCCACATTGTCCTGAAGCTGTTCCGGCGGGTTTAAGGAAAGCCAGCCTGAGATCGCCGCGCCGACTGTAGCGTTCTGGATCCCGCTCTCCGCGAAATATCTCCAGTCCGCGATCGAATTCTTACTCGAATTTTCCGGATCACCGTCTAAATACACCCAGCCGGTGCGCATCCGTCCATCTGCGTCAAAGCAATAGTATTTTCCATCGATCTTTGTTACCTTATAATCTCCGCCGTCATCGCTGGTCGACGGGCTCTGCTTCTTTCCGCTTGTGGAAAAATAGAACCAGTACTTTCCATCATCGCTCTCCGGTCCGTAAAGGCTGCTGTCCTCGTCCTTCGGCTCCAGATATCGCCATCCTGTCACCATCGCTCCGCTGGAGCTTAAATAGTAATCCCCATCTTCGGTCCAGCCGGTCTGCATGATTCCGTCAGCGTCAAAGTAATAACTTTTTCCATCGATCTTCTTCCAGGTGTCCTTTGTGACTTTTCCGCTGGAACCGAAGTAGAACCAGTAGGTCTGACTGTCTCTGCTGTACGGGGACACGATCTGCATCCACTTATCCGCCACCATGATCCCGTTAGCATCCACATAGTAATCGTTGTCGGCCCAGCTGTTGACCGCCATTTCACCGCTGTTGTTTAAATATCTCCAGAGATTGTCCGCGCCCTTTTTCCACTCATTCGTCACGCGGTTTCCGTTTTTATCAAGATACGTCCATATATTATTGGAAAGCGCCCAGCCTTCCGCTGCGTAGGCGTTCATCGTCAGACATCCGAAAGTCAGGACCGCCGCTGCTGCCAGTATTCTTAACCCTTTTTTCTTCACTCGCTCCGTCTCCTTCCTGTACCCCAAAAGGCGTATAACTATCGCCAACATCCATTCCGGATCAGCTTCGCCGATGGGATTTCTGCCTTCCGGCCGTATTTTTCATTTCGCAATACATCTGATTTTATTTTACCAGTAACTCCCTGATTATTCAACAGAAAATACCTGTCAATTCTCTTAAGTCCCCACCACAGTTCTGCCGCATTCCCGCCACAGAAAGACACATTTTCCGTTCATGTTCCCCATATTTCCGCCAACATCCCGCATTCCATCCCCACTCCTATTTGACAGTATCCCCCGAATCTATTATACTAATATATCATAGGCATTTTATGCCCCTGATCCGTTTTTACGCAAAAAAAGTCTAAAGAAAGAGATGGAATACAATTATGTGGATAGCAGATGGATGGAAGGACTATGAAGTCATCGACTGTTCCGGCGGTGAAAAGCTGGAGCGTTGGGGAAAATATATTCTGGTCCGTCCGGATCCCCAGGTTATCTGGGATACCGATAAAAAGGCACCACAGTGGAGAAAGATGAACGGCCACTACCACAGAAGCTCAAAAGGCGGCGGCGAGTGGGAATTCTTCAGTCTCCCGGAGCAGTGGAGCATCAACTACAAAGGCCTGACCTTCCAGTTAAAGCCCTTCAGCTTTAAGCACACCGGTCTTTTCCCGGAACAGGCGGCAAACTGGGACTGGTTTGGCGAAAAGATCAAAAACGCGGGACGCCCGGTCAAGGTCTTAAACCTCTTCGCCTACACCGGCGGAGCAACTCTGGCAGCCGCGAAAGCCGGAGCTTCCGTGACCCATGTTGACGCCTCAAAGGGCATGGTCGCCTGGGCAAAGGAGAACGCGAAGTCCAGCGGCCTTGAGGACGCGCCGATCCGCTGGATCGTGGATGATTGCGTAAAATTCGTAGAGCGTGAGATCCGCCGTGGAAACCACTACGACGCGATCATCATGGATCCGCCTTCCTATGGAAGAGGCCCGAAGGGCGAGATCTGGAAGATCGAGGACGCAATCTACCCGTTAGTAAAGCTGTGTGCAAAGCTCCTCTCCGACAAGCCGTTATTCTACCTGATCAACTCCTACACAACCGGACTAGCTCCGGCCGTTCTGACTTATATGCTCGGAACAGCCGTTGTTCCGCAGTTCGGCGGAACTGTAAGCTCCGAGGAGATCGGACTTCCGGTTACAAGTTCCAAACTTGTACTCCCGTGCGGCGCTTCCGGACGCTGGGAAGCGTAATTAATTGAAAGGACCGGTAAACATATGAAGATCATCATTGTCGGCTGCGGAAAAGTCGGCGTGAGCCTTGCGGAGCGCTTAAGCGCCGAGGGCCACGATCTCGTTATGGTCGATATGAATCCGCAGAAAGTGGAACATCTTTCCAACCAGTTTGATGCCCTGGGAATCGTTGGAAACGGCGCCAGCTTCAATATCCAGCAGGAGGCCGGAGTGGAAAGCGCGGACCTCTTTATCGCTGTCACCGGCGAGGACGAACTAAACCTCCTCTGCTGCCTGATGGCGAAGAAGACCGGACACTGTGACACCATTGCCCGCGTAAGAAACCCGCTCTATAATAAGGAGATCCGCTTCATTCAGGAAAAGCTCGGACTCTCCATGATCATCAACCCGGAGCTGACGGCGGCCAGAGAGATCTTAAAGCTCTTAAAATTCCCGTCCGCCATCAAGATCGACACCTTCGCAAAGGGACGTGTCGAGCTTCTCCGTTTCCGCTTAAAACCTGAGATCGGGTTCGGCGGAAAAACTATCATGGATATCATGAGACAGTTAAAATGCGATGTCCTGATCTGTGCCGTTGAGCGCGGATCCGAGGTCGTGATCCCGAACGGAAGCTTTGTCCTTCAGGATACGGATATCCTCTCTATCGTGGGATCTCTTGAAAATACGGCTCAGTTTTTTGAAAAGATCGGTCTCCGCTCAAAATCCGTAAAAAATTCCCTGATCATCGGCGGCGGCACCATCGCCCACTATCTGGCCCAGGACCTCTTAAAGATCGGGTTCCGTGTCCGAATCATCGAGCAGCGAAAAGAGCGCTGTGATTACTTAAGCGAAGTGATTCCCGGCGCTGACATCATAAACGGGGACGGAAGTGATCGGGATCTTCTTCTGGAAGAAGGCCTGACCTACGCTGATTCCCTTGTGGCCCTCACCGGACTTGACGAGGAGAATATCTTCCTCGCCCTCTACGGAAAGCTCCACTCCAACGCAAAGCTCATCGCAAAGGTCAATAAGATCGCCTTCGATGACGTGATCGACAGCTTCGGTATCGACAGCATCATCTACCCGAAGTACCTGACGGCAGATTATATCCTACAGTACGTCCGTGCCCGCCAGAACACCATCGGCTGCAACGTGGAAACACTGTATAAGATCCTGGACGGCCGTGCCGAAGCACTGGAGTTCTCCATCAAAGAGGATTCCGCTGTCACGAATGTGCCGCTTATGGACTTAAACTTAAAGGACAACCTTCTGATCTGCTGCATCAACCGAAACGGTCAGATCCTCACCCCCCGCGGTCAGAATATAATCAAGGTCGGGGATACCGTGATTCTCGTGACCACAAACCGCGGTCTCGGTGATATCCGGGATATCTTAAAATCATAAAGGAGCGATTCCATGAATTATTCGATGATCTTTTATATTATCGGCTGGATTCTGGACGTGGAGGCGGCGCTTCTTGTGCCATCCCTGGCAGTCTCCCTGATCTACCATGAAAGCTGCGCACTGGCATTCTTCATCACGATCGTCCTCTGCCTGATTCCGGGTGTGATCCTTGTCCGCAAGCAGCCGAAAAACAAGGTATTCTACGCAAGGGAAGGTTCCGTGACGGTTGCCTTAAGCTGGATCGTCATGAGTATCATGGGTTCCATCCCGTTCCTCTTAAGCGGATCCATCACAAATCCGGTGGATGCCCTGTTTGAGACTGTGTCCGGATTTACGACGACCGGTGCCAGTATTCTTCCCGCCGTGGAACCACTTCAGCACGGCGTCCTGTTCTGGAGGAGCTTTACACACTGGATCGGTGGTATGGGAGTTCTCGTGTTCCTTCTCTGCCTGCTTCCGCTTACCGGAAACGGCTATCATATGAACCTCATGAAGGCAGAAAGCCCGGGACCCTCTGTCACAAAGCTGGTCCCGAAGGTGCAGTCCACCGCAAAGATCCTCTATGGGCTCTATCTCTTCCTGACGGTTCTAGAGGTTATTCTCCTGCTTGTGGGACAGATGCCGGTGTTTGATTCCCTGTGTACCGCTTTCGGTACCGCGGGAACCGGAGGTTTCGGTATCAAGAACGACAGCTTCGGAAGCTATTCCACCTACCTTCAGGGCGTAGTTACCGTGTTTATGATCCTCTTTGGCATCAACTTTAACGTGTACTTCCTCTTCTATATGAAAAAGCCGAAGGAAGCGCTGCGCTGCGAGGAGGCGCGATGGTACCTCGGGATCATTGCCGCGTCGATCCTCGTCATCACGTTTTTTGTCCGGGATTTCTTCGACAGCCTGTTCCTCGCGTTCCACCATGTCGCGTTTCAGGTTGCTTCCATCATCACGACCACCGGCTTCGCCACCGTGGACTTTAACTCCTGGCCGACAATCCCGAAAACAATCCTGGTGCTCTTAATGTTTATCGGTGCCTGCGCGGGAAGTACCGGCGGCGGCATTAAGGTGTCCCGTATCGTGCTGTTATTCCGCTCCCTGACAAAGGAGCTCTCCCAGAGTCTCCATCCGAATCAGGTCCGCAAGATCCATTTTGAGGGACGCGCGGTGGAGCATGTGGTTCTCCGCTCCGTAAATGTCTTCATTGCGGCATACATCCTGATCTTCGCGATCTCCGTGCTGCTCATCGGCATCGACAACTACGATCTTGTGACAAACTTTACCGCCGTCGCGGCGACCTTAAACAACATCGGACCGGGATTGGAACTTGTAGGCCCGGCCCAGAACTTCGGGCTCTTCTCCAACTTCTCCAAGCTGGTTCTGACCTTTGATATGCTTGCCGGACGTCTGGAGCTCTTCCCGCTGCTGCTACTTTTCTATCGGGGTACCTGGAAGAGATTCTAATTAAGCACACATTCCCAATAATAGATGTAATTTTGACAATTTGACTGATCCGTGTTGAAAAATCTGATTGCCGGAAATAAAAAGTGGATATCCCAGAGTCACATCATGGACTCTGGATATCCACTTTTCTTTTTGTTTTTCTGTCTTTTTTCCACCGAACAGCGGGCAAGGGGGCGTCGCCCTTCCCTATAATATTATCTTAGCCGGGAAGACTCTCACCTCTTTCAGGTAATGAGTAACAACAAACTCGTCTCAGTGGGAATCAGGTCCGACTGAGATAAACGCTCCGCGGGGATGCACAGTCGTCCATATTGTATCACCCAAGTGCCACGTCAAGCATCATCATCAATGCAAACCCGACCGCAAACCCGATGGTTCCGATATTCGAGTGCTCTCCCTCCGCAGTCTCCGGGATCAGCTCCTCCACGACCACGTACATCATGGCACCTGCAGCGAAGGCGAGAAGATACGGCAGGACCGGAGCGAGGACCCTGTACATCAAAACGGTGAGGATTGCCGCCACAGGCTCTACAACACCGGAAAGCGTTCCATACAAGAATGCCCGGTTGCTGCTCATTCCCTCACCCTTGAGCGGCAGGGAAATGATCGCGCCCTCCGGGAAGTTCTGGATCGCGATCCCGACGGACAGGGCAAACGCACCGGCTAAAGTGATCCCGCTGTTTGCCGTAAGAAGGCCCGCGAACATGACACCGACCGCCATTCCTTCCGGAATATTATGAAGGGTCACCGCAAGGACAAGCATCGTATTTTTTTTTAACGTGCAGGACGGACCTTCCGGTTCATCGCACCCGATGTGAAGATGAGGCACATGCCCGTCAAGGAACAGCAGGAACAGGATGCCGCAGAAGAATCCGGTCACCGCAGGCAGAAACGCCAGACGTCCCAGATCCGCGGAAAGATTCATGGACGGGATCAGAAGTGACCACACGGATGCCGCCACCATGACACCGGCCGCAAAGCCCAGAAGACCTTTTTCCACATTCTGACGGATTCCCTTCTTCATAAAATATACGCACGCAGCTCCAAGTGTCGTCCCCGCAAACGGGATCATGATCCCAAGAATAATATTTCCGATATTTTCCATCGTTTTTGTCTCCTTTGATCCGCGAAGGCCGTCCGGACCCCGGCGCGACTCTCGCAATCTTCCTTCTATAAGCTATGCGGTTTCCAACTGAAAAGATCCAGGCCACGAAGCGACGTCCGCCTCTGACCTGGATCTTTTATAGAGTTTCTATAGAATAATGAAGTAATACTGCCAAAATTATGCTGCTACAGAGCGGCGGGATGCCTTCTTCTGGTTCTTATATGGATCCGGACGGAACAGCATATAGAGGAATCCGAGAAGAACAACAACAGCTGCTGCAGTGCCGATTCCGAAGGAACCGCCTTCCATAAGAAGTCCGAACTGGTAGAACATCAGTGCTACACAGTAAGCGAATACGTTCTGGAAGATGATTGCAAACCAGAACCACTTTCTGGACTGCATCTGCTGGGCCATTGTGGAAATAGCCGCCAGACACGGGGAGTTTAACAGGTTGAATACAAGGAAGGAGAAGGCTGCTGCCATTGTCGGGAACCAGTCTCTGATCGCGGCTGCGACAACGTCTGTCTCCTCGGAGAGATCCTCGCTGACATTTGCAAGGACACCCATTGTGGAAACGATACCCTCTTTTGCGGAGAATCCGGAGATCGCCGCTGCAACGCACTGCCATTTGCCCCATCCGAGAGGAGTGAAGATCCATGCAAGAGCGCTTCCGAGGATCGCCATCAAGCAGTTTTCTGTATCTTCTACCATACCGAACGAACCATTCTCGAAACCAAATGTGGAGAGGATCCACATGATCACGCAGGCAAGGAACAGGATTGTTCCGGCTTTCTTAATGAAGCCCCACAGACGCTCCCAGGTGTGCATAAGAACGGTCTTAGCAGACGGGATGTGGTATGCCGGTAACTCCATAACGAACGGAGCTGCCTCGCCGGAGAACGGTTTTGTCTTCTTTAACATGATCGCTGCTACAAGAACGCAGACGATACCTAACGCATACATTAAGAATGCTGTATTTCCCGCATCGGAGTAATCTCCGGATGTCCAGCCGACCATGATGCCGCCTAAAAGAGCGATAACCGGAAGCTTCGCACCGCACGGAATAAATGTGGCTGTCATAATGGTAAGACGTCTGTCGTTATCATTTTCGATGGTCTTGGAAGCCATGATACCCGGGATACCGCAGCCGGATGCGATAAGGAGCGGAATGAAGCTCTTACCGGAAAGTCCGAAGTGACGGAACACACGGTCCATGACGAATGCGATACGTACCATGTATCCGCAGTCCTCAAGGATGGAAAGCATTAAGAATAAGAGTGCCATCTGTGGGAGGAATCCGAATACGGCGAAGAGTCCGCCGAGGATACCGTCTACTACAAGACTCTGGATGAAGTCGCTTGCGCCTGCTGCCGCGAGTGCTGCGCCTGCCCATTCCTGAATGCCGCCGCCGAATGTATCATTTGCCCAGTCTGTACCCATGGTACCAAGTGTGCTGACGCAGATGTAGTAAACGAACCACATTACTGCCGCGAAGATCGGGATACCTAAGATACGGTTTGTAACGATCTTATCGATCTTATCGGAGGTGGAGAGCTTCTTGCCGGATTTCTTAACGGCCTTGTCGATCACGCTTCCGATGTATGTATAACGCTCGTCTGTGATGATGCTCTCTGTATCGTCATCAGTCTCTTTCTCAAGACGGGTAACCTCCGTGTTGACCGCTGCCATAGCGGATGCCGGAAGATGTAACTGCTCGATGACCTTGCTGTCCTTCTCAAGAAGCTTGATCGCGAACCATCTCTTCTGGTCTGCGTCCACAGCGTCACCGACAGCCTCCTCAACCTTCTCAATCGCGTTTTCTACGCTTCCGGAGAAGATGCCAGCCGGGTTCTTCCACTCGTTCTTCTTCGCTGCCTCGATCGCCTTCTCGACAACTTCCTTAAGGCCTGTGCCCTTTAACGCGGAAGTCTCAACAACTTCACAGCCGAAGATCTCGGAAAGCTTCTTCACATCGATCTTATCCCCGCTCTTTGCAAGCAGGTCAGCCATGTTTAACGCGATCACGACCGGAATACCGATTTCGAGGATCTGGGTCGTCAGATATAAGTTTCTCTCAATGTTTGTTGCGTCTACCAGATTGATGATCGCCTGCGGTTTCTCGTGAACGAGGTAATCACGGCTTACGACTTCCTCCAGTGTGTACGGGGAAAGGGAGTAAACACCCGGAAGGTCTGTGATGATGATCTCTTCACCGCTCTTTGAAGATTTTAATTTACCTTCTTTTTTCTCTACTGTTACACCCGGCCAGTTTCCGACGTACTGGTTCGCGCCTGTGAGGGCATTGAACATGGTCGTCTTACCACAGTTCGGGTTGCCGGCTAATGCGATTTTAATAGCCATTTTTCATCCTCCTATTTTCCTGCACTTGTGTTGTCACTGTCCACACTCCGCGGGGACAGCAACCGTGTTTTGCCAATGTTTTGCATACACATCAGGCAAAACATTTATCCCGTCATCAGACTGTAACGACTTCGACACTTTCCGCATCGTCTCTTCTCAAAGACAGTTCATATCCACGGACCGTGATCTCGACCGGATCACCGAGCGGCGCTACTTTACGAACGTAGATCTCGCTGTTTTTGGTAATGCCCATGTCCATGATTCTGCGGCGGAATGCGCCCTCTCCGTTGATCTTTACAACTTTAACCGTTGTATGTACCGGAACTTCACGTAATGTCATGTCTTCTCCTTTCTATCCTTGTGAACCACTCCTGCGGTCCGGATCCATTCCCTCTGCCTTTTGTGAGATTTTTACAAAAGTTTCCGATTAGTTGTTGCTAATTAGCGCATGCTAACCTACGGGGAAAAAGCAAAGTGGGAAAACTCCCACTTGAACTTTCATCATCCATAACTGCCCATTCTTCCCGGTCTGCACTTCCCTGCGGGATAATGCAAACTGCTGAACAGTTACCATCTTTTTTCACAGCTACTGCACCATAACGTGCTTTGCCATCTCCTTGTTGATCGCAACTCTGGAATCCTTGATGTTTACGATCAGGTTTCCGTTGAGTTCAGAGATCACTGTCACTGCCGCTCCGTCCACGAAGCCAAGATTCGCGAGGAATCTCTTTGTATCCTCCGCTCCGCCGACACGCTGGATCATACCGGTCTCACCGGCACGTAAAAATGTCATTGGCATCATGTTTCCTCCTATTTACACTCCCATCCGCTCAGGCTTTATGAGCTTTCGGAGCTGTATCGTAATGGACACTGCCGCATCCGCTGCAACCGGAACAGGAACCGCAGCAGCCCCCACAGGAACCGCTCTTCTTCTGTTTCCGGATACTCTTTATCACACCGATCACGGCCATGGCAACCAGCAACAAAACAATTACATCTGTAAGCATTTCCATCACCTTTCACCAAACCATTTATGGGAACAGTTGTATTGATAACGAATATCAATTTCAAGTGAATTATATGACTTCATATCCCGCTTGTCAACTGGTATTTAATAATTTTTTAAGATTTTACAGGATGGTTTTACTTGCTTTCCAAAGGCTTTCCATTTAGAATGATAGTATATCTGCGCCCATATTTCTGTCTTGTCTGAATTTATTTTTTATATCTTCAAAATTCGCCAACAATTAAGATGTATAAGGCCAGATAATTTTATTTTTCGACCTTTTGTGACTCTTTTAAAAGCCAGTACCTTTCCGGTATTTTACCGTTCTCGTTCTGGCAGATTTCGAAAGCGCCACAGCAATATTATTATCAGGAGGTTTCTAACATGAATAACATAAGAAAGCTTACAGATTCTCTCTTCTGGGTCGGCGTCAACGACCGCCGCATCGCTCTCTTTGAAAATGTTTATCCGGTTCCTACAGGAATGTCCTATAACTCTTACGTTCTTCTTGACGAGAAGACAGCACTCTTCGATACTGTGGACGCGTCCTTCACCCATGATTTTCTCGAAAATGTGACCGCTGCCTTAAAGGGCCGCACTCTGGACTATCTCATCGTAAACCACATGGAGCCGGATCACTGCGCATCCATCGCCGATGTGATCGCCGCTTACCCGGAGGCAAAGATCGTATGCACCGCAAAGGCTGTGGGAATGATGAAACAGTTCTTTGATTTTGATGTGGACAGCCGCGCGATTCCGGTAAAAGAGGGCGATACCGTCTCTCTCGGCTCCCACGAGCTTACCTTCGTGATGGCCCCGATGGTACACTGGCCGGAGGTTATGGTTACATACGAAAAGACAGAAAAGATCCTGTTCTCCGCCGATGCCTTCGGTTCCTTCGGCGCTGTCGATGGAAATATCTTTGCTGATGAGATCGACGATAAGGGTGCCTGGCTCTCTGAGGCGAGACGTTACTATACAAATATCGTTGGAAAATTCGGCATGTCCGTACAGGGTCTCTTAAAGAAGGCTGCCGGACTCGAGATCCGGATGATCTGCCCGCTCCACAGCGTGATCTGGAGAGAAGATCTCCCATGGCTCATCGATAAATACCTCAAATGGAGCTCCTATACGCCGGAAGAGAAATCTGTAACGATCGCCTACGGATCTGTTTACGGCCATACGGAAAAAGCTGCCGATATCCTTGCCGGAAAGCTTGCCGACCGCGGCATCCGCCATATTTCCGTCTTTGACGTTTCCAAGACCCATCCGTCCTACATCATTGCAGACGCGTTCCGTACCTCCGCGATGGTCTTTGCATCTATCACCTATAATGGCGGTATCTTCTGCAATATGGATACGCTTCTCCACCAGCTTGCAGCCCACGGTCTTACAAACCGTACCGCGGCCCTGATCCAGAATGGAACCTGGGCGGCAACCACCTCAAAGCAGATGGGTGAAATCCTCGGTACAATGAAAAATATCCATGTGCTCGAGGCAGATGTAACCATTAAATCAGCTCTGAAAAATGATCAGGAAGCTGAGCTTGACGCACTTGCAGACGCAATTGCCGCATCATTACAGTAAATGGAGGAAATGCCAATGAAATATGCCATCGTTTATTCCAGTAAAACCGGAAATACTGCAGCACTCGCAGATCGTCTCCATGATATCCTTCCGCATGAGCACTGTGTTTATTTCGGTGATACGTCCCATTACTCCCCGGAGCTTGGCGCGGACCTTATCTTCGCCGGTTTCTGGACCGATAAAGGAAGCTGTGATGACAGGACACGGATCTTCTTAAAAAACCTTCAGAATACAAAGATCGCTCTTTTCGGCACAGCCGGATATGCCGCTCCTGATTACATCCACTCGATCTTAAAGCAGGCAGAGGCAAATATTCCCGTAAACAACACTGTTCTTACAGGCTTCGTCTGCCAGGGGAAAATGCAGCCGGCAGTCGCCGATAAATTTGCCGCAATGCTCGAAAAGGACCCGGAGGACGCAAAGGCAAAGCTTCTTCGCGACACATACAATGAAGGCCTCTCCCATCCGAACGAAGAGGACTTCGCAAACTTTAAAAAGTGGGCAGAAGGCTTTATCCACTAATTGATCGCCATATAAAACACACTGTATGGATCCAGCATGGCAGTCAAATGCCGGACGATCAGTCTTCCCGATCGTCCGGCATTTTTTCATGCTCAGACTTTGATCCAATCAGTCTTTCACTCTCGGCAGCATTCTTCCACCGTATCCGATTGCAAAGATCTCACCATTCTCATTTTCGAAGAATCTCACGTAGCCATCCTTATCCGGGTTGCGCACAATCCCTAAAAATTCCTGCACCGGCACAAATCGAAGAAGCGTCTCTCCCTCTTTGACTGCCAGATTTCCATCTTTTTCAAAGATCGTGATATTGTTATCTTCATCTGAACGGAAGGTGCCGCATATCGCCTTTCTCTTTTCCGCATCCCACTCCGTCTCCTGATAAACAAATCGGTCCTCGATCGGATTTCTTCCATGATACATCCGCATTGCTGCATCCGCGATCGTGCTAACCGGCACGCCCGACGTGTTGCACAGTACCATAACGCCCACTCCGGCATCATACGACCAGGATAAATTTGACGAAACTCCCGGCAGGCTTCCGCCATGCTCCATAACCGTCAGGTCATCCAGCTTCTTCTGCGAAAGGCCAAAGCAATAATGGCTCTCCGGGCGATAGTCGATTCTTGGGCGGCACATCGTCCGGACACCCTCCTGGGAGAGGATCCTTGTTCCATCGATTCCTTTTCCGTAATTCAGATACATGCAGATGTATTTTTTCATGTCTGCAAGCGTAGATTTAAGGGAACCGGCTCCGCCAAGAGAAAATGCATTGTCATGGTAATCTCTGCCGGAAGTCATGACACCTTTTTGCATTTTGTAGAGAATTGCCGCATTCGCATCTGCTGCCGGTCTTACATACTCTCCGCTGCTCCGCTCCATGTGAAGAGGCTCAAGAATATGTTTTTTCACATATTCCGCAAAGCTGTTCTCTCCGCCGACACGACGTACGATCTCCGACAAAAGTCCAAAGCCATCATTGCAATAGCTCATGTAGTTTCCCGGATCTCCGATCAGACCGCCGTTTTCCTTTGTCTGGGCATCCAGCAGCTCAGCGACTGCCTTTGTTCCTTCCAATGCGATCTTCTCACAGAACGCAAAATCCCCTGTCTCATTCTCATCCAGTCCTGCCTTCTGCGCAATCTCATTGATGATTGTGCGGTGCATCGGATAAAAGCCCGCTGTGTGACATAAAAAGTGCCATACCTTTACCGGTTTCTGATTACGGTTTGTAAATTCCGGAATATATTTGCTCACCGGATCATCCAGATCTACTTTTCCGGCTTCGACTAACTGCATGATCGATAAAGCCACAAAGGATTTCGTGACGGACGCTAATCCGAAGATCGTATCCTCATCGATCGGCAATTTTCTCTCCTGATCCCGGTATCCAAAAAACTTTTCATACTGTGTACTTCCATTTCGGTCAACGATCGCAACCGCGATTCCCACTGCGTTGGAACGTTCCTGTATCCTGGATACAAGTTCCTCAAAAAGAAATCTTGACGCATTTGTGATTTTGTTCATGGGTACTCTCCTTTACTCTGCGCGCACCTGATGATCCGCTTCTCACACAGGTGCGCCGTCTTCATATTGATTATATCGATTCTGATCGATTTATTCAAATATTCTTTTTGAGTTTCCTATACAGATCACTGTATTTCTTAATTATGAGTAACTATTCAGTACCTTCATAGTTACGTGCAAAAATCCATTCCAGATCAGCTTCGCTGATGGGATTTTTGCCTTCCAGCCTATGTTTTCTTACGGTCAGCGCAGCAAGTGCGCAGACCTACTGAACAGTTACAATTATGATTTCTTCTCTTTATAAAAATCCGGGATCTGCTGTTCATGGAATCTACGGATCTCCGCCTGGAACTCATCGCTTGACAAAATATCATATCCTGTCATCGCAAGACCCTTCGCACCTTTCAGGCAGATTTCCTGAGCTTCTTCACTTTTTGCAGCATCCGCATACTCTTTCGTATGAGCCTGAATCGTTTTATCATCAGTGATCGACAGATAATCATGGATCGCCGGAATTTTTATAGAAACATTGCCGATATCCGATGATCCGTACTGTGCCTTCGGATCCGGCCACTTCATCTCAATTCCCAATATCTCCATGTTATCTTTAAATGCCTGACACATCGGCCGGTTCGGATAACGCTCCGCTGATATCTCACCCCAGCTGATATCCGCTTTTGCTCCGGTCAACTGTTCCGCGTTTCTGACACAGAGTTTTATTACATCGATCAGCCCTTCGATTCTCTTCATGGTATCCGCGCGGATACAGAATTCACAATCTGCTGATGCCGGAATCACATTGGCCGCACTTCCGCCATTCGAGATGATTCCATTGATGTTATCCTGCGGGTCAAAAGTCGGTCTCATCAGGTCGATCTGCTGGAAAACATGAATGACAGCGCTCAGGGCATTGATTCCATTTTTCGGTACGGAAGAATGCGCACCTTTTCCGGTAAAGTGTACTTTTACGGAGCAGGCGGCCCGGCCTCCGCGTCCTACAAGATTTGAACCACCTGATGACGGATGCATCATCAGGGCAAAGTCAACATCATCAAACGCCCCATTTTTCAGAAGCTTTACCTTTCCGGCACCGCCTTCTTCCGCAGGTGTTCCTATGATACATACTTTTCCCGGGAGATCTTCCATCACGGAAGCGAGTCCCAGAAAAGCCCCCGTTGAACACGTTGCGATTAAATTATGGCCGCATCCGTGTCCAACTCCTTTCAATGCATCATACTCTGCCAGAAAGGCTACGGTCGGACCCGGTTTTGATCCTTCTTTTTCAGCCCGGAACGACGTTTCCAGACCTCCGTATCCCTGTTCCACACGGTATCCGTGCTTTTTCAATACATCACTGATATAGCTAAGCGCATGAAATTCCTCAAATCCCAATTCAGGATCATCGTGGATCTTTCTGGATAATTCTTCAAGTTCTTCCCTGTCCCGGTCAATTTCGCTCAGGATTTTGCTCTTTCTATCTTCCATATCTGCTCACCTTCTATCTTCTTTAAAGTCTGATCGTTCCTACGCCGTCTTTAATTTCCATCTCAGTTCCGTAAGGTTTTGAAAGCTCTGCCAGGTATGACAGTACGTTCTCATCACCGGTCAACACCGGAACTCCTTTTTGCGGCCTTTTTTCTGTCATTCCAAGAGAAATCGGATACAGTTTGATTTCTGTCAAATGTCCATCTTCCATGGTCCAGCCTGCCATCACGGATAGCCAGATCTCCGGAAGCACTCCGTATCCGGCCGTGCCGTTTTTACTGCGGGCATCCATATAGGCACCCACCTTGGTATCCAGCGGCATTTTTTTATTTATGTATGCATCATAAGGCTGCTTTTCCACAGTTTCTGTCTCAAAAAGGAAATTTCCCAGACTGTAGAAGATAGGCGCTCCGTGATAGATCTCAATTCCACGAAGTTCATGCGGTCCGTGTCCGATTACCGCATCAGCTCCCGCATCCACACATCTTCTTGAAAATGTCTCAAGGAACATGGATGGAACCGTTGTGTCCTCCCCATCTGTCTCATGACCATGAAAGCTTACAAGAACGATATCTGCCTGTTTTTTTGCCTCAATGATCTCCTTCTCGACACGTTCCATATCAGCCGGGAATGGAACGCTCTCGATCCAGTCTTTTTCATCCAGAACAAATTTGTATGTTCCAAAGGGCAGTGTTCCGGAAGCCGGCGGATTCTGATATCCGTTTTTTACAGACCGCTCCATCGTTGCGTTGATCTTTGTAAGCGCCGCCAGTTCTTCTGCTTTCTTATAATTCTCTTTTGTGACATGGTAAATCGTTTCATAACGAAGAGGATTTAATCCCGGTCTTCCGATCAATTCCGCGCTCTGTCCACCAGCCATTCCTGACTCATGGAAGCTTGAAGAGACCGCAATCATTGCGACACGTCCGTTTTTCGTCTCCAGGTAGCATGGTTTTGATGCCTCGGAAAGATTTTTTCCTGTTCCGGCAAAGATCATGTCTCTCTCTTCAAGATTTCGGATAGTCGCAAGAACGCCTCCATGACTGTAGTCGCAGGAATGATTATTTGCCGTATTAAACAGATTAAAACCAAACGATCTCATATCATCAAGGGTTCTTGGATCTGCCATTGCCCAGGTTCCTCCGGAAAATGCCGCCGGATATCCTTCCTCATTATGGAATGTCATCTCCAGATTCGAAAATTTCACATCATACTGATTGATCACGTCTCTGACCTGCTCAAATCCCTCATAACCGCCTTCCGGAAATCTTCTTGTGATAAACGCATCTCCTGTAGCGATCAGTGTCATTTTCTTCATCATCTATTTTCCCTCCACAACAGAATTTGTCTCCCCGTCGATTCCTGCTGCCATCATCAATACCATAAATGCCTGCTGAACTGCCTTATATGAGTCGGTGATCGGAAACTTTTCATGAACACTATGATTCATTATATTCTTTCTATTTTCATCCGGTGCAAACGCGCGTCCAAGACAGATCGATGGAATTCCTTTCGAAACCGCTACGTTCGCATTTGTGCAGCCGCCTTTATGGAATACCGGTTCAATATCCAGAGACTTCAAACCAAGCCACGCGGATTCTACCAGTGGTGTATGGGAATCCTGAGTTCCGCCCGGAACCTGACTGATCAGGTTTTTATCCCAGGTGATCTCATCTTTTCCCCATTTTTCTGTTTCTTCCCGGCATGCTTCTTCGATCGCATCAAAGATTTTTGTGCGAAGCTTTGCAAGCTCCTCCGGTGAATTTGATCTGAAATTAAATTTGATGGTTGCCTGCGATGCGATCGCATGCACTCCGGCCGCAGTTCCAGCGTGGAAATTTGAGACACAGAAGCTTGTCTTCGGATCTGATGGAACTGTAAAATCAGCGATCTTCGCAACTGCTCTGGCTGCTGCATGGATCGGCTGTGCCATCTCGCCAAACGATCCAAACGCATGACCGCCGATACCATAAAAGTTGACCTCGTAGGTTTCTCCGCTTGTCGCCTCGAAGATCAGTGCGCTCATGTCATTGTTATCAATTGTGAGTGAAATATCAATGTCATCATTATCATTCAGGAAATCTTTCATTCCGCCGAGGCCGCCCATACCTTCCTCGCGGGTAGTTGCCACAAATACAATGTCTCCGAATGTCTTGATCTCGTTCTGATTCAATGCTCTTAAAAGTCCCAGCAGCATTGCCAGTGCTCTCGTATCATCACCGATTCCCGGTGCGTAGAGGAATCCGTCTCTCTCCTCTACACCATGTACCGTTCCAAATGGAAAGACTGTATCCAGATGACCCTCGATCAATACCTTCGGTCCTTTGCCGCTTCCTCTTCGAAAACCAACGACATTTCCACCCCGGTCGATGTGAACATTTTCAAGACCGAGGGCTTTAAATTTTTCCATCATGACCGCTGCACGTTTTTCTTCCTCCCCCGTCGGAGCCTCTATGAGAACCAGTTCTTTCTGTTCTTCAATCGTATTCCTCTCATCTTCCTGTATAAATTTCATAGCTTCCTTTACACATGGAATACTCATTGTATATTCAAACTGTTTTTTTACCCGCTCTGATACCTGATACATGCTTTATCCTCCATTTGTGATCAACAACTACTGGTAACAAAAATGATATAAACACGACAAAAGCGCTCCTTTTTAAGAAGGTCTTTTAGGCCTTCACCATAGCTTCATATGGCTGATTCTTAAAAAGATGCGCTTTCTTTTATAGGTTAATTATATATTAATTATATTTATTGTTCAAATATTATTCATGAATAACTTACATTCTCATTTCGAATGAATTTGGCACAATTTTATTTATTCTTCTTTAATATTATTAAAATATTTTTCTGTGTATTTGCAGAACTTCTCCAATTCTTCTGTCATTTTTAGATCTTTCTGCAGGATCAGATACAGAGATCGTTTGAATTCGTTGTTATCGATCGGCCGGTAACAGACATTTTCAAAATCTGTCTCGCTTCTCAGGTGATCTCTCCAGGAATACCTTGGCCAGATGGCGATTCCTAACCCCTCCTGCACCATGCGCCTCAAAATATTAACAGTATCACATTCAAATGCAATATCCGGAATAATCCCTTCTTTTTCGAATATTGCGTCTGAAATCGTCCGGATACTTCCTCCACTTCTCAACATAACAAATTTTTCATTTCTGATATCCGACAACCTGACTTTTTCCACATTTCTCAACCACGAATCTTTATGAAACGCGAGACACAATGGCTCTTCCATCAATTTTACCGCATTGCTGAACACATACTGCGGCAGTGTACTTCGAATGCAGACATCCCATTTGGTTGCCTCTCTGCGATCTAACACCTGAAAAAAAACATCCGGATTTTCCTCCCGAAATTCGCGAATCAATTCCGGAACAAGCAGTCCTGCGGTCAGAACGTTCAAACGGATCAATTTTTTCTTCTGTCTATTGCGGAATTCCAACGGAAGCTGTTCTATTTCCTCAAGCAAAGGAACTACCCTTTCCTGCAATAAATACCCATCATGGGTAAGCACACAGGATCTTCCGTTTTTCCGTAGCAACTCTGTTTTTAATTCGCGCTCCAGTGATTGGATCGCTTTACTGATGGAAGGCTGGGATACATTCAATTCCTGCGCCGCCATCGTGATATTTTCATATTTCGCCGCATATGCAAAATATCGAAGCTGATATATTTCCATCTTTGCCACTCCCCCGTTTGTAATGCATAATGTAACTGTTCAGTGCCTCACAGTTACGGGCAAAAATCCCATACTTTACTAAAACAAGCACAGCAGGTGCAAAAGCCTGCTGCTCACAATACAGAATCCAGATCCTACCCCACCATCTGCACTAATATTCCTCCAATCGTCAGCATCAGCGCTCCGCAGGATCTTGTAACGATCTGTGCAAACGGCAGAAGCTCCATTCTATGCGCACTGCTCAAAACAGCCACATTGCCGGAACCGCCCATATTTGTCGTACACATCCCCGCTGCGATGGCTGATTCCAGTGGGAAAAAGCCAACCAGCTTTCCAAGAACTGACGCCGTAAACGTAATGATCCCCACGATGAGTACCACCGTGATCAGATATAACGGTGTCAGAGTCTTCAAAATTGTATTCAGATCGATCAGGGTAAAGCCGATCCCCGCAAGTGCCGCCGCCGTCCAGCTCTTGATGGCAAACTGCCCCCACTCTCTTGCCGCATCCTCCAGCTCTTCGGACATGATGCCGGTTCCCTTCACAAGCACGACCGCAATGATCATCCACGCATACGTCGGGATCACAGGAACAAACCTGTGCAAGATCGCGCCAAGCTGATAAAAGGCGAACGCAATGATCATCCCGGTGCATAAAGACGCAAATGTCGGCTTCAATGGCGGTGTCTTTTTCACCGTTTTTCCATCATTCACCAATACACCGTTTCCGGTCGTCTCCGGATGTTTTTTTCCGAAGTTGTTTAAAAGACCGCCAAAAATAATCGCCACACAGTTTCCAAGCACTGTGGCCGGTGCCATCTTTGTCAGCACATCCGCCGCTTCCACGCCGAGCGCCTGGGAGTACATGGCAGAAAGAGGAACTGTACCCGCTGTCATTCCACCGCTGGTCATAGGCACTCCGATATAGAGGATCCCGCCCCAGAAACCTTCCCCAAGGATGATCCCCATAATTCCTGAAAGCAGAATTCCCATAGAAAGAGAGATCACCGCCACCGGCAGAAGCTTCACGGTAGCCCTGAGCAAAAGATTCCGGTCGATATTAAAGAGACTGCCGCAAATCAGCGCCGCGATATAAAAGATCAGGAAGCCACTGTCATTAACAAAATAATCGAGCGTCTCAAGCGTCTGCTCAGGAATCAGTCCGCCTGCCGTGAGGATCGCAGAACCGAGAATACAGATCACAGATCCTCCGAGATACGTCTTCACCACCGGTACGTTATTTCCAATCGCATTTAAGCCCTCACCGAATACCATCAACACCAAAAACGCCGGAACCAGACTCTTCGGGACACAGCCCGTAAACATGCATGCCGCCGTCAGTGCCAGAATGAGGACATACAATGGCAGCGGAAACCCCGCCACTTTAAAATCCTTCATACTCAACCTCTCTCTGTCTTCTTTAAAAATGTCTTTTTTAAAAGCTCCGGATCGCGTCGCTTCCATCATCCACGGTCTTCTCCAGACGCTTGATGATCACATCATATCCCGCTCTGTCATTCACCTGCACATGTACCCGGTCACCGACCTTATGCCCCAGAAGTGCCCTTCCAAGTGGGGACTCGGAACTGATCAGTCCCTTTAAGGAATTTCCGCGGATCGTCGTAACGATCTTATAGGTCTCCGTCTCATCGTCATCCTCAAAATACACGTCCACCGTGTTGTAGAGACCGACCTCATCGTCTTTTGACTCATCAGAGACCACCTTCGCCGTCCGGATCATTCTCTCCAGATACCGGATCCGGCTCTCATTCTTGTTCTTGTCCTTCTTCGCTGCATAATATTCAAAATTTTCACTTAAGTCGCCCTGGGCTCTCGCCTCTTTTACCGCCTCGATCGCCTCTTTCCGGACCACAAGTTTCCGGTATTCGATCTCCTCTTCCATCTTCTTTATATCATTTTTTGTTAACTCATCATACATAGTTTTTCCACTTCTTTCCTGAATTCTTTTAACACTATCTTATCTCATTCCTGCCTTAAAAACAAGCCCTGAGGAATCCGGCCCCTGCAAATATACCGGCAGTCTTACCCTGTGCGCATCCTTGGCACGTTCGTGCCTTTTGTGTAACAGGGAATTCCCCGGAATTTCCTGTTACATAAAAAGAGCCGGTCCACAGTAAGACCAGCCCTTTTGTATGGGTAAACAAAAACAGGTAAACCTTATTGAATTTTATGCCTTTAACCCCACAGATGATTCTGCCAGGCAAATTTGATCACAGTGAGAATCACTACGACTAACATCACCGGTTTGATGATCTTCTCACCCTTCCTGATCGCCAGATTGACGCCGACGAGGTTTCCTGCAATGGCACAGAGTGCTGCCGGACACGCGATCTCGTAAGCGACATTTCCCGTTTTCACATAGCTTACAAGAGCGATGGCGTTCGTAAGTACGATAAGGACCTTACCGTTACCGGACGCGCATCTCGCATCATAGTGCATGATCATCGTAAATGCAATGATCGCTACGGTACCGATCCCCGGTCCGAAAAGACTGTTGTAAAATCCCATGATCACGCCGACGATCAGGGCCTGAACAACTGTTTTTTTTGATATCTCGCTTCTCATGATCACGTTTCTCGCGTCTGTCTTTCTGAGAACCATAATGAGGGCAATCACCGGAAGTGCCACCGTGATGGCCTTCTGAATGCTCTCCTCCGGAAGGAGAAAGATGATCTTTGTTCCGATCCATGCCCCCGTCATCGCCGTGATGGCTGAGACCAGTGCGATCCTCAGATCGACCATGTTGTTTTTAAAATACTTGATCGCTGAGACCAGATTTCCAAGACCTGCCTGCAGTTTGTTGCAGCCGTAAGCCGAGCGGACCGGCAATCCGATCATTAAGTATGTCGGCAGTGCGATCAAGCCTCCGCCTCCGCCTATGGAATCAATGATACCCGAAATAAAGAAGATCGGGCAGATGATAAGCAATGTTTTTAAGTAACTCATTTCCTTCTCCCTTTTTGCACAGCCCGCGTTCTTTCATCATCTCCGGGAAACTGTCTCCGCTGTGCTGCTGTTCGTATTTGCTGTTATTTTGATCCGTCAAAACCTCTCTTCCCGGCACATAAATCCTTTTACTGTTCACGCCTTGCGCAAACAGTAACTGATTTTGCCGATGCTTCGCATTCCGAATCGGCAAAATCCACTACCACCACTGTATTGTACGGAATTTTCAGTTCAGAAAATTCCTACCCGTGTACAGTAATTTTTATTTCCTCCCTTGATCATCTTGAATATACCATGGATCTCATATATAATCAAATTTATAATATTGATATTTTTCATTAATTATATTTATATAATACTAGGGTCAAAAGGTCAGAAGTTCGACGCAAGCTTGCTTGCAGGAGAATTTTTGACCTTGAGACCCGCCAAAAACATGAGTAAGCAGCCATTTTTCAAAGAAAAATGAGCGAATTACGAATGTTTTTGAGGATGCTATGTGCCAGTGGCACATGTTTAGCACCGACCGAAGCAGAGCGGAGATGCGGGAGCACGCAGTGCAGAGCAATCCGGTATCAGAGGGGTCAAAAGCTTTTGACCCCAACATCATTTATAGGAGAACAAAATGTTCCAGTCAAAAGACTACATCTATGAAATTTACCGCTGCGGCAGCTTCTCCGCTGCAGCAAGGAACCTCTATATCACTCAGCCCGCTATCAGCATCGCAGTAAAAAAAGAAGAACAGGAGTTAGGTCAGCCCATCTTTGAGCGTTCTTCCTCCCATCTTCTTTTAACTGACGCAGGCCGCGCCTACATCGATGCCGTGGAGAAACTCCACCGCATCGAAGATGATCTGAAGATCTACTGCAACGACCTTTCCAACCTCAAAACAGGTGCTCTAAGGATCGGTGCCTCCAGTTTTTTTCTCTCCAGCATCGTTCTCCCGGTCGTTGCCGAATACAGCCGCCGCTATCCCGGAATCTCTCTGGACGTTCAGGAAGCGCCATCTCTTGAATTACAAAAGCGTCTCGCGAATGAGGCGCTCGATATCCTCGTGGATCCGGTGGACCAGCAGGGTGACGCCTTCGACTCCGTCATCCTCTTCGAGGATCACTTTCTCCTCGCTGTCCCAAGTGACCCGAATTTCTTTGCCTCTATGGGAATAAAAAAAGAGCTTCTTCCTGCGGAATTCACCGCCGACGAGATCCGCCGCGGTGTTCATTTAGATCCGGCTACGCCTTCCGTCTCCCTCTCTTCCTTCGCAAAGGCTCCGTTCCTGCTGCTTCGCCCGGAGACCATTGCCTACGAGCGCGCCGTGAAGCTCTGTTCCCAGAATGGCTTTGCCCCAAATATCCGCCTGCAGTTAGATCAGCTCGCCACCGCCTACCGCTCCTGCGGTGCCGGTCTCGGTGTCACACTCCTGTCTGACACCGTTGTCCGCATGTCTGACCACGATGAACCCGTCGTTTTTTACAAACTGGACTCCGATGATGTAAGCCGTGACATCGCTGTTATGTGGAAGAAAAAGAGATATGTATCAAAGGCTATGGAAGAATTTACGAATCTGGCGGCAGAGATGTTTTCCGGCTAAATACTTATAACGTCCTCAACCGTCCGTATATATTCTTTACATTCCTTTTCAAACTGCTCAATCAGTTCCTTTTTCTTTAAAAATGCATGCAGGAATAATACTGAAAGAATTAGGAATCCGTAAAAGTTCCGGTATCAGCTCCGTTGTATCCGTCACCATAAGCGGCAGGTCTAACGGGTTCATCTGCTTCTCATGCCACTCCACAAACCCCGTTCCCCAATCAAAATAGATTTCATTGAAACGCTTTAACTGCTGTGCTTGCACAACCTCAGGGTAATCAGAAACGCTTTTTGAACTAAGCAGAAATAACGGTTCCCTAAAGATCGGCACAGCCTCCACCGCCTTCGAATAAAAGACACGCGGGGTAATTCCGATGTCTGTCTCCCTGTTCTCCAACGTCGAAATAATGCGGTCTGTCCAGTGTGTCGCTAATGTGATTGAAAGTTTTCCTTTCCCAAGAAGTTCTCTGTAAACAGTGTTTTTCTATATTTATTGTGAGATAAATTTTCTGTTAAAAAGCTGCTGCACAACTTCCTGGCAGCAGCTTTTCCTTCTTAATCTAATATTTTATACTTCCTACCCCCGCAATGACCGCAATCTCCACTGGCGCTTCTCCCGGAAGAACCGCAACACCGACAGCCGCACGGCTTCCAACACCAGATTCACCAAGCTCCTCGCAGAAATACTCAGACGCGAAATCCGCGATCTTCGGCTGCTTTGTAAAATCCGGCTCAGAGTTCTGTAATCTGCATGATCTGTACGATCTTCTCGCCCTCTTCCAGCTTATTTTTTGCAGCTGTGAGCGCATTCATTTATATAGTTTTCCAAATTTGGCCATTCATTCAATCATCTATAAAATTAAAATCCATTTTCATCCAGTTTTAACACAGTCTGATACAGAACATCCGCCCCCATATCGATATGTTCCGGTTTTGTATATTCGTCACCCTGATGGCTGATACCCTTGACACTCGGGACAAAGATCATACCGATCGGAACTCCTTCGTGGGCCATCGAATTTGCGTCATGGCCTGCACCGCTGGGCATGATGATATGGCTGATTCCCTTTTCCGTGCAGACATCGTCGATCAGTTTGATCAATCTCGGATCACACGGTGTGGAATATTTGGCACCGGTATTTACAAATTCAAACTCACAGTTCGGAATCTCTTTTGCGAGTGCCTGAATATCTGCATAGAACTGATCTGTTACAGCTTTGTCCATATGACGCATCTCAAAGTTCGCCACAGCCTGTCCCGGAATTACATTTTCCTGTCCGGGTGATACAGAGATCTTTCCGACCGTAAATACAAGCGTGTCGTTCAGTTCTCTTGCCCGCTCTTCTGCTGCTACGATCAGCTTTGCCATTCCGACAAGCGCATCTTTTCTGTTAGCCATCATCGTTGTGCCCGCATGGTTGCTCATGCCTTTTGCCGTTACCTTATAGTCGATGATGCTGACGATTCCGCTGACAACTCCCACATCGATTCCCGTATGATCGAGTTTATCGCCCTGTTCGATATGATATTCCAGATAACACTCATACTTGCTGATATCTCTCTTGGCTGCTTTTGCTTTTTCCGGACTGCAGCCAAACTTTGCTAATTTTTCCGCATATCCGGGAATGTCCGGATCGAGCATCCCTGTCACACATCTGCTTCCAAATGTGCCGCCAAGAATACTGGATTCTTCCATGTTAAAGCCCCAGATCTCCAATGGATGGCGCAGGGTACGTCCTTCTTCCTTTAAGCGGGCCGCAACTTCCAGGGCACCGGTCACACCCAGCATTCCATCATAAACACCGCCCTGCATAACTGTATCCATGTGGGAACCGAGCACGATGGATTTTGCTTCCGGGTCACTCCCCTGCAATACGCCATGAAGATTTCCCACCGGGTCAGTCTCCACCTGCATTCCCAGCTCCTGCATGCGTCCTTTTAAAAACTCAAGCACTTGGAAATATTTTTCTGAAAATCCCAGCCGTGTGATCGAACCGTCTTCATTCCGCCCAATATTGCCCGCCTGTTGGAGCAATTCGTTTAATCTGCTCATATTTGTAAATTACCTCCTCAATTAAATTTCCACGTATCGTCCTCAGATTTCTCCTGACGAAACACGGAAGTATCTCTTATCAGCCAATTCCCCCAAGCAGCGCCCCCGCCACAAGAGCGATAAAAGCCGCCGGCACCAGTACAAATCTCCCCAACGGGATAAACCAGCCGCCGATCGGTTTATTGGTTCCTTTATTGACCGCGGTAAGCGCAAAGTCCTCTCCGGCAACCCAGAAGAACATGATCGCCGCCAGCATGGCACCGAGCGGGCAAATATAGATCGACACTGCATCCATCCAGCCGGAAACGATTCCCTGGATCATGAGCGCGATCGCGCCTCCGAACACGGCGATCACGATCACGGCACTTCTTCTGTTCAATCCAAAACGCTCCTGCATCATCTCCACCGGTGCCTCATAGAGGTTTACCAGAGAGCTTAAACCGGCAAACAGGACGCAGATATAAAATACCAGCTCCACGATGCGTCCGCCCGGCATCCCGTTAAATACATTTAAAAGATAGATAAACATGAGACCCGGTCCGCCGGAAGAAAGCTCTGCCCCGCCGGCTGCCATTCCCGGAATGATCACGAGAGCCGCAAGCAGCGCCGCCAGGGTATCGAAAACTGCCACATTTCTCGCGGAACTCACTACATTTTCCTCGTCACTCAGATAGGAGCCGTAGATAACGGTTCCGTTTCCGGCGATGGACAGGGAGAAAAATGCCTGTCCGAAAGCATAAATCCACAATCTCGGATTCAACAGCCCCTGTGGATTCAATGTAAAAATATACCGGTATCCATGTCCGGAACCCGGCAGTGTGAAAATGTAGGCGCCAAGTCCCAGAAACAATACAAACAGTAGGGGCATCATGACCTTATTCGCTTTTTCGATTCCGCCTGCGATTCCATAAGCCATGATCACGCCCGTCACGATCATAGCGATCACCTGCCAAAGGTTATTTCCGAAGGACGATGCCGTTCCATCGAAGAGTCCGCCGATTGCGTCCATATCCTGTCCCATCCGGAACAGCCCGCCAGTGATCGCAAGAAACGCGTATTTAAAGATCCATCCTACGACCACCGTATATCCGATCGCCAACGCCAGAGAGCCAAGAACCGGAATCACACCGATCACCTCACCCGTCCGCTTATTTCCGGTGCGGATCTCCGTACATTTGCCAAATGCCCTGATCGGTCCGCTCTTTGCCGCGCGGCCAAGCGCCATTTCCTCGATCACGCCGGTAGACGCAATTAGAACTACAAATAGAACATATGGAAGTAAAAATGTCACTCCACCCCAATCCGATACCATATATGGGAACCTCCAGATATTCCCCATACCGACTGCCGACCCAATGCAGGCCAGCACAAATCCTGTCCGGCTCTTAAAGCCATCCCTATGTTTTCCCATACGCTTACAACTGCCTTAAAACAGCTATGCCCCTTTCTCATGATTCATATTAAAAGCTTCTTTTTTTTAAACTTCTCCAGTTCTGTGATCGTCAGCGGCTGCGCAAACAGATATCCCTGATACATCCCCGGATCCGCCTCACGGATAAACCGAAAAATTTCTTCGCTTTCGATTCCCTCTACACAAACCGATACGCCAAGTGCCTTTGCAAAATTAATGATCGACTGGACCATGATCTGATCGGCAGGCTGCACCAGAATATTTCGGATAAAGCTTTGATCGATCTTGATGCAGTCAAAATCCAGAGTTTTCATCAGATTGAAAGAAGAATATCCGCTTCCAAAATCATCTGCCGAAATCCCAACTCCATATTTGTGAAATTCCGCAATATGCCATTTCAGGATCTGTTCATCCAACGCCTGACAATGCTCCGTCAATTCCATGATCAGATTGGAGGCAGGAAAATATTCTTCCTCCAGAATATCACACACATCCTGCACGAACTTTTCCTGTGCAAACTGCCGCCAGGAGACATTGACACTCACCTTGAAATCCCATGAAAATCGATAGTGACTTTCCGGATCCGTCTCAAATATATTCTTCATGTCTGTTTTTCCTTTAATCAGCTCGTAAGCAATGATCCAACCTTCCTGCGTGTCATTAACAGAATTGGATTTATGCCATCAACCAGCATTTCCGAACATATTTTATCATACCATGCAATCTTATGTTTTACAAGTATTTGAAATTGTTGCGACGACCGCAGCGGAGCGTAGACTTCGAACCGCTCGACCCCGGCAAGGCTCGAACATGCGAAAAAAAGGGGCTGCCGCCCAGCAAAAAATATTTGCTAATGCGACAGCCCCTTTTCTATCTCTTTGAGAGCACGAGACGTCGCAGAACGTCCGGGGGACGTTCGACTGCGACGACCGGAGCGGAGCGTAGACATTCGAACCGTTCGAACCCGGCAGGGCTCGAACATACAAAAAAGGAGGTATCCAACGGATATCTCCTTTTTTGTATCATTGAGAGCACGAGACGGGATTCGAACCCGCGACCCTCGCCTTGGCAAGGCGATACTCCACCACTGAGCCACTCGTGCATAGATAACATACCTTCAAAACCACATACTGAACATCATCAACCTTTGAATCTCCACTTGACCTTCCTGGATAAGCCCTCGACCGATTAGTAACAGTCAGCTCCATGCATTACTGCACTTCCACCTCTGCCCTATCTACCTCGTCGTCTTCAAGGGGTCTTACTTCTTAACGAATGGGATATCTCATCTTGAGGGGGGCTTCACGCTTAGATGCCTTCAGCGTTTATCCCTGCCAGACTTGGCTACCCGGCCATGAGCTTAGCAGCTCAACCGGTACACCAGCGGTCCGTCCATCCC
>NZ_JAWQDE010000011.1:0-114692 GCF_036318045.1 Clostridium sp. CM74B_53 | reverse complement strand
CTCTATGGTGAGATGCTTCTGGTTGCCTGGGATATATTTACTCATAGTCAAACTCCTTCTACTGCTGTCAGAAGGACGATTAAAGTATCATATCAGTATGCATGAGTAAATATCAACTGTGCAAGAGTAAACTCCACCGCCCTTTGGAGAAGTGGAATTTAAATTTTCATTTTAGGGTATGATCCTGCGGGCCATTTTTCAGTTGAGAAAATGCGGGAAAAAAGATATAATAAGAATGCATATTGAAAAACTACATAGGAAACCGTTAAACTGTGAAAACGAACCCTAAAAAATCCTGAAAGGAGGGAACGCTATCCGCTATCTGTATCGTCCATACCATCCGTGGAGACACGGATACCGAAGGGAAAAGATAAGAAAAGCCGCCGTAAAGACTGCAAGGATCCTTTTGCTGCTGGAGCTTCTCTGGTTCGCATACTCGTATGCGAGATCCGGGATGACGGAGAAGACCTTCCTGGTGCCGGAGCTGGAGGCGGGACACTCCGGGGAATCTGTCTCTGAGACGGAAGGGGAAATTTATGGTATCGGGATCGAAAAAGGAGCCGGAAATTTGTTCTGGTTTCACAAAGAAGTACGCAGGACGCCCGGAAACTGAACTTTTTCTTGATTTTCCATATGGTATGTATTATAATTTCTACTGAAACACTGCTGTTTTATCGTAAAAACTTATAAATCAGAGGATGAAAAGCATTTATGGAGAAATCACTTACTTTAGACTGGGGAACAGATGAGCTGCACGAGGAGTGCGGCGTTTTCGGAATGTACGATCTGGACGGAAATGATGTTGCGTCTACCATTTACTACGGATTGTTCGCTTTACAGCACCGCGGACAGGAGAGCTGCGGAATCGCGGTGAGCGATACATACGGACCGAAAGGTGTTGTCAATGCCTGTAAGGGGATGGGACTCTGCAACGAAGTCTTCACGTCAGAGAAACTGGAAAAATTAAAGGGAAATATCGGTGTCGGTCATGTCCGGTATTCCACGGCCGGGAGCAGTACGATCGAGAATACCCAGCCGCTCGTTTTAAACTATGTGAAGGGAACTTTAGCGCTGGCGCACAACGGAAACCTTGTCAATGCGCCGGAGCTCCGCAGAGAGCTCGCTTACGACGGAGCGATTTTCCAGACCACGATCGACTCCGAGGTCATCGCCTACCACATCGCCAGAGAGCGCTGCAAGGTGGGAACTGCTGAGGAGGCCGTGGCAAACGCGATGAAGAAGATCAAGGGTGCCTACTCCCTTGTGATCTCCAGCCCGAGAAAGCTGATCGGCGCCCGTGACCCGCAGGGCTTCAAGCCGCTCTGCATCGGTAAGCGTGATAATGCCTATATCCTGACCTCCGAGACATGCGCGCTTGACACGATCGGTGCTACCTTTGTCCGCGACGTGCTTCCGGGCGAGATCGTGACGATCAATAAGGATGGCATCAAGTCCAACCTCGCGATGCATGACCCGAAAAAAGAGGCGAGATGTATTTTTGAATATATTTACTTTGCGAGACCTGACAGCGTCTTTGACGGCGTCGGCGTCTACCACTCCAGGATCTATGCGGGCCGCTGCCTTGCAAAGGATTCCCCGGTGGACGCAGATATTGTTGTCGGCGTTCCGGAGTCCGGAAATGCTGCCGCCCTCGGATATTCCATGGAATCCGGAATCCCGTATGCGATGGCGTTCGTAAAGAACTCCTATGTCGGAAGAACTTTCATCAAACCGGGACAGAGCAGCCGTGAGTCTGCGGTCCGGATCAAACTGAACGTCTTAAAAGAGGCCGTGGAAGGAAAGCGCGTCGTTATGATCGACGACTCTATCGTCCGCGGAACGACCAGCAACCTGATCGTGGATATGCTGCGTGAGGCAGGAGCGAAGGAAGTCCATATGCGGATCTCCGCGCCGCCGTTCCTTTACCCGTGCTACTTCGGAACCGATATTCCGTCCAGCGAACAGCTGATCGCCCACAACCGTACCGTGGATGAGATCTGCAAGGTGATCGGAGCAGATTCTTTAGCCTACTTAAAGATGGAGCGCTTAAGTGAAATGGCAAACGGACTTCCGATCTGTACGGCATGCTTTTCCGGAGAGTATCCGGTGGATCCGCCGGAAGAAGATATCCGCGGAAGTTATGAGAAATAACAAGGGGAATTTTAATGTTCCACAAAACCCCATAGTTAGCTGAAAATTCGTGAAAGTATATTGAACTACAAAAACATTGAATTAGAAAAGAGGATTTTGTCATGAACGACAGATACCAGAGCCCGCTCTCTGAGCGATACGCAAGCAGGGAAATGCAGTACATTTTCTCTCCGGAGAAGAAATTCCGCACATGGAGAAAATTATGGATCGCATTAGCTGAGACAGAAAAAGAACTCGGTCTTCCGATCACAGATGAGCAGATCGAAGAGTTAAAAGCCCATGCGGAGGATATCAACTTCGAGGAAGCAAAAGCGAGAGAGAAGCTTGTCCGCCATGATGTCATGTCCCATGTATACGCTTACGGACTCCAGTGCCCGAAGGCAAAGGGGATCATCCATCTGGGTGCAACTTCCTGCTACGTCGGCGACAATACAGACATCATTCTTATGACAGAGGCGTTAAAGCTCGTCAGAAAGAAACTCATCAACGTGATGAAAGAACTTTCCGACTTTGCGGATAAATATAAAGAACTTCCGACACTGGCCTTCACACACTTCCAGCCGGCGCAGCCGACAACGGTCGGAAAGCGTGCGACCTTATGGCTGCAGGAACTCTGCCTTGACCTTGAGGACCTTGACCATGTGATCGGTTCCATGAAATTACTTGGTTCCAAGGGAACGACAGGAACCCAGGCAAGCTTCCTGGAACTCTTTGACGGGGATCATGAGAAGTGCCGCGAGGCGGACAGACGGATCGCTGCGAAGATGGGATTCTCCCAGTGCTTCCCGGTATCCGGACAGACGTATTCCAGAAAGATCGACAGCCGTGTGCTCTCTGTTCTTGCCGGGATCGCGCAGAGCGCCCACAAATTCTCCAATGATATCCGCCTTCTCCAGCACTTAAAAGAAGTGGAAGAGCCGTTTGAGAAGAACCAGATCGGATCTTCCGCGATGGCATATAAGAGAAACCCGATGAGAAGTGAGCGTATCGCTTCCTTAGCGAACTATGTGATGTCCGATATGATGAACCCGATGCTCGTTGCCTCCACCCAGTGGTTCGAACGTACTCTGGATGACTCCGCGAACAAGCGTCTTTCCGTGCCGGAAGGATTCCTTGCGATCGACGGTATTCTGGATCTCTACTTAAACGTTGTCGACGGTCTTGTGGTATATCCGAAGGTGATCGAGAAACACTTAATGGCAGAGCTTCCGTTTATGGCGACCGAGAATATCATGATGGATGCGGTAAAAGCCGGCGGAGACAGGCAGGAACTCCATGAGCGCATCCGTGAGCTCTCCATGGAGGCAGGAAAGAACGTCAAAGTGGAAGGAAAGGACAACAATCTCTTAGAGCTTATCGCTGCAGATCCGTCCTTCAATTTAAGCCTCGACGAGTTAAAGAAGACTATGGATCCGAAGAAGTATGTCGGCCGCGCACCGAGACAGGTTGATGAGTTCCTTGATGAGGTTGTCCGCCCGATCTTAAAGGAAAATGCGGATCTTCTCGGAGTAAAAGCGGAGATCAATGTATAATGGAACATGCGAGCAGCATCAGTACAGAATATTATAAAGTATTTTATTATGTAGGGCGCCTCGGCAGCATTACCGCTGCAGCAGAGGCGCTCTGCATTTCCCAGCCTGCGGCGAGCCAGGCGATCAAGCAGCTGGAAAAAGCGCTGAACACGAAACTTTTTCTGCGGACCCAGAAAGGCGTAAAACTGACCACGGAGGGAAAACTCCTGTATCCTTATGTGGAGCGCGGGATGGAAAACATCCTGGACGGCGAGGAGATGTTAAAGCGCCTCGTGGATATGGACATGGGAGAGGTGCGGATCGGCGCGAGCGATATGACACTGCAGTTCTACCTGCTTCCGTACCTGGAGACCTTCCACGAGCGATATCCGAATATCAAGGTCATGGTCTCCAATGCGCCGACGCCGGAGACGATCGAGTCTCTGTACGAGGGAAAGATCGATTTCGGCGTTGTGAGCACGCCGTTTGACGCGAGACCGGAGGTGGAAGCCTTTGAGGTGAAGAAGATCCGGAATACCTTTGTCGCCGGAAACAAGTTCTGGACGCTGAAGGGAAAGCGGATGGAGTACGGGGAACTGGAGCATCTGCCCTGTATTTTCCTTGAAAAGGATACGAGTACGAGAAAGTTCATGGACCGCTTCCTGGAAAAGCGCGGGATCGTCCTGGAACCGGAGTTTGAGCTCGCCACCAGTGATATGATCGTCCAGTTCGCGATCCGGAACATGGGGATCGGCTGCGTGATGGAGGAATTCGCGAAGGAGAAGATCGAGAGCGGAGAACTCTTTGAGCTTGCCTTCCGGGAGATGATGCCGGAGCGCGAGATCTGCGTCGTGACGGACCGGAAGGTACCGATCTCACCGGCGGGAGAGCGGTTTTTAGAAGTGCTGAGGGAACGTCGGGGGTGACGGATCCGGCCGTGTATAGTAATGCATAAGCTGCTATTATGGACTTCATAATAAATATTGACTTTACTTATGGAGACTTTTGTTGTAAACTATGAAAGTGTCATGAATATGACAGCTACAACTGCGTAAGACGCCGGGATGCGCAAAGTGCATTCCGTTTGAACGTCCAAAGGAGGATATTAGAACATGGTTAGAGCAATCGTAGGCGCCAACTGGGGCGACGAGGGAAAAGGCAAAATCACAGATATGCTGGCAAAGGAATCCGACATTATTGTCCGTTTCCAGGGCGGCAGCAACGCTGGTCACACAATTATCAACAATTACGGAAAATTTGCCCTTCATCTTCTTCCGTCCGGTGTATTCTATAATCATACAACAAGCATCATCGGCAACGGCGTGGCATTAAACATCCCGTTCCTTGTAAATGAGTTAAACGACCTGACAAGCCAGGGCGTTCCGATGCCGAAGATCCTCGTGTCCGACAGAGCACAGATCTTAATGCCGTACCACATTTTATTTGATACTTATGAGGAAGCGCGTCTGGCTGGTAAGTCTTTCGGCTCCACAAAGTCCGGAATTGCTCCGTTCTATTCTGATAAATATGCAAAGATCGGTTTCCAGGTCAACGAGTTATTCGGCGACGAGAAGGAACTGATGGACAAGATCGAGAATGTCTGCACACTGAAAAATGTAATGTTAGAGCATTTATATCATCAGCCGGCTCTTGATCCGAAGGAGATCTTCAATACTCTTATGGAGTACAAGGAGATGGTCGCTCCGTATGTATGCGACACATCCAAATACCTTCGCGATGCGATCAAGGCAGGAAAGAATGTCCTTTTAGAGGGCCAGCTCGGTTCCTTAAAGGATCCGGATCACGGTATCTACCCGATGGTTACATCTTCCTCCACATTGGCTGCATACGGCGCGATCGGCGCAGGCATTCCGCCGTACGAGATCAAGAACATCACAACAGTCGTTAAGGCTTACTCCAGCGCAGTCGGCGCAGGCGCATTCGTCAGCGAGATCTTCGGAGACGAGGCAGACGAGTTAAGAAGACGCGGCGGCGACGGCGGTGAGTTCGGTGCGACAACAGGACGTCCGAGAAGAATGGGATGGTTCGATGCTGTTGCTACAAGATACGGCGTTCAGATCCAGGGTTCCACAGAGGTTGCCCTCACGGTTCTTGACGTTTTAGGATATCTTGACGAGCTTCACATCTGTGTAGGCTACGAGATCGACGGAAAGGTAACAAAAGACTTCCCGACAACTCCGGAGCTTGAGAAGGCAAAACCGGTATACAAGACTCTTCCGGGCTGGAAGTGCGAGATCCGCGGAATCAAGAACTACGAGGATCTTCCGGAGAACTGCAAGAAGTATATCGAGACGATCGAGGAAGAGATCGGAGTGCCGATCACCATGGTTTCCAACGGACCGGGAAGAGACGAGATCATCATGAGAAAGTAATCCTGATCGATGACCGGAAACTGCAGCGGAACATCGCTACCGGGAACGGATATCGGATGCAGGGATCATAGATACAAACAAGTGGAAAAAGCGGCAAATCTATGTCAGAAATGACAAAATTTGCCGCTTTTTTCTTAATTTTTCATAAATCCTGCCATCCTCCAGTTCTTAGCGCTTGCGTTCTCAAAAAAATCCCTGTATAATGGCATTAGTTGATAAAAACCCATGAAGGAGTGGATTGAAAATGAAATTAAAGAAAGTTATGCTTATGGCAGCGCTCGCTGCAGCGATCGGCAGTGTAAATATGGTGACTGCATTTGCAGATGAGACTGCTTCCGGAGAAACAAAGTACGGCTGGGAGAGTGACGCAAAAAACAACTGGCGTTATTATGACAAGGACGGAAACCTCGCAAGCGGATGGATCAAATCCGAAGAGGGAGACGGACGCGGAAATGAAGTATGGTACTATATCGATCCGGCAACCCACATTATGGTCTCCAACACCACAAGAAACATTGACGGCGTTGATTATACATTTGGTGACGATGGAAGCTGGGTAGCGCCGAGAACAACTGCTCCGAAGGGACATATCACAGGAGGAAGATATTACAATACCTGGTCGAACCTCTGCATCCCGCAGATCATCGGAACAACGGAGACAAAAGAAGATGTCGGTGACGACTATATCGGCAGCGAATATAATGCGATCGGAAACCCGTACCGCACACAGGATCTCTGCATGAGCACAGATAACGGTGATGTTGAGATCTATTATCTCGATATGAAGAATAAACCGGATATGGATGCACAGACATTTGTAAATACACTTGTCGGTATTGAGAAAGCACAGAAAGGCCAGGCAACGCAGGCTGCTGCTGTGACGATCGCAAATCAGCAGTATTACAAAGCGTCAGTAACCGGAAAGAAGACAACAAACACTTACTACTGCCGGAAACAGGATGGATATATGGTTGTGATCTATACCAACGGAAGGATCAAAAATGCAAGTGCTCTTGACAGCATTGTCATGAATATTACAACTGCACAGTAACAGGATCAAACGTGTCATTTGCACGATGCCCCCGGGTCTGATGGCTCCGGGGGTCTTTTTATAGACTCTTTGTAACTATTCAGTAGGTCTGCGCACTTGCTGCGCTGACCGTAATAAAACATGGGACGGAAGGCAAAAATCCCATCGGCGAAGCCGATCTGGAATGGATTTTTGCTCGTAACTGTGAGGGTACTGAACAGTTACGACTCTTTTATGGATTCAGGGGGATGGGAATGGTCTTACAATCGATAAAAAGTATTTTTGCACTGTTGATATTGATCGGAATGGGCTTCTATTTCGCCGGAAAGAAATGGTTCGGAAAAAACGGAATGGATTTTCTTTCTAAATTTACGGTGGAGGCGACGCTCCCGTTCTATATGTTTTATAATATCTATCGAGACCTGGAAAGCCGGGAACGCCTTCTGTTCCTGATCACAAAGGTGCCGTATGTGTTTGCGCTGATCTTAATGTGCGTCTGTTTAGCGGCAGTGACGGCAAAGGTGTGCCGCATCAGGGAGGACAGGCGGGATACTTTTATCGTGGCAGCGGGTTTCCCGAATGTCGTTTTTATCGGATTTCCTGTGATCCAGGCGCTCTGGGGAGAGGGGATCACTTCCGTCGGCGCGATCTATTATATCGCGAGCACAGTCCTCTTCTGGACGCTGGGGATCAGTCTGCTGCAGCGGGGAGAAAAAAACGGCAAGAGTGCGAGATGGGCGCAGAATATCAAAAATCTGTTTTGCCCGACGGTCGTAGGAATGTTTCTTGGAATGGCAGCAGTCTTTTTCAGGATCGAAGTCCCTGATTTTATCCTGAAACCGCTGTCCATGATCAGCGGGGTCACATCCCCGTTGGCACTTGTGTTTATCGGAAGCGTGATCCGGAACATGGAAACATCATCGATCAGGATCGGAAAAGATATCGTTGTGGCGGTCCTTATGCGGTTTATCATGGTGCCGGCGACCGCCGTTGTGTTCCTCAGACTCCTGCCGGTGACACAGGAGATGAGAGAGGTATTCTTCATGCTGACCGTGATGCCGGCGATGGCACAGATGGGGATCATGGCGCGGGAGTATGACAGGGACTATGAGTTTGCCTGTACCGTCATCACTGTGACAACCGTGATCAGCATGGTGACGATCCCGGTGTTCATGTACCTGATGCAGACGTTTGTAATCTTCGGATAGAGGTTCGGAACAGGATCCGCAGTCACTGCATAAAATATCCGGAATGAATCTGTCTGCGTTGGAATCTGCGTCAGATCGTGATGATGTGGGATCCGGCGTGTAAGTTTCGCCGGCGTGAGACAGGCAGGGGACAGAGGAGATGCGGCACGGCGGATATGGAAGATCAGAAGGCTGAAAATCTCTTAAATCTGGCACTTTCCGTTCCGGAGGAGACGAGAGAGCGGACAAAGGAGCTGAATATTGGATATGACAGGGCGGACCGGACCTGGGAGATCATCGTGAAATACCACGGGGATCTTGCGTCTGTGCTGAGAGAAAAATTCCCAACTGTTTCGGGGACATATCTTTTAAATGATTTTGCGATCCTCCGGATCCCGGAGCGGGATGTCCCGGGAGTGATTGCACTTCGGGAAATTGAATATGCGGAGAAACCAAAGAGGCTGTTCTTTGCCCTGAACCGGGCGAGAGCGGCCTCCTGCTTTCTTCCGTCACAGAGCGGAAATGAGGGACTCACAGGAAGAGGCGTTCTGGTGGCGGTGATCGACTCCGGGATCGATCTGTTTCACGAGGATTTCCGGAATGAAGATGGAACTACGAGAATTTTGTATCTGGACGATCAGGTCACCGGGAAGACATATGAAAAGGCGGAAATCGATGAGCTGCTCCGCGGGGAGAAAACACCAGGAAATTTCGGAAGTCCATCGTTTGACACGAGTGGTCACGGGACAGCGGTGGCGGGGATCGCGGCCGGAAACGGGAGAGCAAGCGGCGGGCTGTACCGCGGGGCCGCATATGAGAGCGAGCTGATCGTTGTCCGTCTTGGGATCCCGGATCCGGCAGGATTTCCGAGGACGGCAGAGCTGATGAGCGGGATGGATCTTGCTGTGCGAAAGGCATTGGAGCTGGGGAGACCGATGGCGGTGAACTTAAGCTTCGGAAATACATACGGGTCGCATGACGGCGGCGGACTTCTGGAGAGGTATCTCGATTCCCTGGCGCAGATGGGACGCTTCGTATTTGTGACCGGAGCGGGGAACGAGGGGGATTCAGGAGGACACGCAAGACCGGTGATCGTGCCCGGAAGGATCGCGGAAGTCCGCCTTTCGGTGGGCAATTATGAAACGGGATTCGGAGTACAGATCTGGAAAAATTATGAGGACGGGATGCGGATCTTTCTGAGAGATCCGTCCAGTGACGCGGAGTTCGAACTGCTTCCGATACGTGGGACGGACCGGATCCGGATCGGGGAGACGGAGCTTCTGATCTATTACGGGGAGCCGTCCCCGTTTAATGCCGCCCAGGAGATCTACATCGAGTTCGTTCCGGAGCAGGCGTATGTGGAGAGCGGAATCTGGATTTTCCGGTTTCTCGGAAAGGGGCGGGAAGATACATATGTGGATCTCTGGCTTCCGTCATCCGCCGCACTCGGGCAGAATACGGCTTTTCTCGAACCGTCGCCGGAGACGACGCTCACGATCCCGTCCACGGCGTTTCGTCCGCTCACTGTCGGCGCCTACGACAGCCGGACCGGGATCTATGCCCCGTTTTCCGGCCGCGGGGACACCAGAATCTACCATGCCCAGAAGCCGGATCTCGCAGCGCCGGGCGTCGGGATCATGGCTCCGAAGAGCGGAGGCGGATATGAGGCGGTCACAGGAACGTCCTTTGCGGCGCCCCTCGTCGCCGGAGCCGCGGCGCTTCTCATGGAGTGGGGGATCGTGAGAGGGAATGACCCGTACCTTTATGGGGAGAAAGTGAAAGCGTACCTGAGGAAAGGGGCGAAACGGCTGCCGTCCGAGCTGGAGTATCCGAATCCGAGATTGGGGTATGGGGCGCTGTGTGTTTCTGAAAGTATACCGGAATGAAATGTGGAAGGAACATGAACTTTACAAATTTCTGAAATATGACAAATTTTTCTTGAAAATACCAAATATCAGAGATATTATAGAAACATATACAAAAACGAGTCCGGAATATCGAAAATCAATGCGCAAATTTCGCAGCGTGGAACGATAATCTGAATTCGACTGCGGCGTGTGAAAATGCCGGGGCGTTCGATCCGGTCATTCACACAAATAAGAGATCATGAGGAGGAAAAAGCTATGGAAGCATTGTTTCAGGCCGTAAATGCCATATGCGGGAAGATCCAGATCGTCTCAAACCTGTTCTGGGATTTTCCGACAAACTTTGACTGGTATGCGAAGATCCCGATCCTCGGGAATTTCAGTCTGGCGATCATTCTTTTAGTCGGAACGGGAATTTATTTTACATTCCGTCTGCGTTTTATCCAGGTGCGGAAATTCCGCTACGGACTCCATGTCCTGATGAGGCAGAAGAGCAGCGGAACGGGAATCTCATCCCTCGCATCATTCCTCTTGTCGACGGCGATGCGTGTCGGTCCCGGAAACATCCTGGGTGTCACCGGCGCGATCTCCACGGGCGGTCCGGGCGCTCTGTTCTGGATGTGGATCTCTGCGTTCTTCGGAATGTCGACGGCTTTCGTGGAGGCGACGCTCTCCCAGATCTTTAAAGAGCGAAAAGATGATGAGTATGTGGGCGGCCTGCCATTCTACGGAAGAAGACTTTTGAAGAATGCAGCGTGGGCAGGAGCGGCGCTCAGTGTCCTCTATATTATCTACGCGTTCCTCTGCTTCCCGGCACAGGGCTTCAACACGATCTCTGCGGTCGGCGCGATCGCGGGCGTGTTTACCGGGACCGTGATTGAGACGAATTCGTCCCTTTACTGGATCTCCTTCGCAGTTCTCATTGTTGCGACGGCGATCATCAGCTTTGGCGGGATCAAAAAAGTCACAAAGGTCACAGACCTGTTAGTTCCGGTCATGGCAGTAATCTATATCCTGACGGTTGTCCTCCTCATCGTCTTTAACATCCCGAGGATCCCGTGGTTCTTCGGAGCAGTCTTCTCCGAGGCATTCCGTCCGGAAGCAGTCTTCGGCGGAGCGTTCGGCATCGCATTAAGCCAGGGCATCAAGCGCGGCTTGATGTCAAATGAGGCAGGACAGGGAACCATCACGATGCCGGCAGCGGCAGCAGATGCGAACCATCCGTGTGATCAGGGCTGTGTCCAGGCACTCGGCGTATTCCTCGACACGATCGTGATCTGCACCCTGACAGGTTTTGTCGTTGTCATGGGAAGAATGTGGCTCACGGAGGACAGTGCGGCATGGTTTGAGCTCGGGAAACTTGACCGTTTCCTGACATCATGCGGCGCACTCACCGGAACCGGAACCATCTACCATCTTGTGACGATGCTCGTCAGCGTCTGCTTCGGATTGTTTGCGTTCACCTGCTTGGTAGGCTTTATGTCCTTCACGGAGATGTGCGCGAACCGGATCTCGACACGGCCTGCATTTATCAATACGATCCGTGTGCTCTGCCTTGTTGTCATTTCCTTCGGCGTCATCACAAATATTGCCGGCATGGATCTGAGTGCCCTCTGGGATCTCAGTGATTTTGCGAATATCCTCATGGTTTACTGCAACCTTCCGTTACAGTATATCGGATTCAAATATGTGCTTCGGGCGTGGGAACACTTTGAAAAGAATGACGGAACCGCGTTTACCTCGAAAGTTGCGGGGATCGATGTTCCGGCGTGGGATGAACACGCAGAGAAGAGAAAATAGAATATATAAAATATAGAAAGAATGCCGTCTGTTCACCTGGTAAAAAACGGTGACAGGCGGCATTTTGTCATGTCTCGTCTTCCTTTGCCTCCCAGAAATCCCTCTGGACAAACCGGCACACATTTTCCACATAATCAGCGATCGTGTAGTCATCGGCCAGCTCCAGGTAGGATTTTAGCGTTGTAAGGTAAAAACTTGACATAAACGAAACATAGAGCGGCATCGCGATCTTCAGGCGGTACCCTTTGCTTTCCCCGTGCCATCCGCTCTCAGCCAGGATTTCAGCGAGATCATGCTGGATCAGGAACATCAGGGACCCGTTTTTATTTACCTGGTAGATCTTCTGGTACTGGGCAAGGTTTTCCTGCGCCTGTGAGAGCAGGAACGTCAAAAAGATCCGCAGGGAGTTCATGTTCCTGAAATATAAAAGGTCCTCCACCGGACGAAGTCCTTCAATATACATTTTGATGCAGTAGTGGAGCAGATCGTACTTATCCTCAAAATACCGGTAGAAGGTAGAGCGGGAGACCATGGATACCCGGCAGATATCCGTCAGGGAAATCTTTTCAAACGGCATTTCCGCCAGCAGATCCAGAAGCGCTTTCATCAAAAGCAGGTAGGTTCTGCGGACAGAGACATGCTCTTCCTGTATAGGCAGCTTTAACATAAAGCACAAAACTCCTTTATCCATTCCAAATTGGACAAAAACACTCAAATTGTCTCATTTGGCACAATTTTTGAAAACTGGTTCTTGAGTATTTTAACATAAACATAGATAATATTGCAAGTAAAAGGAATGAAATAAAAAAGATCCTGCTGCAGGGTGTGCGAGAAAGAAAGGCAGCCGGAGCAGGAGAGGAAAAGCGGAGGCGATCGGATGATCAGAAAGAAAGATGTACGAAGAATGGCAGCAATCCTCTGCGTGATGACCGGAATGACCGGGATTCCCGCCTATGCGGCAGTTCCGGAGACGCTCGGAGCGAAGCCGGGTTGGAATCAGATTTCCGGAAATTGGTACTACCTTATGGGAAACGGTGCCTGGAACACAGATTTTATCGAGGATGAAAATACATGCTACACGTTCACAAAGGACGGGATCTTCTCCTATGCGAGGAAAAATCCGAACACGCGGGGCGGAGCGTACCCTGTTGATATGCTGGATCAGAAGGAACAGGAACTCTTTGATGAGATGAATGATGAGAAGAGCGACCTGTTTTTTGATGCTTATCCGGATGCCGAGGACGACTATGACAACGGGGATGTAGAGTTTTACGATGGGCAGGCGAGCTTTGTCCTGGACCAGACGTTAAATGAAATCGCAGAGAAACGGCTCTCTCTCGCAATGGAGAAGGGATATTCGAAGAGCAGAAATATGATCCCGGGCGAGGGAACGGTGAGCGATTACATAAAGAACGTACTTCCGGAGAGAAAGAGTGCGACATTTTTTGAGATGTACCTCTGGGGACCGGAGGAGACGTACGATCCGTATGATTCTGTCATGATCCGGATGCAGGAAAAGGCGGACCGGAAGAACGATAAAAAATATTCTCTGGAATACTACCGCAGAATGGGAATCGCCCATGAAAACAGAGACGGAAAAGACTACTATATGGTAGTTCTGGAGCGGTAAGAAAAAAGAAATGACCGGGCGGTCCCGCGCCAGATCCGCGGTGCAGGACCGGCTGCATTTCAGAATTGAAGGAGAGAGGACATGGGAGAGAAGTTAAAGAATGCGCTCCGCGGGCATAAGGAGAAGAAAAAGAGCCAGAGCGGCGGCTTTTCCTATATGCTTGCGTCGTTCATCATCCATAAACGCGCGTGGATCGAGACAGTCTTTGTGATCGGCTGTCTCTTATCACTTTTGACGATGAATTTCGTCAATGTAAACTATGACCTGACAAAATACCTTCCGGATACAGCGGAATCGGCGATCGGACTTGACGTCATGCGTGACAAGTTCGGTTATCCGGGAACTGCGCGGGTCATGGTGAAGGATGTCTCACTATATGAGGCGAAGCAATATAAAGATGAGATCGCAGAGATCGATGGCGTGGACCAGGTGCTGTGGTGCGACAGTTCCGTCAACATCTACGCCGGGGAAGATTTCATCAATGAGAGCGACATCAAGGATTACTATAAGGACAGAAACGCAGTCTTCGATATCACGTTTGTCGAGGAGAGCGATTCCAGCCGGACTTCCAACGCGATCAATGAGATGAAAAATCTTCTCGGCGACAAAGGCTGTTATGTCGGAATGGCGGTCCAGAACAAATCCATGACCGAGTCCATGGAGAGCGAGATGAGCAAGATCCTCGTGGTGGCCGTTGTCATGATCTTTGCAGTGCTTTCCGTGACGACGACGGCATGGACGGAACCGATATTATTCCTGTTGGTTATGGGTGTTGCGGTCCTCTTAAACAAAGGAACGAACATTTTTATCGGAACGGTCTCGTTCCTGACGGAAAACGTCTCGATCATATTGCAGCTGGCGACGTCCATGGACTACTCGATCTTCCTGCTTGATGCGTTCATGAATTACCGCAAACAGGGAATGAATGAGGAGGACGCGATCATCAACGCCGTTCAGGAGGCGATCAACTCGATCTTCGCCAGCAGCCTGACGACAGTCGTCGGCTTCCTCGCCCTTGTAACGATGAAGTTCTCGATCGGCTTTGACTTAGGTCTCGTCCTTGCGAAAGGTATCGTGTTCAGCCTTCTGACCGTCGTATTCTTCATGCCTGCAATGATCCTGAAGTTTGCGAAGCTCAATGAGAAGACGAAACACCGTTCCTTCATGCCGGATTTCCACGGCCTTGGAAAGGTGATCTACCGGATCCGCCCGATCGTGTTCGCGGTGATCGTCCTTGTGACGCCGCTTGCCTACACAGCGCAGGGATTAAACGACTTCCTCTACGGAAATGATTCCATGGGTGCATCGGAAGGAACCCAGGTCTATGAGGATGACCAGGAGATCACGAAGATCTTCGGACGAAGCAACATGCTGCTCGCCCTGTATCCGAACACTTCGGAGGTCAATGAGCGGGCGATGGCGAAGGAGATCAAGGATCTCTCCTATGTAAAGAGCGTGACGGCCCTGGCAGACACGCTGCCGGAGGGGATTCCGGAAGAGTTCCTTCCGAAGTCCACGGTGGAACTCTTACATAAAGGCGGCTACTGCCGGATGCTGATCTACACAAGAACAAAGACGGAGAGTACGGAGGCGTTCAAGGATTCCGATGCGATCCAGGAGATCGTAAAGAAATATTATCCGGATGGCAGCTATCTCGTCGGTGAGACGCCGTCGACCCAGGATATCAAGTCCTTCATCGTCAAGGACTATGAGAATGTAAATGTGCTGTCCCTTGCGGGCGTATTCCTCGTCGTTATGATGAGCTTCAAGTCGGCAGTCATGCCGATCCTCGTCATCATCCCGATCGAGGTGGCGATCTTCATCAACATGGCGATGCCGTATTTCCAGGGCGTTGAGATGGTGTACATGGGCTACATCATCGTCAGCAGTATCCAGCTGGGTGCGACGGTCGATTACTCGATCCTCTTAGCAAACAACTATCTGGCGAAGAGAAAGACGCTCTCGAAGAAAAAAGCTTGCGTGGAAGCGATCGCGGCGTCCTGTTCCTCGATCTTTACATCCGGTTCCATCATCACGCTGGCCGGATATATTGTATACATGATCTCGTCCACAACGGCGATCGCCGACCTTGGCCACCTGATCGGACGAGGCGGACTGTTCAGCCTTGTATTGGTACTGACAGTGCTTCCGCTGCTCCTGACCTTGTTTGACAACTTTATCGTCGGGGAGAAGCCGGCAGCGGCGCTTGCGAAACGTCTTCACCGCCGGGTGAAGAACCGGAGAGAAAAACGGAACGCGAAAAAAGGTGAGACGGAAGAAGATACAGAGGAAGGCGCGGATCCCTACGAGGACGATGAAAACGAAGCGGCGGCAGGTAGGGAGCCGGAGATGACAGATAGAGAAGGAATGGAGGAGAACGGTGATGAGACAGAAAAATAGAAAGATCATGGCAGCGGGAATGGCAGCTGTCACGCTCTGCACCAGCCTTGTTTCCACGCCGGTCTATGCGGCGGAGGCGTCTGTGAGCGTCGATGAATCGATGTACGTGAACCTGGATTACTATGGTTCTGTAGATAAGGTGAATGTTGTGAAAGGAGTGAGCTTAAACGGACTCACGAGCTTCACGGACTATGGAAATTATCTCGATGTCACAAATATGACCAACAATACGGCCCCGGAGATCGGAGACGGAAAAGTTACCTGGAATCTCCCGGCCGACACAAAGGGATATTTTTACTATAAAGGAGCGATCGACAAGGACACGGTGACACTTCCGTGGACGATGGATGTCTCCTACAAATTAAACGGAGTCCCGACGGATGCAGAGAAGCTCGCCGGAGCTTCCGGACTCGTGGAGGTCCATGTGACCGCGAAACCGAACGATGCGGCGAGAGATTATGATAAGAACAATATGCTGCTCGTTGTCGCGATGCTCGTCGATATGAGCAAATGCTACAGTGTCGAGGCGGAAGGCGCGCAGACGCAGAGTCTCGGTTCCCAGACCGCGATCATGTATACGGCGCTTCCGGGCGAGGACGGCGACTATACAATCCGGATCGGCTCTGACAAATTCGAGACATCCGGCGTCATCATGGCGATGGTCCCGGGAACTGTGAAAGACCTTGAGCATATCGTGGACTTAAAGGATGCGAAGGACACCTGGAAAGGTGCCGGAGACCAGTTATATGACAGCATGGACCAGCTGGCAGCTTCTTTGGAGAGCATGAGAAGCGGCGTCAACGAGCTGAAACAGGGATTAAACGAGGCGGAGAATGCGAGAGGCATCATCAGCGGTTCCAAAGATGAGATCCTGGACAGCAATGACCAGGCACTTGCATCCTTAAATGCCCTTTCCGAGCAGCTCGGAACGATCATCCCGTATATCCAGACGGCGAAGGATGCCTCCGAGGTTGCCCACAGCAGTCTGACGGATGTTGTCAATACGCTCGGAAATATGCAGGAACCGCTCCGGAAGCTTGATACGAGTCTTCGCGGTTTAAAGAGCAGCTCCGGAAGTGCGTCTGTGAGCGTTGATGACGTGGTATCAGCAGTCCAGCAGATCAAAAGGCTGGACACACAGCTCCAGAAGAGTATCGTGGACTTTATCAAAAATCTTGCATCATCCCAGGCATCCATGGAGGATGCGATTGCGGATTACTACGATGTTGAGGCAGGGGATGCGGATGAACAGGCACTTGCCGAGGCGGCTGCGGGAGCAGATACTTCCGCCGGTCACGCCGGTCTGCTGAATGCCCAGGAGCTGATCGGGATCTTAAAACAGAAGGAGAAAGCGCTCCGCCAGGTTGCTTCCTCCAGCAATGCGCTGGTTTCCGACACATCGAATATGCTGGATGATGTGTCGAATGTCGCGAGATATCTTGCGCAGACGACGGATCAGATGGATTATCTGATCGAGGATACGAAGGCTCTGAAGGATTCCCTGGACGTCTATTATCCGGATCTTCAGTCTGCGCTGGATGATTCCAAAGAGCTTGTGAACCGTACAACGGATGCGCTGAATAACAGCACGAACTCTCTGACACTTGTACAGAATACGGTCCGTGCGAGCTCTGACAGCCTTGATGCGGCGGCGAAGGATTCCATCAAGGGAAGTCTGAATGTCCTGAACAAGAGCCTGAATGTTCTCGACAGCACCAGCTCCATGAGAAAAGCCGGACGCACCATGAAGGATACGATGGACAATGAGTGGAGTGATCTTGAGGATGACACCAACTTCTTAAATATGGATCCGAGTGCGGAGAAGGTTTCCTTTACTTCCGATGAGAATGCGGAGCCGAATACCCTGCAGATCATCATGCGCACGGAGGAGATCAGCGTGGATGATGATGCAGAGCTTCTCGATGCAGAGACAGAGAAGGCAGCAGTCAATCCGCTTCAGAGAATGTGGAACATGCTTGTCCAGATGTGGAAGGCGATCGTTGAGATTTTTAAGAACAGGTAAATAAAGGATATGTGACAGATCTGTGCAGGAGGACGTGCGGCAAATTTATTTTGCCCTGTGCCGGAGCAGGGGAGACCCCGTACTCCGGAACCGTTTTTCTGCACATATTGACATATGGGAGAAAAATTTCCGGGAAGGAGAAGAAAAAGGATATGAAGAGATTCGGAAAGAAAGCCATCGTTTTTTTTCTTGCGGCGGTCTTTGCTGCTGCGGCAGTAGTTCCGGCTTTTGCTGCGGATAAGACGGCGGTTGGGAAGATCTATCTGACGATCGACGGTACGGTGGGCTTAAAGGATGACTCTGAGGACGTCACAGTGACGCCGTACGGCGATAATACGGACCATTACTATGTGGATTCCATCTATATCGAAAACAACGACGGAAACGGCTATACGGAGTCCAATCCTCCGAAGGTCACGGTGACGTTATCGGTCGCGGATGAGGATTCTTGTTATTTTTCCGGGACGGCGTCGAAGGATTTCCGGCTCACGCTTTCGGATTCTGCGAAATCGGGTTATGGGAAGGCGGAGTATGTGAAGGCGGTGAAGAGGGATGACAGGAGCACGCTGGAGCTGACATTTCGTCTGACGCTCGATAAGAAGACGACCTCTTCAACGACGAGCACCATCAAGTCACCGGCAGGTGCTGCCTGGTCCCCGAATGCGTACGGGACGGGAACATGGCAGGCGGTCAGCGGGGCGAAGTATTACCAGCTCCGGCTTTTGAAGGATGGAAGTCTCACAGGGGATGAGTTTACGATCTATGGGACGGCTTATGATTTTTCGAGACTGATGGGAACGACGGGCTCCTACAGTTTTGAGGTCCGTGCGGTGAAGGCTTCGAACAATACGAAGAGTGCCTGGGTGCGTTCCGGGGAGATCGGATCGTATGCCTCCGGTTCCTGGAAGCAGAGTGCGGACGGAAGATGGTGGTGGGACTACGGTGACGGGACGTGGCCGGCGGCGAAGTGGCTGTATATCAATGGAAAGTGGTATTATTTCCAGGAGGACGGGTATATGGCGACGGGATGGATCACGTTGTACAATAAGTCTTATTATCTGGATCCGGTGAGTGGAGAGATGTATAAGAGCCGGAGGACGCCGGATGGGATGTATGTGAATGAGAGTGGGGTGTATGTGCCGGGGATGTAGGAGCGAAGGGGATTTGGGATATCTTTTCGGAAAATATGAATAGAAGGAAAGCGGGACAGATCATTTTTTTGAGTGGTCTGTTCCGCTTCTTTTGTTTTTTGGCGATTTGGGGTGGTTGGCGGGGGTACGCGGCGAGCGTCCGGCCGGGTGTGCCCGGGATGCGGGGAGGGTTCCGCTAAGCTCCCGTGCGACTGCTAAGGGCGGACAACCGATGACACAACTCGCTGCGCTCAGACAAGTGTCATCGGTTGTCCAACGCAGTCACCCGCGAGCTAAGAGGAACCAGCTCCCCGGATCAAGGCACTCCCGGCCGGACGCTCGCCGCTGGCATTGCTGGGAGTGGGACGCTCGCCGCTGGCATTGCTGAAAATATATTTTTTTACGGGTTCAGCATCACGGAGGCGTAGAACATGCCGTCTTTCCATGAGAATCTGGCGTCGCCGTGGTAGCGTTCTGCGATCATGCGGATGGATTCGGTTCCTATGCCGTAGCCGGTGTGTTTGGTGGAGAGGAGGCGGTCGCCGGACCAGGTCGGGCCGGATGCGCTTGTGTTGTCGGCTGTGATCGAGAGCATGGAGGAGCTGGTCTGGCAGACGTGGAGACGGATAAAGGGCTGGATACCATCATCTGTGTCTGCGCAGGCATCGACGGCGTTTTCGAGGAGGTTTCCGATCAGGACGCAGAATTCTGTCTCCGGGATCAGGAGTGGTTCTCCCATCTGGATCTGGAACTGGGTGGTGATCCCGGTTTTTTCGGCTTTTTCTGCGTAGAAGGAGAGGATCGCGTTGACTGCGTAGTTTTTGCAGTAGCGGCGGACATCCTGGACCGGGAACATGGATTCGTAGTCTTTTAGGTATGCTTGCAGGGAGGCGAGATCTCCGTGGTCTGCGCAGTCTTTGATGACGGCGAGGTGCTGGCGGAAGTCGTGCCGGGCTCTGCTGCTGTCGCGGATCCTGGCTGTGAGGAGGTTGTACTGGTCGGACTGGATCTCGAGGAGTTTTTCCATGGATTCGGTCTTGACGGCTGCTTCTGCCTGTTCTTTGAAGAAGCGGAGAAGCAGGATCAGGGTATGGCTGATGAGGAACATGCAGAGGAGCATGAGGATCCTCGCCATAAGGGCGGCCTGTGTGAAGCTTCCGCTCCGGATGCTGCCGGTCAGGAGAAAGATGATCATGGTCGCGGAGAAGGGGAGGAGCCATGCGGTCTTCCAGAGGGCCGGAGCCTGGATCGCGGACAGGCTGTCAATGATCTCCATCAGGCGCTTCATCATGAACCAGGCGGTCAGGAGTACGAGAACGAATGTGATGAGCCCGGACTGCCAGGAGAAGAATCCGCAGTGGAAAAATGTCTGGCAGACGAAGAAGGCGCAGGCACGGATCACCATCAGATAGTCGATGACGAAGATATACTGGAAGGTGATGATCCCGACATTTGCTTTTACGAGGGAATAGAGGAAGATCCCGAAAACAGGGATCGCTGTGTACTGGACGTAGACAGCCGGGAGACCGGCGCTGACTAAGAGCGCGAAAACGGTCAGGTAGAGCAGTTCCGCCATGACCGAAACCAGGAGGATCTTTCTGCCGGAGATCCGGAGTGTGGAGTGAAACGGCAGATAGGCAAAAATATGAAACGGATAGGTACAGAAAAATTCATTAAAAAGCAGCTCCGCCATAGGAACCTCCTCTGACTGCGGAATAGGAATATTCGAGAAATTGTTCCCGCACGTCTTTGTATTTTAAACGGCTGATCGGAATATAGACTCCGCTTTTTAAGAGAAAGCGGTCGTCCAGAAGTTTGTCCACATCCTCAAAGTTTACGAGCATGCCTTTGATACAGTCGCAGAACCACGGATACTCGAGAAGGAGGGCGGAGAAGCTTTTCTGGTTCATTGGGACTTCCATCTTCCTTCCGTCTTTGAAGTGGACAAGAATCTGGCGGTTTACATGCTCTGTGTAGGAAATTTTGTGGAGCGGGAGAGGCATTGTTCCGAGGGCAGTCGGAACATCGATGGTCCTGCTGTCTTCCCGGGCGCGCAGGGCGCAGCGGTCAAGAGCGGTAAAGACCTGTTCCTGCCGGATCGGCTTTAAAAGGTAAAAGACGGCGTTCACATCGTAGCTTTCCACGGCAAATTCCGGGGAGGTCGTGATGAAGATGAGTCGGCAGTCATGATCGGTCTGCCGGATCTTTTTGGCAGTCTCCATGCCGGTGATCCCGGTCATATAGATATCGAGAAAGATAAGATCGTAGGAGCCGGAGGTAAAGCCGCTTAAAAAGGACTCTCCGCTTTCAAATTGATCCAATGCATCGAGTTTAAGCTGATGCTGCTCCATATATGTATGAACGAAGCCGGCAAGACGGTCGGAATCCGTCTTTAAGTCGTCAACGATCGCAAGTTTCATAGATGTATCCCCTTTACAGTGTCTTTGGTAGCAATCTGCCAGTCCGGTGATTCCCGGAGACAGAATGATACTGGAAACATTTTACCATGTTTTTTGGAAAAAAGTGTGAACGAATGAAAAATTATAACGAACACTTTTTTCTTCCATTTTCCCCCAAATGATGATATGATGGATAACAGCAGCAGGACCAGAGACGAACATACAGAAGACACGCTGCTGCATAGAAAGGTGAGCACCACAATGAATTTTATTGTACCAGCCGGTTATACTCCGGATATCAACCTGAAAGAGACCCAGGTTGCGATCAAGATCGTAAAAGACTTTTTCCAGAAGGAACTGACAAAGCAGTTAAATCTGACCCGTGTTTCCGCGCCGTTATTTGTAACGCCGGAATCCGGACTGAATGATAACTTAAACGGTGTGGAGCGCCCGGTCGCGTTCGACATCAAGGAAGGCGGGAGACAGGCGGAGATCGTCCATTCCCTCGCAAAATGGAAACGTTACGCGTTAAAGCAGTACGGCTTTGAGCCGGGCGAAGGCTTATATACCGATATGAACGCGATCCGCCGCGACGAGGATACCGATAATATCCACTCCATCTACGTGGACCAGTGGGACTGGGAGAAAGTGATCACGAAGGAGGAGCGGACCCGCGAGACTCTCGAGGAGACCGTCCGCGCCGTATATAAGGCGTTAAAGATCACGGAGGACTACATGGCTTATGAGTACGATTATATCGGCCGCGTTCTTCCGGAGCACATTGAATTTATCACATCCCAGGAACTCGAGGACCGCTATCCGGACCTGACTCCGAAGCAGAGAGAGTACGAGATCGTGAAGCTTCACGGCGCTGTCTTTATCGAGCAGATCGGCGGAAACTTAAAATCCGGAAAGCCGCATGACGGCCGTGCTCCTGACTACGATGACTGGAAATTAAATGGTGATATCATCGTCTACTATCCGGTTCTCGACATCGCACTGGAGTTGAGCTCCATGGGTATCCGTGTCGATGAGAAATCCCTGCATGAGCAGTTAGTGGCAGCAGGATGCGTGGAGCGCGAGAAACTCGCATTCCAGAAAGCATTATTAAACGGCGAGCTCCCGTACACCATCGGCGGCGGTATCGGACAGTCCCGTATCTGTATGTTCTTCCTTAGAAAAGCGCATATCGGCGAGATCCAGTCTTCTTTATGGCCGGATGAGGTGCGCGCCGAGGCAGCAAAGGCGGGAATCCCGCTCCTGTAAGGAAGGCGTTCCGAACATATACGCAGCAGATATGGATCTGCACAAAGTCATTTTGAGAACGACCCGGCGGCGCAAGCCGGCCGGCATGAATATATCAGAAGAACAGTTACGGTCCGCAAAAACATGCGTGCGGTAACTGTTCTTCACTTATGGAGGTAAACAATGGCAAATGAACGTTTGAGGGAACTCAGGACCCTGATGAAAGTGAGACATGTGGACGCGTACTATGTTCCGTCTTCCGATTTCCACGATTCTGAGTATGTGGAGGACTATTTCAAATGCCGCGCATTCCTGTCCGGCTTCACAGGTTCCGCGGGGACCATGGTGATCACCCAGGCTTTTTCCGGCATGTGGACGGACGGAAGATATTTCGTTCAGGCAAAGAGAGAGCTGGAAGGTCAGGACACACGTCTGATGGCGATGGGAGAGGAAGGCGTTCCGACGATCGAGGAATACCTGACGGATCATATGCCGGAAGGCGGAGTTTTAGGCTTTGACGGCCGCGTGGTCAATGCAGCCCAGGGAAGAAAATTTGAGGCGATGATGGCGAAGAAACACGCGACTCTCTCCGTGGGGGATGACCTTGCCGGGGAAGTATGGGAAGAACGCCCGATCCTTCCGGCACCAGAAGTCTGGACTCTCGATGTGAAATATGCAGGTGAGACTGTGACGGAAAAACTGATCCGCCTCAGATCCGAGATGGATGAGAAGAATGCGTCCGTCCACATCTTATCAAGCCTTGACGATATCGCATGGCTCTTCAATATCCGCAAGAATTCGGATGACGGAAATGTGCTCGCACCGGCGTTTGCCCTGATTACGGAAGACGAGGCGAGACTCTTTATCGCCAGCCGTAAATTCTCTCCGGAGCTGCGCGCTTATTTTGAAAAGAATCATGTGACGATCGAAAAATACGACGCGATCTATGATGCGGTGGCGGAGTTAAAGAATGAGACGGTTCTCCTGGAACCTGAGAAGGTAAACTTTGCCCTCTATAAGAAGATCGACGCATCCAACCGCGTTGTGGAGGCCATGAACCCGACTTCCCTCATGAAGGCGGTGAAGAACCCGGTGGAGATGGAAAACCTCCGCAAGGCCCATTTAAAGGACGGCGTTGCCCTGACAAAATTCCTGTACTGGATGAAGAAAAACGCCGGAAAGGTCGCTCTCACGGAGACAGAAGCTGCAGAGCGTCTTGAGGATTACCGGAAAGCCCAGGAAGGTTATCTCGGACCGAGCTTCACGACGATCTCCGCATTCGGATCCAACGCCGCGATGTGCCATTACCACGCGACAAAGGAGCAGGAGAGCCCGGTCGGAACAGACGGATTCTATCTTGTTGACTCCGGCGGACAGTATTATGAGGGAACCACGGATGTGACGAGAACAATCGCGATCGGCAATGTCACGGACGAGATGAAGGTTCATTTCACGCTTGTCATGATGGGAATGCTGCGTCTGATGCATGCGAAATTCTTATATGGCTGCCGCGGACTCAATGTGGATTACCTCGCAAGAGGACCGCTCTGGGAGCGCGGACTCGACTTCAACCATGGCACCGGTCACGGCGTCGGCTTCCTGTCTGCGGTTCATGAGCGCCCGAACGGTATCCGCTGGCGCATCGTTCCGGAGCGCCAGGACTCCTGCGTCCTGGGAGAGGGAATGCTGACTTCGGACGAGCCGGGACTTTATATTGAGGGAAGCCACGGCATCCGTACCGAGAACCTGACGATGTGCAGAAAAGCGGAAAAGAACGAGTACGGCCAGTTCATGTGCTTTGAGAACATGACTTTCGCGCCGATCGACCTCGACGCGGTGGACATTTCCGTGATGGAGCCGTCCGATGTGAGAAACTTAAATGAGTACCATAAAGCGGTCTACGAGAAACTTTCACCGTTTATGACGGCGGAGGAGAATGAGTGGTTAAAAGAGGCGACAAGACCGATCGGGGAGGATTATACATGGCGGATCTAGAGAAAAATATCCTTGTGGTGATCCCGGTAAATGAGGATCATAAAAAGTTCCTGGAAGAGAAAGCTGCATCTGGCAACAAAAACTGCTGCGTCCGCTATGTGAACGGCAGCGATGTCATAGCTGAGGATGTAAAAGAGGCAAACGTGATCATCGGAAATGTCGATCCGGCACTTGTAAAAGAGGCGAAAAATCTGGAACTGTTCCAGTTAAACTCTGCCGGTGCAGACCAGTACATCAAACCGGGGATCCTTCCGGAACAGGCGGTGCTCGCAAATGCGACGGGTGCTTACGGGCTTGCCGTATCGGAACATATGCTGGCGCTGACTTTTGATCTGATCCGCCGTTTTAACCAGTATCATGCGAACCAGGCAAAGCACATATGGCAGTCCATGGGAAATATCACCTCTGTAGAAGGTTCGACGATCCTGGTGCTCGGACTCGGAGATATCGGCGGGGATTACGCGAGAAAGTGCCATGCACTCGGCGCTCATGTGATCGGTGTCCGCCGCACGAACCGGAATAAACCGGATTATCTGGATGAGCAGCATACGATGGACGATCTGGACGAGCTTCTCGGAAGAGCAGATATTGTTGCGATGGTGCTTCCGGGCGGAGACGCTACAAACCACATCATGGACGAGAGAAGACTGCGCCTGATGAAAAAGGGCGCGTACCTGATCAACGTCGGACGCGGAAATGCCGTTGACCCGGAGGGACTTTACAAGGTCTTAAAAGAGGGACATCTCGGCGGCTGCGGACTCGATGTGACGGAGCCGGAACCGCTTCCGGCGGACAGTCCGCTCTGGGACCTCGGAAACCTCGTGATCACGCCTCATGTGGCCGGAAACTTCTTCCTTCCGGAGACATTTGAGCGGATCGTAAGGATCGCGGGAGAGAATCTCGCGGCGTGGGCGAACGGGACACCGTACCGGAATGTGGTGGATTTTGCGACTGGGTACCGGAAGTAGATCCGGAATAGTAAGACAGCCGCCTTTTTGCGCGCGTGAAGCGTGCAGGAGGGCGGCTGTTTTTCTATAGCAGTAAAAATTCTGGATAAAAAACACTGGCAGACCGGAACCGGACACTTGCGTGAAGATGAAGTTAGACCCGGGAGACAGTGGGGAGAGGACCGAATGTGTCTTGGAACATTCTCGCGCTGAGCGCGGTCGCCTGCGACGATCTTCATCTTCGCGCGAAAAAACAGGACAGCTGAAAAGCTGCCCTGCAAATATTTCTGAATCCTTATTAGAAGCTCGTCTCGTATTTTTTCTTCTTCTCCGCCTCCGGCGCATAAGCGATCGGATAGATGACGGATGCCATTAAGAGTGCACCGACGACATCGATGACGGAGTGCTGTTTTAAGAACATCGTTGCGAGGCAGATCAAAACCATCAGAACGCCGGATGCCCGGACGATCATCGGGTGTTTCTTTAATTCCTCGCTGTGGCAGATCGCGATGTGAACACCCACGGAGTTGTAAACGTGGATGCTCGGGAAAACGTTGATACATGGATCGATGCTCCAGAGTCTCGATACCAAATAACAGAAGATGTTCTTATCCGGATCGATCGCCGGACGGAAATCGGTTCCGTTCGGGAACAGGGTGCAGACGAGAAGACTGATCGTCATTCCTGTGAAGAGGAAAGTGCAGAGCCTGTAATAGTCATCGCGGTTTTTAAAGAAGAAAAACGCGATGGTCGCGGCAACGTACAAAAACCACATCAGGTAAGGGACGATAAAATATTCGTTGAACGGGATCAGATCGTCGAGCGCCGTGTGCATGACGTGGTAAGGCTTGTTCACATTTTCCTGGAGTCTTGAGAACCAGGGAAGATAGATGAATGCGTAGGATAACATCCATATATGTCCGTATTTTTTTATCAGCTTTTTCAAAGGATGACCTCCTTTATTTTCTGAATTTATGTTCTGTAACAATTTTGTCATATTTCCTTTATGTTGCCACATTATAGCACTTTGGTTTTGCGGTTTCAACCCCCATGAATAAATTTTTATCGAAACGTAAGAAAGGTGTCAGAAAGTGTTCCGCGGGCAGGAATTTCCTGGGCGGGGAATGTCCGGGGGTGCCGGAAGCTGCTTTGACATTGCTCCGTGTTTATGGTATGGTAAGAGAACATAGAATATTCGGATTTTCGGACCGGAAGGGAGGAAATTCATGGAAAATAGAGAGCTGGTCATGGAAGCATTGAAGGCCAGAAAACAGGCGTATTGCCCGTACTCCGGTTTTGCCGTCGGAGCGGCGCTCCTCTGCGCGGATGGCAGGGTATTTACCGGCTGCAATATTGAAAATGCGGCGTACCCGGCGACAAACTGTGCGGAGCGCACGGCGATTTTTAAGGCAGTCAGTGAAGGAAAAACAGAATTCCGGGCGATCGCCATCGTCGGAGGTCCAAAAGGAAAAGAACCGGAAAATTTCTGCGCGCCCTGCGGCGTCTGCCGCCAGGTGATGGCGGAATTCTGCGATCCGGAGACGTTCCGGATCATCCTCATGAATGGCGCGGGCGAGATCCGGGAATACCTTTTGAAGGAGCTTCTTCCGCTCGGATTTACAGGGAAAGCGCTGGAAATTTGAGCCGCCGGAAAAGAAGCGGAAAGGAACGATAAGAAAAATGACATACAGAGATGTTTTAAAGAGAGTGGACCATACATTATTAAAGCAGCCGTCCACCTGGGAACAGATCCGGGAGATCTGCGATGATGCGGTGAAATTCGGGACCGCGTCGGTCTGCATCCCGCCGTCTTTCGTAAAGCAGGCTTCGGAGTACCTCGGAGAGAAGATGCCGGTCTGTACCGTGATCGGATTTCCGAACGGGTACAACACGACGGCGGTCAAAGTGTTTGAGACGAAAGAGGCGTTGAAGGACGGAGCGGAGGAGATCGATATGGTGATCAATATCGGCTGGGTCAAAATGGGACAGTACGATAAGATCCTGGAAGAGATCAACTCCCTGAAAGAGGTCTGCGGCGATCATATCCTGAAAGTCATCATCGAGACATGTCTCCTCACAGAGGAGGAGAAGATAAAGATGTGTGAGACTGTATCAGCCTCAGACGCGGACTTTATCAAGACATCCACAGGATTTTCCGCCGCAGGGGCGACAAAGCCGAATGTGGCGCTCATGAAGGCCCACATGGCCGCAGAAAAGAAGATCAAGGCGGCCGGCGGTATCGCAGACTTTTGCGATGCGGCGGAGTTTGTCCGTCTGGGGGCTGACCGCCTCGGAACAAGCAGACTTGTAGAACAGGCAAAGAAAGGGGTAGATTTAGATGCCGAAATATAATCGGATCTTTACGATCGTAATTGATTCACTCGGAACCGGTGCAATGCCGGATTCTGAAAAATTTGGAGATGTGGGAGTGGACACTCTCGGACACATCGCGGAACATATGGAACATTTCAATATCCCGAATCTTCAGAAACTCGGGATCGCAAACTTAAGACCGTTAAAGGGCGTGGACCCGGTGGATGCGCCGATGGGACGGTTCACAAAATTCTCGGAGGCGAGCAACGGCAAAGATACGATGACCGGCCACTGGGAGATGATGGGGATCTACACGACGAAGCCTTTTAAGACGTTCACGGATCATGGATTCCCGAAAGAGCTGATCGAGGAGCTGGAAAAACGCACCGGACACAAGGTGATCGGAAACAAGAGCGCCAGCGGAACCGCGATCCTGGATGAGCTGGGAGAGGAGGAGATCGCTACCGGTCACATGATCGTGTATACATCTGCCGATTCCGTCCTTCAGATCTGCGGAAATGAGGAGACATTCGGGCTTGACGAGCTGTACCGCTGCTGCGAGATCGCCAGAGAGATCACGATGAAGGAAGAGTGGCGCGTGGGCCGCGTCATCGCGAGACCTTATGTCGGAAAGAAGAAAGGCGAATTTGTCCGCACCAGCAACCGCCACGATTATGCGTTAAAGCCGACCGGGACAACGGCGCTCGATATCTTAAAGGACAACGGATACGATGTGATCTCTGTCGGCAAGATCCGGGATATCTTCGACGGCCAGGGCATCACGGAGGCGTTCCGCTCAAAGAGCTCCGTCCATGGAATGGAACAGACGATTGAAATCTGCAAAGATAAGGATTTCAAGGGACTCTGCTTTGTGAATCTCGTGGATTTCGATGCCCTCTGGGGCCACAGGAGAAATCCGGTGGGTTATGGGGAAGAACTGGAGCGCTTTGATGTGAAGCTTGGCGAACTCCTTGAACACCTCCGGGAAGGTGACCTTTTGATGATAACGGCGGATCACGGGAATGATCCGACTTACGCGGGAACAGACCATACGAGAGAAAAAGTTCCGTTTATTGCCTATTCCCCATCTATGAAAGAGAAGGGAATGTTTGAGGAACAGAAGACCTTCGGTGTCATTGGCGCGACAGTGCTCGATAACTTCGGACTGAAGAAAGCGGAGAATATGATCGGGGAGTCGATCTTAAAAGAATTAGAATGATCGGGACCTGACTGAGATCTGCGTGGGACTGCTGGTTTCGCGAAACAGGTAAAATGGAATAAAAAAGGAAGATCCGCATCCCTGATATCTGGGAAATGTGGATCTTCCTTTTATGTTCAGGCAGAAGTGCAAAACTTATTCTGCGCCGAGTTTCGTTTTTACATCTTCGATCGACATGTTTTTCTCTTTCACGATCGCGTATAATTCAGCCATCTCTTTAGCTTCGATCTGTTTTTCGATGTCCTTTTTCTGCATTTTTAATGTTTTTAATTTCTGCTCTGTCTCTTCAATGGAAGTGAGGACCTCGTTTAAAAGATCCTGCGGAGCAACTTCGACTTTCTTTCTTCCTCTTGGCATAATGATAATCCCTCCTGTGCAGGTTTCATAATATTGGAATCCATAAACTGGTTCCCTATACGTTATACTATATAACAAGATGTATCGGGAATGCAAGAGAAAAAAAGAAGATGTCAGTCTTTTTTAAAAATCGTGTAGTATAGAAAAGGAAAAATATCATCACAAAAAATTGCCGTTTGTCAAGAGTAAATGCACAAAAAAGCAAAAATATTTTTTATGAGGCCAGAATGAGGGCGATTTCTTCCCGGAAAAGCTGCTCGGAGCACAGATAACCGAACATTTTGCGGGGGTAGTTGTTCAGCCAGTCCTCGATCCGCTTGGTCTCCTCGTAGGGGATCGTGCTCAGGTCGGTGCCCTTCGGCAGGTGCCGACGTATGAGGCCGTTCTGGTTCTCATTGGATCCGCGCTCGCTCGGCCGGTAGGGGTGGCAGTAGTAGACCTCGGTGCGGGTGCCCTTGCCGCTGGCGCTTCGTTCGATCCCGGCGGCGTCGGCAAACTCGCAGCCATTGTCGCAGGTGATTGACTGGAAGATCAGCGGGAACACTTTGGAGCCGACTTTCTTCTCGAGGGTGTCGAGGGCAGCGACGACGCTGGCGCTCGTCTTATCCGGCGAGGGGATGATGATCTCGCGGCGGGTCTTGCGCTCGGTCATCACGATGTAGGTGTTGCTGACGCCTTGGCAGCTCTCGACGCTGTCCATCTCCCAGTGACCGAAGGTGCTGCGGTCGTTGATGTGCTCAGGGCGATCCTCGATACTCCGGCCGGCGGGCTTGCGGGGCATGGATCCGGCCGGGCGCTCCGGCTGGTGGCGCTTGCCGTGCTGCGGCAGCATGGAGACGGTCAGCTCGTCGCCGAAGATCTCGCCGCGGATGTAGTTGTAGGCGGTGCTCGCGCAGATGTGGGTCTTGAAGGGCCAGCCCTTGACCTCGGCCTCACCGATCGCGGCCTCCGGGCTGTACTTCTCGTCGCGGATCTTGGCGATCAGGTAGTCGGCCAGCTCGTAGTCGTTGCCGATCTTCAGCTCCGGCCCCTTGGCGCGGAGGTTGGCCTCATAGCGGGCCTGTGCGCCTTCGGGGTTGTATCTGGTCTCGGTGGTGTAGTCGCTGTTGAGGTGCTCATAGGTGCACCGCTTCAGCTCCCGGTAGATGGTCGTATGATGGACGCCGAGCTCCTTGGCGATGTCCGTCGGCTTCATTCCTGCGCGGATGAAGGCGTCGAGCTGGATGCGCTTGGTCGGCGTCAGATGGCTCCAGTGCTGTCCCATTGTGTTCCCCTCCGTGATAAAAGAAAAGGGGCGGCCCGCCGGCCGCCCCTTCTGTGTGTCAGTGTTCCTCGTACTTTTTCAGGAGCTCGAGCGTCTCCTCGTCTGTGATGATGTCAGCCAGCCTGCACTCCAGCGCGTTGCAGATCTTCAGCAGCGTCGGCAGCTTCGCGCCGTTGATGTCCCGGGCGCCGCGCTCGTACTGCTGGAGCACCTGCACCTTGATCCCGGCCAGATCGGCGAGCTGAGACTGAGACAGGCCGGCGGCCTTGCGGAGCTTTTGCAGCCCCTCGCTTTTGTAGGTCACTTTGATCGAGATGTCCATGTTGTTCCTCCCGCTTGACTTTGCCGTGGTTTCGTGGTTATAATGAAAAGGAACGGCGGGCGGGATTTTTCCCGCCGTCCTTCGACCTTACTGCTTGGGCTTTTGGTTCGGCTTTATTGTGATCGTAATGGTGGCAACCTGTTCACACTTTAGAGCCTGTTCCAGCAGCTCGAGCAGTTTTTTCATCTGCTCAGCATCCACGGCTTTGCCTCCTTTCCGCGGTTTTGTTCTCCTTTCTTTCTGTACTCGGCTATCCCTTGCCTGTGATTATATTATAGAGCATTTGCTCTATAATGTCAAGCATAATTCGCCAGAGTTTCAACATTTTTATGCAGTTTCCTACATAAAAAAGCCCGCACGGCGTCGCTGCCGTGCGGTTTTCTCATTCTTTCCCGAGCAGGTGGTTGATGGTGGTGCCGAGAGCGGTCGCCAGATAGTCCAGCTCGTAGTCAGCGACGACTCGGCTGCCGTTCTCGATCCTGCTGATGACCTTCTGCGTGACGTCCAGCCCGATGATCTGGAGCTTGTAGGCGAGCTGTTCCTGTGACAGGTTTGCCCGCAGCCGCTCCTCCTTGACTCTCTCCCCGGAGATGTTGCACCTGCCGTCTGGTTTGTATATCTTCGCAGCCCTCGCCTCCCTTTACGCTAAAGATGACTATGCAATATTGACTTTACCAGTTTTGGCATGGTAATATTATGCCAAAGATGACTAAACACTAATAAATACAAAGTCATCAGGAGGAGGTACTGCATGGGGCTGTTTAGCTTTCTGAAGAAAAAGGAGCCAGAGCCGGCTCCTGCGATCACGGCCACGATCCACGCTCAGACCGTAGAAGTGAAGCAACGGACGCGCGGTGAGCTCCCGCTTGCCGAGATCGGCGGCTATGTGAGCCCGTCCGGCGGTTTTGTAAACTATGGGCGTTTTTGCGTTACTGGTATGAACTCCAGCACGGGGAGAAAAAACACGAAACGATATGAGGCACAGACCGAGGCTGACGCCAGAGCTGCGGCTGCGGATGATGGCCTCGTTGAGCCCATGACTGTGCAGGTGGAGCCGCAGATCCCGCCGACCGATCGGCAAATGGACTACGCGCTCGAACTCGAGGCCATGCTCCCCGACGGCGTATGCAAGGAGGACGTCAGCGCGATCATCAGTAGGATCACCGACGAGGACGAGGCTGCACCAGATCCCGGCCTTTCGTTGTATGCGCACGCCTGCGGGGTGAAGTTTTCGCGCTTTGTCGGTGAAAAGGCTCTGCTTTCGTATATGGTCAGCCAGATGCACGGAGCCGCTCGGGGCGAGTTGTATGCTTATGCCGTTTACCGGCAGGAGAGCGGTGGAAGGTTCAGCGATCCGCGTAGTCTTTCGGTGTATGAGTTTCTGCGCAGTTGCGGGGCTGAGATTGCTGAAGATCCTGCCCTGCTGAAGTCTCTGGAGGATCGTGATGTCTATGACTTCGCAGGCCCGAACAGAGGCACGAAGGTTTACAAAATGGCCGCCGCCAGATTGAAGCAGTGTGGGGCCCTATAAAACAGGAAAAGCCCGCCCGGGATCTCCGGGCGGGTTTTCTTGTGCTGTGAAGTTGCGGATCAGCGTGCGAGTGCTGCGTTGACGGCCTGCTGGATGGCGTTGTAGTCGTAGCCGGCGGCCTCGAGGCGCCTCTTGCGGTCTGCGCCGTTGCCCCACTTGCCGGCGATGACCTCCTTGGCGATCTCGGCGTTGGTTTTCTTGGGGGCTGCGGTTCCCGGGATCTTGATCTTCTGGCCGACTCTGATGATGTTCGGGTTGGTGATCCCGTTGTACGCTGCGAGCTTCTGGTAGGTCGTCCCGTACTTGGCCGCGATCTTGCTCAGGGTGTCGCCGGCGACGACCGTGTAGGTCACTTCGCTGGTGGTACCGCTGCTCGGCGTCTGGCTGCCCGTGTTGGTGTTCCCGGGCTCTGCGTCGTAGGCCGGGCGGCCATAGCCGACGATGTAGCTGTCGCTCAGGTAGTAGGAGCGGCGGGCCACTTGGTCGGAGGTGTTGCCCTCGATGGTGTAGACCTTGCTGCCGTCCACCTTCTCGACGAGGCCGGTGTGGCTGACGTTGCTCTTGGAGTGCGCGGTGCTGAAAAAGATCTGGTCGCCGGGCTTGGGATCCTTGGCGTGATAGCGGCTCTGCTTCTCGTAGTACATGAGGGAGTAGGTGCAGCCGGCGCCCGCGGATCTCTCGGGCTGGCAGAGCAGGCGCAGCGCGTCCGCATATCCGAAGGCGGTCAGCATGCACCAGTCGACGAACATATCGCACCATGCGAAGCCGTTTTTCTTGCCGCTGTACCACTTCGGGTACTTCTCGTCGAAGTCTCTGGCGTACTTGGTATAGTTGGCGCTGCCCGCGTTGGCGGTCGGGTTGTCGAGCTGGCCGTTGCTCTTTTTCTCGTGGTAGCCGATCTCTGCCGCAGCGATGGCAAGAACGGCCGATGCGTAGCATTTGCTCATAGTTTTACCTCCTTAGCTGTAAAAAGAAAAAGGGCGGGCCGGAGCCCGCCCCTCTCCGTCATTCGATAGTCAGGCCCTCGGTGTTGAGCTGCTTGACTGCTGCCTCGATCGCGTTGCTGACGCTTTCCTCGTCGACCTTGAAGCCCTTCCGCTTCAGGAAGTCGATGACGTACTGCTTCTTCTCCTCGCCGCGGCCGGCGCCCTTGTAGAGCTGCTCAGCAGCAGCGACGCCGATCTTTACCCACGCGGTCAGCTCCTTGCGCTGTGCCTCGGTGGTCTGGCTCTTGAGCCACGGGATCAGAAAAACGCTCACGCCGGCGCCGATCAGGGCGATGGCTGCGTTGACGATGGGGGTGATGTCGATGGTGTTCATCCTTGTGCCTCCTCATTGTTGAGAGTGTCCCCGGACGGATCCGGGAGCGGGTTGCCGTCGGCGTCGAGCCTGTGGCGGTTTCGGCTGATTTTCTCGCCGAGGCTCTTGCCGGCGTATGTGATTAGATAGCCGACGCAGGCGGTGAAGATCGTGCCGGTCACTTCACTGACCGGGTCACGCCCGAAGGCTGAGAGCAGGTAGGACGTGGCCGCGCTGAGGCTTGCCACGATGGCCGCCCAGTATGCGAGCTTCTTGCTCGCCTCGATCTTCTTTTTCCGCTTGCGCCGGCGCTTCTTTGCGGCCGTGCTGCTCACCTCCTTAGTCGATGATCGCGTGGATCCCCTGACTGGTGAGGAAGCCCTTCTGCGCGTGTTTGATTTTGGCAGCGTAGTCGAGGGCCGCGTGCATATCCCCGTTACAATGCGCGTCAGGGATGCGCTGCACGGCCCGGGCCGTCGCCTCGCCGAGAGCGATGGCTGCCGACGTGCCCTGAATGGTGATGATCTGGAGATCTTCACGGGCACGCTCTCGGGCCGCTGCCTCTTTCTGTCGTTTGGCCTCCTCGGCCTCCTTTTGCTTCTCGCGCTTCTGGATCCTGTGCTCGAGCATCCAGAAGCAGAAGCCGGTCGCGGCCGTCGGGATCCCCAAAAGGACGACGAGCGCGCCGATGTTGATTTCGATCATTGTGTCACCTCATAAAAGCCGGAGGGCCGCAGGACGCGGCCCTCCTTGTTGTTGGGCTTACTCCTCGACGTCGTCGAAGTAGCCCATGTCGACGAGATACTTGTGCACGCGGGCCTTCAGCTTCGCGGGGACGTTGTCCTCGGTGATGCGGCCCATGATGATCTCGCCTGCATACAGACGTACCAGCATTTCACGCTCCTCCTTTCCTGCAATTTTTAATAATAGCCACGCGAGGGCCCGGGCGATCATTCGCTCGCCCCTTCCTTCGCGGTGCCAGCGTTTGCGGCTGCCTCGATGGCAGCGATGGCGTCCTCGACCTGCTTGCGCAGCTTCTTCGGGACGTCGTTGGTGGTCATGGTGGAGCCTTCGCGGGTCAGCTCCCTGACGTACAGCTCGACGATCTTGCTCATGCTGTTACCTCCCCTCCGTCGCCGTAGACCACGTCGGCCAGCTCCATGATGCAGCCTTTCAGCAGCTCGATGGTGTCAGCCTGCTCGGCGATGGTTTTGTCCTTCTTGGCCTCTGCGGCCTGTTCGTCGTTCAGCTTTTTGATGCTGTCGGCTCTGTGCTTAATCATGCAAAGTTACCTCCGATCGACTGGATGTAGCAGGTCTCCGTAGCAGAGCCGCGGAGCAGCTTGGCCTTGACCTTGACGCCCCATGCTGCGGCCGTCTTGGTCTGGTTGGTGAAATAGTGCTTCTGGCCGGTGCGGGCCTTCTGCGTGATGTCCTCCCACGTCGGGCTCGCGTCGTTGCCGTTGTTGCAGATCCAGACCTGAAGCGTGCAGCCGGCCGGGAAATTGCCCTGAATGTTGACGAGGGCCTTGGTCGGCATGGCGTCGGCCTCCATAGCGAGGGTCTGCTCGAACTCGACGGACGTGACGGCCTTGGTGAAGGTCAGCGTCCGGGTGACGCTGGCGTCCTTGGCGTCGGTCGCCACGATCTTCAGGGTGTGGCTGCCGTTCACGACCTTCAGCCACGCCTCGGAGCCGATCGTCAGCGTGTTGGTATGGCCGAGGGTCACGGTGTAGCTGCGCAGCGTGACGCCGTCCAGCATCTCCACGACGTCGACCTGATGGCCGTCGGCGTCGGTGACGGTGTACTCGTAGGACGGGGCCGCCGTGCTGAAGCTGCCGAGGGCGCCGTCCGTGCCGCTGATGACGGGCGGTCGGTTATTGGTGACAGTGCGGGTGGCGCTGGTGGTGTACGCACTCTCCGCGCCGGCGGCGTCGTATGCCTTGACGCGGTACTGCACGCTCGTCCATCCGTAGGTGATGGCGTCGGTGTAGCTGCGCGAGGATCCCTTGTAGATCTGCGCCCATGTGCCGCTCCCGACCTTGCGCTCCAGAACGTAGCCGGAGAGGTTGCCGTCGGGGTCGGTGGAGGCCGCCCACGAGATGCTCAGGTTCTCGCCGCCGAGCACTTCGCTCGGGACAGTGATGGACGACGGCGCTGTGGGCGCCTGATTGTAGATCACTGTATAGCATCCATCCGAGTCGACGGAGTCGGAGATCAGGAGATCAGAGGACAGATTACAAGCGGGGCGCAGGCCGTAGCTGCCGTCGTAGGCGTCGCGCCAGCTCAGAGTGCCACCGGCGTAGACGCGGCGGGCGCTGCTGGCCGAGCCGGCATAGGCGTCCCGCAGCCAGTAGTACCACGCGGCACCAGAGCCCGGGTTGCCGGAATAGTTGGAATTGGCGACGCAGGAGGCCGTCACGGTGGCGATGCGGCTGTTGTTGTCGCTGAAGATCGCCAGCTTGCTGCCGCAGACGTGGTCACCGCTCAGGCCGACCTCAGTGCAGGACAGGGGGAAGATCTTGTCCGTGCAGGTCTCCGTCCCGCCGCCGTCTGTGGAGCTCTTGCCGACCGTGATGGTGGTGTTCAGCAGAGCCGCCCGCTCGTTGGCGGTGAAGGCGTTCAGAAAACCGGCGAGGCCACTGTACGGGTTGACGCCGTTCCAGACGTGGGAGGAGTCCGGCGTCTGGTCTGCGGAGTGCTGTGCGGTGTACCACTGGCCGGCAGACGCGGGGCTGTTGAGCCACTGGCGCAGGTTCGAGTAGATGTAGCGGTTGTTGCCGTAGTTGCGGCGGTCGCTGTTGCCGTTACTCGGTTCTGTCGCGTCGAAGCACAGCATCTTGATGATCTGGTTGGTCACGAGCGTGACGCTGTTGGAGGGGTAGCCTGCGTGGTTCTTATCGGCCACGATCCAGACGATCGGGCTGCCGTACAGGCTGCCGAACTTGACCTTCGACTTGTTTGCGAGGTTGCTCAGTTTTTGGGCCATGAGTTGTGTCTCCTTTCGGTGATGGTTTGAGCTCCGGGAAATAGCTGAAGAAATAGGCGTCCATGTTCTGCCGCAGGTGGTAGGTGTTGCCGTGTGAGATGTGGCCCGTCCAGCTCGCGTAGGATTGCACGACGCTGTCGAGTGTCATCTTGCTGGAGTCCACCAGCCCGCGGAACTTGCGGATCTTGTGCTTCATGTTGTCGATGCTCTTGGCTCGCACTTTCCTCACGACCTTGCCGGTCTGCGTGAGGTAGGTGTGAAAACCGAGGAAGTCGATGCCGTTCTTCAGCGGGAGGATCTGCGTCTTGCCGTTCAGCCGAAGGCCGAGCGGCTTGATGTACGCCTCGATCTCCTTGAGTATCTGCCGGAGCAGCAGCTTGTCGCTGTGGATGATGTAAAAGTCGTCCATGTACCTGCCATATACGAGGCCGCGGTCATCCCTCAGCCAGTGGTCGAAGGCGTCCAGATAGAGCAGCGCGAGCAGTTGGCTCGACTGGTTGCCGATCGGGATGCCGGGGTCTGGCGTGCTGTCGATTATGAGCCACAGCAGCCACTCAGCGAAGTCGATCAGCTCGGGATCCTTCAGCCACTTCAGGGCCCGGCGGGCCGTCTCGTAACAGTAGGAATGGAGCAGGGTGTAAAAGAACTTTGAAAAATCGCCCTTCAGTACCCAGCCGTCGGCGTAGTCCCACTCGTTCATCGGTCGGGGCGGCAGGCCGGCAGCCTTGCGGGCTGCTTCGTCTGCTGCCTTTCGGCTGAAGAAATAGTGGCGCATGGCCGCAGCCAGACGGTCGAGGCCGTCGTGGGTGCCTTTGCCGATCTGGCCGGCGTAGTTGTCCCGGATGAAGCGCCGGGAGAACGCCGGCTCGAGGACGTTGTCGCAGAGCGAGTGCTGGACGACTTTGCCCTCGAAGTCGATGGCGAGGACGAGCCGCTCCTTGGGCTCGTACACCGTGAAGGGGTAGTAGGGCCCGAAGGAATAGTCGCGCCGCTGGAGCCTCTCAGAGAGGGCGACGGTGCGCTCGATGGCCTCCATGCGGTAGCGCATGGCGGTCGGGTTGTCGCGCTTCCCGCAGCGGGTTTTGCGGTATGCTTTGTAGAGCGCGATGGTGCTGTTTACGATATTCTCCATTGAAAAGTCTCCCCGCCGTGTATAGCTCCGGCCACGCTTTGCGTGCGCCGCCGGGAGCATCGGCGGTCTTGTGTTTACCCATGACCGGGCCGGCCAGACGGCCGCGGCTGCGGGAGGGATATGCCTTCCTTGGATGATGGGGCACAGTGTTCGCCGTCCGTCTCCGGGCGGTTAATAAGTCGGGCGATCCATCGAAGCGGGGCGCAGGCCGTTGTTGCCGTTGTAGGCGTTGTTCCTGTTCAGAGTGCCATCGGTGTTGACGTTGCGGGCGTTGTTGGCCGAGCCGGCACGAAAAAACAAGGCATACCCCGAGGGCCGCCTCACTGGTGACGCTTCTGCGCGTCCAGCTTGGCGGCCCTCTCTTTATCCGTTTTGTACCATTTGGCGGTCTGGTTCTTCACGCCGGCCGCCATCTTCGCCCAGTATGCAAAGGCGTCATCGCTGAAGCCGCTGAGGATCTCATGCGCGAGCTCGATGTGGTGGATCAGCTTTCGGCAGTTGCGAAGCGCCGACCGCTGCGCGCGATACCTGAGCTCACGCTCCTCGGGATCCGTCAGGAGCAGATCGTTGGCCTCCATCAGATCGGCGACGAGGTCGCTGGCCTCGTTCATCATCCTCTGCGCCAGACCGAGCCGCTCCTTCTTCGGGAAAACGGCCGGGTTTCTGGTCTTGATGTAGGTGTGTTTCTCGAGCTCCTTGGCGTCCGTGATGACCTGCATCTCGGGCAGTTTGTCACGGCCGAAGGGCGGGCGGCCTACATTGGCCCGCTCGTATGGCCGCGAGTGTCCGTTGCTTGCCGTAGTATCTCACCTCCTCGCCTTTGATTGTGACGCGGGCGCTGCTGCCGTCGTAGGTTTTGCCCTGAATGACGATGACGCCGTCCTCCCGCTTGCAGCAGGAGCAGGGCAGGGCCAGCTCGACGAACAGGTGCGCGATGATGCAGGAGGCTTCGGCCGGTGGGATTGGGGTGTAGTTGTAGCAGTTTCCCATCAGCACTCGAGCCTTTGAAGTGAAGCGTTCCAGACGCCAGACTTCAGCGTGATGCCTGTTAAGTCTGCGAATGTGATCTGGAACGGGTTGCTTGTGATGTCGCTGAAAACGGCGTCCCACAGCGTTGCGATCTTGCTGGTGTTCTGGCCGACCGCGTTGCTCAGGTCGTTGGCCGATGCCTCGGCAGCCTGCGCGATTGCGATGGCCTGCCGGGCGAGTGCCAGAGCCTCCTCGGCCGTAGCCTGCGCGCCGAGGGCGATGGCCTTGTAGGTCTCGTAGTCCTCTTTGGTGGCGTAGGCGTCGGCGGGGATGTAGGCGGTCACGTTGGTGGCCGTGCCGATCGCGGTGACGATGTCGATGGTTTTCTCGACGATGGTGGCGCCGCCGGAGGGCGGGATCCACTCGGCCAGATCGCCGCAGTTGCCGTAGCAGTACAGCACCTCGCCGACCTCGGGATCGGGATCTTCGGCATAAAGGCCGAGCTCGCGGTAGTAGAAGCCATCGGTCTCGTCGCCGTTGGTGAAGATGCCGCCGACGGCCACGGTGCCGTCGCCGTTGATCTTCAGTTTCGTGATGTCGACGGTCGCCTTCGGGCTGACCACGCCGGTGAGGGTGCGGGGCGTCTGGCCCTCCTCGAGGTAGCCATCGCCGAGGACGATCTTGGTGTAGTTGATCTTCTGGCCGGCCACGCCCTTCGCCAGAACGATCAGGCCGGCGGTGGTGATGTCGTTGTTGATAAATGCAGCCATGTCTATCTCCTTTCCTTAGTCTGAGATGACCGCCGCGTCGGTGCCGATGCTGACGGTCTCGCGGTTGTTGTCGTGGACGACGGCCGCGTGGTAGATGTGGATCTCGTCGCTGCCCATGACGTGCACCTCTTGGGTGTGATCCCTGACGGCCATGCCGGAATAGAGGAACATTTCGCCAGTCAGGCAGATCAGGATCGCGTCGAGCCACGAGCTGCGGCGCTTGACCGTCCGCAGCAGCTTCAGGAACAGGTCGAGGTTGCTGTTGACGAGGCTCGGGTTGTCGCTCAGCACCTTGAAGTGATGCGGCTGCCCGCCGTACTGATACCACTCCCTGACCTCGCCGGTGCCGAAGTAGTCGGCCACGATCTGCTCCACGGCGTATGGGGTGCCGAGTTTCGCGTAGACGCGGTCGCTGCTGCGGATGACGGCCCGCTTGACTGCTATGGGCGCGGTGCTGTCATACCACTGGATGTTCAGCTCCCACGCCATTTCGTCGAGCTCTGCATCGTTGAGTTGGTCGATCTTGTCCCACCTGCTCAGGAGCTTCAGGCGCGCATAGGCGTCGCGGCTGATGATGTCGCAGCCGGTGGCGAGGCCCTTGTCGCTGCCGTCCTCCTGCATCCACGCAGGCAGCAGCTTGACCATCTCGGTCTCATTGAGCCGCATTTACACCACCTCGCTCTCGACCTTGTGGCTGACAGTCAGGTGGCCGCTGAACTTGGCGACTTGCGTGTCGTCGAGGGCCTTGTAGGTCGGCTTGACGACGTCCACGCGGAAGGCGCCTGTCAGGTTCTCTCCCCACGAAGGCGAGAGGATCCGCTTGCGGAGCTGGTCGGGGTTGATGTCCCGGCCGAGGGCTGCGACTTGCCACTCGTTGTAGCGGTCGATCGCGCCGCCTGTGCCTTCGACGTTGGCGATCACCTCGGCCTCGCTCTCCGGCGTGGTGTAGTACACGATCTCGATGTCGTAGGTCTCGACCTCCGGGGGCACGGCGCTCACTTTGTCAGTGAGTGGCCGGATGTCCTTGGCGTTGACCACGTCCAGCACCTTCGCCAGCATGGCAGCGTCGGGGATCCCGCCGCCTTCCAGCAGGGGCACGATCTTGACGCAGCCCTCCAGCGTGCGGGTGATGATGATGTCGATGCTTTCAGCAGCCGCGAGACTGCCCTTGAGCGTGATGGCCAGCAGGCCGTCGGCGTAGTCGACGGTGTAGTCCGTGTCCTTGACCGCCGCCGTGCTCTGCCCGTGGGCCTTCACGACGAGGGTGTCGGTCAGAAGTGTGCCGCCGCCCTTGAAGGCTTTGCCGTCGTAGACCGTGAGGGTCTCGCTGACGGTTTCCTTCTCGCTGACGGCCTTTGCGTCCACGATGGAGCTGTCGGCCGTCATTACCCAGTAGATGTAAGCCTGTTCAGGGCCCGCGGTGGATCTCTTGGCGGGCGCCAGACGGATCCGCTCGCGGAGGCGGTTGTCGCCCTCGGTGGTGTAGGGCTCGCCGTCATCGCCTCCGGCCGTTTCGGTCAGATTGGTGACGGACTCGATGTAGGGGATCAGGTCGACAAGGGTGGTGATCGTGCCGGCTGCGTAGCCGTTGAACTTCGTGCCGTTGCTCACGGCCGAGGTCGGCACCTCCACAGAGTAGGCGCCAGCTTGCAGCACAGCGATCTCGTCGGTTGCAAAATAGTTTTCGCTGTCCGGCGTCACCTTCGTCCACTTCGGAATGATGATGTTTTTCTCCTGCGGCGTGGAGACGGAGAAGCGCATGGTCGTCTTGGCCGGTGTGCCTTCCAGTCGTTTCACGTCCTGTCGCTCGCCGATGGCGTCCAGCACCTCGCCCCTCGCATAGCGGAGGAGCGTCTGCCGGCCGACGTCGTTGAGGCTGTTGTAGAGGGCAACGAACACGGGCACGAGAGCCTCGCCGAAGATCCGGCGCTCGTCGCCCGGGTAGAGCGGCTCGCCGGCGCCCTTTTCGAGCTCGGTGATGATGGTCTTGTATAGGGTGCTCGCGTCTGTCGTGGTGAGTTTGATGTCCTCGCCGTAGGTGTTTGTCGCGTCGCTCACGCTGTTCACCTCCTTCATGTGATGTTCTCGATGCTGGCCCGCAGCTCGAAGTCGCCGGTCTGAGCGGTCAGGGCCTTCAGGTCGGAGTCACTGAGCTGCACGCGGGGCTCGTAGGTTTCCACAACGAACTCCACGTCGGCGGCCAGATCGGTCGCAGCGGTTTCACTCGGCTTGTCGATCAGCGTGCGGTCGATCCCCTTGATGCGCTCGTAGGGCACCTCCCCGCGGATGGTCTTGAGGAGGTTCTGCACACAGATCTCGGGCGCTCCGTTGCCAGATGCTTTCATTGGGATCACCTCGCTTTACTTGAGCTGCGCATTGGTTGGCTTTTTGGATGCTTTGGCGCTGCTGGAGGCTCCGACGTTCACAGCCGAGGAGCTGATGCCGAGCTCCTTGTAGGTGGCGATGCCCGCCGCCGACTTGGAGCTGCTGCCGCTCTTGCCGCTGCTGCTGGATTTTCCAGAACTGGCCTTTTTGCTGCTGGCCTCCTCAGCGTACTCTGTCAGCTTGATCGTGATCTTGCCGGTCAGGATCCTGCCGAGGTTGTCCAGCTTGGTGTCTGATAGGCTCACACCTGTGAGCTGAAGGTTGGCCGGGCCGAAGCGCCGGCCGGCCAGATAGAAGGGGGCATACTGCCCGACCAGCGCCGTCCACGACTCGTACTCGCTGCGCACGTCGCAGCCGACCGCGGCGGCCAGATCGAAGTCGAAGCTCATGCTTTGCAGCTTGAGCGCCTTGGTCTTGGTCGCCGGGGATCCGGCTTTGTCGTCGCTGTTTTCCGTGTCGAGCTCGACGCTGTGAGAGACGCCATTCAGGGCGGCGATCCTCTGGCTGGAGACGCCCCACGTCTTGCCGTTCCATGATGCCATGACGGCCATGTCTATCCCTCCTTACTGCGGGCCAGAAGTGCTGCCTCCCATGCTGTCGGTGTGGGTGTGGCCGGTCAAGCTGATGCCCGTGGCGGTCACGTCTGCCGACGGGACGCTGATGCCCTTGTCCTGCATCGTGAGCGCGCCCTTCTTGACAGTGATGTCGCCCGGGACGATGCCGTCCCACTCTCCGTCCATGCGGGAGAGGATGATGCCGGTGCCGTCCTCGAACATAGCATAGGCGACTTCTGTTCCGGGGGTCAGGTTTCCCATCTCTCCGCGCAGATACCACGGGATCGTCAGCGGCCGTGTGACCATGCTGTCGGCGGTGCTCGGGAGCACTCTGGCCGTGGTTTTGTCGCCGTTCCTGTCGGCCTTTCCCTCCACGCTGGAGATCTTGCCCTTCTGGATCATTTGGTTGTTGCTGTTCATCAATATCCCTCCAGTGGCTTGCGGAGGTATAGCTTGCTCCGCGTCTTGACGTAGTCGTGCCGGATCCGGCTGATGAAGGCCGCGCCGTCCCACGACTTAACGCCCTCGGTCGCCAGCGCGACCACAGATCCCGCCGCATAGTCTCGCAGCAGCGAGCCCGTCCAGAGGGTGCCGACGGTCGCGTTTTTGTTGGCGTCCCGGAGGAGGCCCTTGGCGAAGCGGTCGGCCTCGCTCTGGTCGGTCATGCGGAATGGCAGGATCCGGCGCAGCACCTTGTCGCCGCCGTTCGGGGCTGCGAAGGTGCCGGTCAGGCCGCCGTTGACGGCTTCGGCCGAGCCGTAGGCGTTGGTGCCCTCGTCTCGGTACTCGAAGTCATTGGCCGGGGTGATGGTGATGGTGTCGACGGGCTGCTGGCTTTCCATGTGCGCCTCGTCGTAGACGACCAGCTTGCCGTCATACACCAGAAACGCCGCGCCCTCGAGGGTGCAGCGGTTTTGAAAAAATGCGAAGTCTGCGAGGTTGTTCTGCTCGACGTAGTCGTAGGTCTGGTCTGTGATCCCGTAGGTCTCGAGTGTCAGGCCGTGGCGGCCGGCGATCTCTTGGGCCAGTTGCAGAAACTTGACTTTTTCCCACGACTTGCTCCGCTTATCCTTCGCAGACTGCGGGACGGAATAGGCCCGCAGGGTGATGATCCCGGACTCGGGGACGACGCTCTCGACGAACATTTTGCCCGTCTTGGCCGCGCCGTCCTCGATGGCGATGCTGTCGCCCTTCTTGGGGTTCCACGAGTCCCACAGCTCGCGGGTGTCGTTGAGCTTGAGCAGCAGCTCGTCGCTCTGCTTTTCGGCGTACATATCGTGATAGCAGCGGTGGACGCTGATGTCCGGGTAGACGTCGACGCCTTCGTATAGGATCTTCACGGCGTCACCTCCTCCACGGCGGCAGGGTCTCCGGCGTTTCCACGGTCTCGACGATCGGGATCCGCACGGCCTCGCCGCCCTCGAAGATCAGCACGTCGCTGAGGTCGGGGTTGGCTGCGATGATGGTGCTTGCCATGCGCTCCTCGTTGTAGGCGACGAGCGCGATGCTGTCGAACGTGTCGCCGCCCTGTGCCACATAATCAATAAAGCCGACTGTCTGCTGTGACATAAGCGCCGCCCTCCCTTCTGCTGAGTGCCTCGAGAATGAAGTCGATGAACTCCGGCTCGAGGTCGCGGAGCTTTCGGATCAGTACGTCCTCGTCAGTGTCGCCCTCGACCTTGATCTGCGGAGAGAAGGACAGGCCACTCAGGTCGTAGACCACAGCAGTGCCGGAGCCGCCGCTGAGCAGCTCGTAGTCGCTTTCGCCGTCAGATGCCCCGAGCATCCGGCCCGCCTCTGCCCAGTAGGACAGGTTTTGCGAACGGTATGCAGGGTTGAAACTGATGACCGCCTCGGTCGGGTAGCGTGGATCCTCGCCGGCGATGGACGGCCCTCTTGTGAAGCCGCCGGTCGCATAGCCAGAGACAGACGCGCTGCCGCCTCCACCTCCGGACAGGCCGGCGATCTTGGAGATGACGCCGGAGCCGAAGCTGACGATCTTCGATACCCAGCCGACAATCGTGCCGAGCACGCTGGCGATGGGTTCCAGAATAGACAGCAGCGGAGTCAGCAGTGGGGTGATGGCGCCGATCAGGCTCAGGATCGGGGGGAGTAGTGCCTGAACGAGCTGCATCAGGGGATCAAGCAGCGGCATGATGACGCTGTTGACGATTTGCAGGGCCACTTCCAGCAGCGGGGTGATGACCGGCAGCAGGCTCGAGATGATGCTCACCAGCACAGGCAGCACGGCGCTGACGATCTGCGTGATGATAGGGAGCACGGTGGCAAGCAGGCTGGCAATAGGCGGCAGGATCGCGGAGACGATCTGCATGAGTGGCGGGAGGAGCGTCTGCACGAGGTTGAGAAGCGGCGGGAGCAGAGTGCTCATTAGCTGCGTCAGAACTGGCAGAAGGTCGGCCGCGAGCTGAGAGATCAGGGGCAGAACGTCCTCGAGGGCGTCGGCCGCGCCGGTCAGGAACTCGTCGACAAACGGGGCCGCAGCCTCGACCGCCTTGGAGATGGCCGGAGTGATCTGCTCCATCAGTTTTTGCAGGGTCGGCATGAACTTGTTGAGCCCGTCGAACACAGTGTTCGCCATAGGCTTTAGGGCCACTTCGAGCCCCTGCTTCATAACCTGAAGCCGCTCGGCGAAGTCGTAGGTGTCATCAGCTGCGCCGGCGATTGTCTCGCCGTTTTCTTGCAGCTCAGCCGTCAGGTCTGCGACGGCCAGAGAGCCGTCTCGGATTGCTGCGGCCATCGTGGAGCCTGCCCTTGTGCCGAAGATCTCCGACGCGATGCTGGCGGCCTCTGCGGCCGTCCCGGCGTTTTTGATCTTTTCGTAGTACATGGCGAGCCCGTCGCTGGCGCTGATGCCCTCCTTGGCGAGTGTGGCGACGCTCTTTTTCATAGCGCCGAGCACTTCGTCGGTGTTTACGCCGGCCTTGTCGAGCTGGCCCATCAGGGCGCTCGCCGTCTCGAAGGAGTAGCCCATCTCCTGAAGCTGCGGGCCGAACTTCTGCATATCTGCCATCAGATCTGTGAAGCCCATGCCTGTGCTCTGGCTGACCTTAAAGATGTAGTCCATAGCGCCGCCCATGTCGTCGGCGTCGATGCTCCACTGTTGGAAGGCTTGGCTCGACTCCTCGATCACGCTGCCGAGGTCGTCCCCGAGCATATCACTTACTTGGATGGCTTGCTTGGAGATTTCCTGAAGCTGCGGGCCGGTGAGGCCGAGGCGGGTGTTGTAGTCTGCGATCGCCTTGCTGGCGTCCTCCATTGTGGTCGGGACGCTCTTGTAGACGGCGTCGAAGTCATCCAGAAGCCCGTCCAGTGCGTCGCCGGTTGCGCCGGTTCCGATGCGGATAGCATCAGCAGCGTCGTCGAAGGACGCGCCGAGATCCTTCATATACTTTCCGGCCTCTATGACTGCCTTGCCTGTCGCCACAGCGATGCCGCCCACGGCTGCACCAACGGCCAGCGCCTTCACGTTCAGGCCGCTGATTTTCTTCTGAGCCTGTTCGATGGCTTTGCCGAGTGATGGGTCGATGCTGCCGGCCAGATTGACGACCGCCTGCATCGTTTTTCCGTTTGCCATGTGCGTCACCTCCTTCTGATGTGTGGCTTCTTAAAGCTGGCCGCACGAGTCGGCCGGCTCGCTTGGAACCGCTTGGCCTCCTCGACGGCCTCCCCGTATTCGGTCAGGAAGTCGGTCAGCCTTCGCTCTCCGAGGTCTCGCGTTGATGTGTGGAAGGCTCGGGCGTAGTCTCGGATTGCGCGTCGGAGCTGTCGGGGGTGTAGGGTTCCTCCGACTTCCCGGAAATAAAATCCCGGCCGATCCTCATAATCTTCATAACGTCGTAGCCGCGGACGCGCTCGAGGTCGGAGATGTCGATCTCAGGGTTGACCGCGATGATGGCAGCGAAGCCGAGGTAGAGGTGCAGGCCGTAGTCCAGCTCGGCCGCGCCGGCTGCGTTGCCATTCTTGGAGCCGCTGGCGCTCAGCTTTCTGGCGTCAGCTTCAGCAAACGCCTGTGCGGTGATCTCGCTGATGTCATAGGTCAGCTCGTTGTAGCTCTTGCCGTTGATCTGCACAGGGTTGTCGAGCTTGATGGTGTTCTTCATTGGGTGCGTCTCCTTTCGATAAACAGAGGGCGCCGCATAGGCGCGGCGCCCTTTAGGTTACAGCAGGCTGCGGATGTCCTTGGCGTAGTCGACGCCGCCGACGCGCAGGATCGTGTTGAGCTGGTCGATCATCCAGTATTCAGCGCCGCCGACGTAGAGCTGGTAGCGGCTCACGGCAAACGTGGCCTCGTTCTCGCTGGTGTTGCCGGGATCCACAGAGAGGCCCGGGATGCCCTTAGAGACGCAGCGGAGGAACGCCTTGCAGCCTTCGGTCTTGGTGGAGCCGTCGGCCTGCTTGACGTCCTGAGCCCAGCGGATCTCGATGGTCTTGCTCTCGAGCTTCATCATGTTCCGCAGGCCGAGGTCGATGCCGATCTTGGTGATGGATGCCTCCATAGCCTCGATCTGGCCGAGGATGGGGGCGGTATAGGTTCCCATAGCCTTGAAGTCAGCGGTCACGGGAGTGACAGCCGGCAGCGCGATGGTCACGTCTTTGGCGACGAGAGTGCCGCCGATGTAGACGGTGTCGGCGAGGATGGGGCCCTTCAGGTCGAGCCACAGGTTTGCCATTACTCGTCACCTCCTTCGTAGTAGACAGAGAAGCCCGCGTCGGTGTAGGCGACGTAGACGCTCGCAGACTTGAGGGGCGGGGTCGGGGTGACGGCGATGTCCCAGCGGAAGTCGCCATTCATCACGTCCGTGGTGCTGTTCTCGCTCTCGAGGAACAGGATCACGGGCTCGCCCAGCAGGGCGCCCATGCTCACATAGCCGTCGAGCTTCTCCTGCTCGCGGTTGATGATGCGATCCTTCAGCGCGCGGGTCATAGGGCTGTCGATCTCAGGGCTCCACTCGCGCTGGAAACTATTGGTGATGTGCATGAGCATACGCATGGAGACGTCAAAGATCGCGCGAGGATCCACGTCTGCGCCGTATGTGTAGGCGGCCGTATGGTCGCCCCACAGTACCCACTCGCCTCCCCATGCGACGGCGGTGCTGATGCCGTTCTGCGTCAGCTCCTTGCCGGTCTGCTGGTCGAAGCCGCGGTTGTTGGCGTTGGCCCCGAAATACTGCTTGATGACGGGGATGGCCTTGTTGCCGCAGGTCTCCATCGGGACGCTGTTGTGGCTGAAGTCAGCGCGCATAAGCTCGACCACGGCCAGCGTGCTCAGGTGGAACACGTTGCCGAGGTTGTCCACAGCCTGCGGCCAGTAGACCTTAGAACGCTCGCCGGTGAAGGCGTTGGCCTTCTTCCATGCGATCGCCTTGGTGATCGTGTCGACCGCCTGCGCGGTGCTGTCCACGAGGGGCAGGTCGGCCACGACGAAGGCGTCCCAGTGGCCGTTGATCTTCTTGCAGGCCGTCAGCATGGCGTTGTAGACGGCAGGGCTGTGACTCCAGCCGGGGGCCGCGATCAGATTGCAGACCGCGAACTGCTCGGGATAGAGCAGCGCGATCGCGCTCAGGCCGCTGTACTCGCCGGAGGAGGTGGCGCCGCCGATGATGTCGCTGTCTGCGATCTCAGAGTCGTCCACCTCGCTGAAGCTGGCCGTCAGGCTGCCGGCGAGCTGCGCGTCGTCCTTCAGGCTGGTGATGATGACCGTGCCCTTGGTGAAGTTATAGTCCACAGCGTAGTCGGTGCCCTCGACGTAGTTGCCGCTGTCATTCTTTGCGATGGTCAGGGTGTCGAGGATGATCTTGTCGCTGGCGAACTCGGCGCGGCCGCCGGTGAAGGTGAGGGTCTTGGTGGTGGCCGTCTCCTTGCGGTGCTTGCCCGCGGAGGGGTCGAGCACATTGATGACGTAGATCGGGCCGATGTTCCCGAGGGTGTTGTTGAAATGCGCGTACACGGCCTCGCACAGGGTAAAGGTGCCCCAGTCGGACGAGTAGCCGATCTTCTTCTGAGCGTCGACCAGACTGGTGATCTTGATCGGCGCGTTGATGATGCCGGCCTCGCCGAAGCCGCGCACGAGGTTGACGGGTGCCGTGCCGATATAGACCGGTGTGGTGCCCGCCTGCACGGCGCTCTGTGCCACGGTCTCGCCGATGTGGCCGTAGGCGCCGTAGAGGTATTCGTTTGCCATCTGCTTATCCTCCTTTGCATGAAATTAGAGCAGCCGAGTGGCTGCCCTTAAAGCAGGTGTTGGTAGCTTTTCGGGTTGCGGGTCAGTGTCTCCTCGATGGAGAACTCAGCCCATGCAAACCAGTACGGGTAGAAGTCGGGGACGGCGTCTTGCTCCGTGACGGGGCCGAAGGTGATGCCCTTCTCCTTGATGACGCGGAGGTCGCCGAGGTACTCGGCGTTTTCAATCAGCCGGAGAGCTGTGTCCACAAAATTCCATGCGTCACGCCAGCCCTCTCCGTTCTTCACGAAGTAGGAGGCCGCCGCCTCGTTGCATTGCTGGATGTAGGTGCCGCTGCCGTCGCCCTTCGGCTTGAAGATGTCGGGCCCGTGGTAGCCGGGATCCCACGCTGAGAAGCAGAGCCGGATCTTGATGTCTCGGGCACTCTGGAGCAGGTCGTCGTCGCCCTGAACGATCTGCACGCAGACCGACGGGATCGGCGCGGCGATGTTCGGGGGCGTCCTGTCCTTCGATGGTACGAAAAGCGAGAACGCGGCCGGGTTTACCAGCTTGTATGGGTAGGAGGCGTCCGTTGCGTTGTCGTCGGGGAGCTTCAGCTTGACCAGAGGGCAGACCTCGGCGGTCAGCCAGTCCCGGACGGTTTCGATGCTGTTGACGATGGACATGGGGCACCTCCTACATGGTGACAGTCTGGCCGAGGGCCACGGTGGCGATCCCCACGTCCTCGCTCCAGTCGTTGACGATGTACTCGCGGCCGTCGACGTTGAGCCCTTCGCCCGCCGGGCGCCGAGCGGGAAGATCCTCGACCGCCGCGTAAAGCAGCAGAGAGGACTCCGCGACGCTCAGCTCTTGCCCCCCTTGGCGTTCCTTCAGGGCGTTGTCGTCCAGCACGGCGGCGATGGCTTTGCCTTCGACGGTGTGCTTCTCACCGAACTCGTCGAGATTGAGAAACGTGCGCCGACGGTCAGCCTCGACCATCGCCTTGAAGCTGAAGGCCATCAGACGGGATCGGCGGCGCCGATCTGAGGGGGCTCCTCGTCGTCGGCACCGTCATCAGGCTGCTCGGCCTTGGTGGCCTCGATGGCAGCGATGACGTCGGCCTTCTTGCGCATAGCAGAGGCGTCCACGCCATAGCGCGTGGCCACTTCCTTCAGCTCGTCGAGCTTCATGTCCTCGTTGTACTCAGGGGCCTCGTCGGCCGCGGTGTTGGTGCTGGCAGGCTCGTCGGCGTCGTCGCCGGGAGCGGGTGCGGGCTGCTCGGCGGTCTCGCCCAGCTCGCCGATGTACTTGGCGACGCCTTCCTTCACCAGACGGGCCTCCAGCTCGTCGTCGAACTTCTGAGGGCCATCTGCTTCAGTGATGGGGATCACCTTGCGGCCGTTATAGTAGCCGAAGGTGCCCTTGATGATCTGGATCATACTCTGCTCCTTTCTGCTGCGCTCAGTCCGTCAGGACGTCCGCAACGATGAACGGGTTCTTGTTGTTGGGGATCATCAGCGGGCGGCTGGAGATGGTCAGCGTGCGGCTGTTGCCTTCGGCGCTGCTCACATACTTCGGCACGCGGCGGCCGGCGTAGGTGTGGAACTCGCCGTCGCTCTGCTCGACCTGAGAGACGGCGCCGTAGGCGGTGCGGCCAGCGCCGGGAGCGGTGAGGATGCACTTGCCGGACGGGATGTAGAGCTTGTCCTTGCCCTCGTCGTCGGTGTAGGTCAGGTCGTAGGAGATGACGCTGATGATGCGGCCGAGGACGTTCAGGCGGGCCACGATGGCAGCGCCGTCAGGCAGCAGCTCAGGCTCCACGTTGCCGATCTCGATGCGGCGGTTGTCGAGGAGCTTCTGCACGGCCGCGTCGTTGATGATGGTGTCAGCCACGTCCGGGGAGCAGACCAGATCAGAAGCGCGGAGGCCGCGCTTGGTCAGCATACGGATCATGGCCTCCAGATCCTTCAGGATCTTGCCGCCGGTGGCGTCCCACTTGGCCGTCGGGGTGTAGGTCGCGGGGTTGCTGGCCTCGGAGTAGAAACGGATCTCCATCTCGTCGGCCTTGTCGACGTCGTCGGCGATGTGCTTCATCACGCAGCCATTGGTCAGCATGGTCTCGGCGGCCATCGCTTCTTCGCGGTTGGTGATGAGCTCGCCCAGCTCGTCAGCGTCGCGCAGGATGAGGGTCTGCTGGCGCTGCTCAGGGGTGAGCTGAGAGTAGAGAGCCTCGCCGAAGCCGCGCTTGCGCAGCTCGTCGAGGGTCAGGACGCGACGGGGAGCCACGAAGGGCGGGGTGTAGCGTTCCATATTGTAGCCGGCGCGCAGGACGGTGACGCCGCCCTTGCGAGGGGCCACGAAGGGCGCCAGCTTCTTGCTGCCGTCACGGAACTCGACGAGCACGTCGTCGGTGGCGAAGATGTCGCTCGCGTCGTTGGTGGGGAAGTAGCGGTCACGCAGGAAGGTCGCAGCAGGGGTGAGCTGCTGCACGGCCATGAGCAGCGTGTGGGTGTCGTAGAAGTTAAAAGGCATTTTGTTGTCCTCCTTCTCTTAGTATTCGATGGCGTCGGAGAGCAGGATGCCGGCCTTGCGCAGCTCCTCCTCGTCGGTCGCCTTCAGGGTGTAGCCGCTTGCGACAGCCAGCTTGTTGCGGGCGAAGTGGCCGGTGCGGTAGGCCAGCACGGTCACGTCCGCGGTGGTGCCGACTTCCACGTCCTCGGCGAGGATGCAGTTGGCGGTCAGGGTTTCGTTGGTGGTCGCGGTGGAGCCGAGGATCACCAGCTTGCCGTCGCCGGCGGTGCCGGCAGACAGGGCCAGCACGGTGCCGCGCTTATAGGTGGCTGCGGCGGTGGCCTCCTTGCGGATGGTCACGGTGAACACGTCAGCGACGGGCTCGTTGGCAACAATCAGACCGTCATAGCCGACGCTGCCGAGGTTTTCGTCCAGTCTCTTGCTCATTACTTCTTACCTCCGTTCTGAGACTTGGTGGAGTTGTAGAGGCCGACGATGGCGTCCACCTTTGCCTTGTCGTCGTTTTCGCTGCCTTCCTCGCCGCCGTTAGGGGCAGCGCCGACGCCGGCAGCGCCGGACTCGTCGTTGTCAGCCTTGGCGTCCTTCAGGTGCTTGGCACCGAGGGCCGCCTGCTTCTGCATAGCCTTGAGCGCGAGCTGCTCAGCGGTGCAGGGGGTCTCGCCGTACTTGGCGTCCCTGACGAGCTGCGCGTCGCCCACACTTGCGGCGATGCTGTCGATGGCCTCGATGCGGGCACGTTCCTGCGTTCTGGCAGTTTCGGCCGCCTGCTGCTCGATCTGAGCCACGACGTCGGGGTGCTGTGCTCTCATTTCTTCGAGGGTCATGGTCTTGTTGTCCTCCTTCTTGGGGCCGTCGTTCTTGGCGGCCGCGTGTTTATTTCCAGCCGCAGGGGCGGCGTGGATGCTGTTGTCGATGGGGATCGTCCCCGGGATGTGTCTGAAGCCCTTGACGTCGTGCCGGATGCCGGCGACGAGGAGCACCTTCTTGTCGGCGCTCAGGGTGACGTCGGGGCCTTCGTCTGTGAGCAGGGTGTCGGCAAAGCCGTTGTCAATGGCCTCCTGCCCGACCATCCACGTCTCGCGGGTCATCATGCTGCGGAGCTGGTCGACCTCGAGGCCGGTCTTGGCGTGGTAGATCTCCGCGATGGCCCGCTCGCTCGCGTCGAAGTCCTTCTGGAGCTTCTTCAGGTCTGCGAGGGTGTAGTAGTCGTAGAGCAGCCCGGCGACGCCGTGGATCATCACCATGCTGCCGGGATAGACCTGCACCTCGTCACCTGCGCAGGCGATGACGCTGGCCGCGCTGGCCGCGATGCCTTCCACGACGACGACCTTGTGGCCGGTCAGGCCCTTGATGGCGTTGTGGATGGCGATGCCGGTGTAGAGGTCGCCGCCGCAGCTATTGATCTTGATGGTGATGTTGCTCTTGCCCTTGACGGCCGCGAGATCCTCCATGAAGCTCTCGGGCGCGATGTAGAGGCCGGGCTCGGGCTCGCCCGTCCACCAGTCCACAGGCTGACGGCTCACGACGTCGCCGTAGAGGGTGATCTCGCCCTCGTCGTCGCCGATGCTGGCGACGTTCCAGAACTTGATCGGCGTGCCCGCAGTCTGAGGCCCGGCGCAGAGCCGGGGAGTGTTATGCGTTCTCATGCTTGTCTCCTTCCTTGATGCTTTTGATGGCCTCGGCGACGATTGCCTCCCGCAGAGCTGCGGAGATCGTGCCGCTGGCCGCTGTGCTCTGGTCAACCTGCCCCTGCGCTGCGCGCAGCTTCTCGTTTTCCCGAGTGAGCTGGTCGACGTTGGCGTCCCACTGACCGCCGTTGAGTCGGATGGTCGCCTGCTCTCTGGTCGTGATGCCTTCGCCGATGGCGAGGATCTCGGCCGTGATCTCCTTCGTCGGGTCGAGCTGTCCCTGAGAGGGGCCGATCCACTCGGCGCCGAGGTATGCGGCGCGGATCGCCGGATCTGCGAAGAAGCCCGGGGCGCTGATGCGGCCGCGGGCGACGGCTTCAGAGAGCCAGATCTCATATACCGGCGTGCAGAAGTCATCGACAAACCACTTGCGCCTCATGCGGAACGCCTTCCACGCCTCCATCAGGGCGGCGCGGCTGGCGCTGTACGAGCTGTTGAAGCTCTTGAGCAGAAGGTCGGCCGGGATCTCGAGCGCGGCGCCCACCTGTTCACAGATGGCGCGCAGGAAGGTGTTGAAGCCACTGGCCGGCCGCTTGGGGTCTGCAAAGGTCACGTCCTCGCCGGGCTCCATGATGTTGATCTGGCCGGGGCCCATCTCGTACTCGTTAGGATCTCGGCTCACCTCCGGCAGGCTGCTCCCGACCTCGTTGAACGGGTTGTCGCCGGCGCCTGCCTCGGTCTTGATGAAGGCCGTGAAAAACGACTCGACGACCGCCGCAGTCAGCTCGCTCTCGGTGTAGCGGCGAAGCTGGAGCAGGGGCTCGATGACCTGCGCGAGATAGCTGACGCCGCGGTATTGATCCGGGCGCTCGCTCTCCATGACGTGCAGGATGTTCGGCAGGCCAGTCCGCTCGCCGTATGCCTGAACACGGGCCCACGTTGTCGTCGTGCTGCCGAGCTCGAAGGGGTAGGTGCTGCGGATGTGGTACGCCTCGATCTGGCCGTCGACGTTCACCTCGACGCCGTCGTAGATGGTGTTTCCGTTGGCCGCCTTGCCGGTGGTCAGCAGCATCGGGGTGATGATGCCGGAGGTCGTTGGCGTGGCGACTCGGTCGGCCTCGATCAGGTGCAGGCGTAGCGAGTAGGGCGTGAGCAGCGTCGGCTCGTACTGCTTCACGACGGCGAACACGTCGCCGCTGACCAGCCACGAGGAGAGTGCGAGCTGCTGCATGGCTGCGAAGTTGTTGACGCCGGTGGCGTCGCACGCCCTTTTGTTCTCAGACCAGAGAGCGAACTCACGCTCGGCCTGAGCCTGCCATGCGTCGGCGGCCTCCTGCGTCATGCCGAGCGCCTCGCGGTCGATCCGACTCTTGAGCTGGAGGCCGATGCCGACGACGTTGGTGCGGTTGGTGCGGATGGCAGAGGTGGCGATCGGGGCCGCCATGTAAAGCATCCGAGCACGCTGCCGCAGGGTGTAGTTGTTGGCGTCGATGTCCTCCTTCGGGCTGCCGCTCATAGCTCTGAAGCCCTTGGTCGCCTTCTTGTGCCAGCTCGCGCCGGCGTCGCCGTAGCCCTTATTCACAGGGCGCGGCTGCTGCCGCCTGTTCTGTGGGCGGCTTCTGCTTTTTCTTTTGCTGATGGTGCTCACCTCCTTCATGGTGAAGATGGCCGAGTCGGGAGAAAAGGAGCGAAAACTCCCGGCGTCGGCCTATGAAAAAAGCCCCTTTCGGGGCTTCTTTCACCAGTCTCGGGGCACTACTCCCACAGCTTTTCGCGGCTTCTCGCCGTTCAGTGCGGCCTCGAGGGCTTCGATGTCTGCCTCGAGCTGTTTGATGGCGGCCCGGATGGATCCGAGGTCGGTGTTGTAGCGGGCCAGATTGCGCGAGCCGATGCCGTAGCTCTGGACGCCTCCGTCCAGCATCTCGGCCTCTCGCTTCAGGTAGAGCTCCAGCCGGTTCCTCTTGATGGAGAGCTGGTACTCGATTTGTTCGCGGGTCTTTCTCATTGTGGTCTGTCCTCCTTACCAGTCGTCGAAGGCGTCGGCCCGGTTGTGCCGTTGCCGCTGCCGTCGCTGTTGCGGGGCCTTCGGTTTTTCCTCCAGTCCTTGCAGGCGGCGCTCGATGGCGTCCATGTCGGGGTTGATGATCTTGAGGCCGGCGTTGGCGTAGTCGCGGCAGTCGAGGGCCTCGTTGCGGTTGTGCCCGGGCAGCTTATCCCACGCCCAGCGGTCGCCGCGGCGCGTGTGCGTGAGCACCAGCTTTTCGGAGAGGAGCCCGTTGAAGAAATTGAGGTCATAACCGGCGTCGGGGTGCCGGTTGAAATGGCAGTATTTTGGCCCGGGCTCCTGCACCTTCAGATTAGCCATGATCGTCGCCTTGCCGGCGTCGACTCCGATGGTGTAGAGCCAGCAGGTGATCCGCTTGTTGTCGCGGATCGGCACCTTGCTCGGGGGCGAGACGAAGGGGATGCCGTCGCCGCCCTTGCCCTTGATGGCAAAGACGCGCTTGCCGACGCGGGCCCGGCACGCCTCATAGACCTCTTGGGTGAAGTGGCCGCCGGAGTCGACGCAGGTGATGGAGATCTTCAGGCCGCGGCCGTTTTTGAACTTGTAGACGTGGTCGACCACGTCATCGAGCCGCTGCCAGACCTCCGGGGTGTCTGGCCGGCCCATGATGTAGCCCTTGACGACGCCCCACGTCTCGCCGTACTTCCCGTGACCGACTACCTCGTATTCGAGGCGGTTGTCCTGAGTGTCGACGCCGCAGGTCAGCACGAGCACGCCGTCAGGCAGCTCCACAGGGGTGCCGTCCGAGCGGGTGCCGTAGTCCTCACGGCGGGCGAGCATGGTGTCCTCGTCCTCGAGGTCGCCGCGATCTTCCCACAGTTGGCCGAGCAGGGTGTTGTAGACGACCTTGAGGCGCTGCGGGTCATCCTTGGCGTCGAGGAACTTGAGGACGATCTTCTCCCACGGAGTCCACGGGCTCGAGAAGGCATTGAGCCAAAAAGAACGGACGCCCTTCTTGTAGGCGTCCGGGTTGTCGGCGATCCACTTGGCCGGCTGCTTTCGCATGACGTCCTCGGGGATCAGGCAGCCGCACGCCGGGCAGCTCCACGAGACGCCGCTCTTGAGGCTCCACGACTTTTTCCCGCGGATCCTCTTGGCCTCCGGGTCGAAGTGGATATTGTCGAACACGATCTCGCTGTACTCCCCACACTCGGGGCAGCGGTGGCACCAGCGTTCCTGCGTGCCTTGGTAAAAACTCGTTTCGATGTTGCTGTTGCCCTTGATGGTCGGGGTGGAGACCTCGACCGCCTTGGCGTTGTAGAATGTGGCCTGACGTGCTTCGGCCAGCGCCCACGGGTCGCCCTCGGTGCCGGCGCTGGTCGCCCAGCGGTCGCGCTCGTCGCCGATGATATAGCGGGCAGGCGTGGAGGCCAGAGCCGAGGCACTGTTGGAGCCGGTCAGGGTGAGCATCCCGCCCGGGAACGACTTCTGGAGGATCGTGTTGCCGCTGTCCTTGGCCTTGACGTCGTGCACCTTCGCCTTCAGGGGTTTGCTGTCGCGGATCATAGGGGCCACGCGGAGGCGGCTGAACTTCCGGGCGTCGTCGATGGTCGGGTGGACGTAGAGGATGCTGCCGGGGTCTTGATCGATGATGTAGCCGATGATGTTGAGCTCGAGCTCAGACTTGCCGACCTGAGAGGCGGCCACCATGACTATTTTGTGCACCTTCGGATCCGTAAAGGCCCGCATGGGCTCCTCGAGGTACGGGGTGCGCTTGGTACGCCACGGGCCGGCCTCGGCTGAGCTTTCCGGGGAGAGGCGGCGGTGCTTGTCGGCCCACTCGTCCACGGTCAGGCTCTCAGGCGGGGCGAAGCGTTTGACCGCTCCGGCGATGGCGGTATTGAGCTTCGCGGCGGCTTTTTTAGTCGTCCGCGTCATCGGCGAGCTGCTCGCCCCAGCCTTCCCGATCCCTTACTCGCCGGGCGTACACCTCGGGATCGTATTTATAACCGGCCAGCTCCGTCAGGATCTTGTAGACCTCTGTGCGGATGATCTCAGACGCCTCGGCGGGTGTTGCTGCGCCGGTGACGTCGACGGCCAGACGGCCCGGCAGGGCCACGAGCATCGACCTGATATTGTAGACGAGGTCGGTCATCACAGCCTCGACGTCCTCGCTGCGGTGCATGGTGCCCTCGAGCTCACTGAGCTGGAGGGCGGCGATGTCTGCCTTGCTGCGCTTGAGGTCAGCCTCAGCCTCCAGACGTCGGCCCTCGATCTCGCTGTCCTTCTTCGACGGCTCCCGGCCGTTGGCCTTGGCCGTCAGGTATCGGATGTACCTCTGGATCGTCGGCAGCAGGTCATAGCGGTTGGCGTTGCCTTCCTTGACCGCGGCGATGACGCCATCCTTGGTGAGCTGCTGCACTCGGCGGGGCGTCATGTCGAACAGGGCCGCGATGGTCTTGCTGTCGACGAGCTTGTTGTTGGTTGGGTTCGGCATGGTGCTCCCTCCTTTCTGCTGCTCGGGCGAAACGAAACGGCCCGAAAAAAATTTTCCCCGGCTGCGCGTTTTTTGGGCTCGCCAGCACCGCAGGCCAGAGAGGCCCGTCACAGTACCTTGCGGCGCTGCGCGTGGCCGTGGAGGCGTCTGCGCGGCGCTGTGGCGCACTCTGTGCGCGTCTGGCGGTGTGGGGCCGGGCTCGGTGCAGGGCGCCGTGGTGGGCGCCCTGCGGGCCGCTGTGGGCTACTTCCCGAGAGCTCGGTCGAGGTTGTGCTGGAGGCGCTTGGCCGTCTCCTCTTGGAGTCGGGTCATTATCTTCTCATTGGTGCGCTCGCTGGTTATCATGGAGGGCACCGAGATGGTGGTGAACTTCTTGATGTCGGTGCGCGTCCGGCTCATTCGCTGGAATGGAATGGCGCTGACGCCGCCGGCCTTGGTGTTGCCCGTCCCCATGAGGATGTTGTGCGATCGCTCGGAGTACGGGCCGCCCGGGGTGCGGGTGTTCAGGTAACGGCCGATGACCTTCTTCTGCCCCTTGACCACCTGCATCCGCAGCGTGTAGCTCTTGCCCGGCGGTGCGGTCTTTGGTGTCATGCCGAAGTGCACAGGGGTGAGCATCCGGCCGGAGTAGGTGATGGTCAGCTCCTCGATGGTCTCTCCCGAGACGTTGGCGCTGCCCGCCGTCTTCTTCGGCTTGCTGCTGTTCTTGCCGGACGGGGTGATCTCGCCCTTCTTGATGTTGTAGACCGATGTGACTTCCTGAGCGATCCAGCTCGGCGCTCTTGCCTTGACGTCGCGGACGGTGGCCTTCACGGCCTTGCGGCCCTGCTCGTCGATCTGCGCGACAGTGTCCATGAGCTTTTGGAAGTTTTCGACCTGCATGGTGATAGTTGCCTTTGCCGTTATTGTCACCTCCTGAATATGCAAAAAGAGACCGGCGGGCGTTGGTTCGCCCGTCGGCCTCTTGCCGTCGGTTGTTATTCGGTTTTCCTCTGGTCAGCCGCTCGGAATTGTCACGGCGTTGCCCGTGTGTCCGGCGGTCTTTTGCAGGATATAGGATAGCACGGGTCGCTACTGCTTTTCAATTCCTTTTACTTCCCTTTTGTTCCTTTTACTGCGTTTTACTGCCGCAGCTCAGGCAGGGGCTCCAACTCGTCCAGTACGGCGGCGAGGTTGAGCAGGGCGCGGCCGTGGATCTTGTATGTCCTGTTCTGGTAGGCGTCCACTCTGTCGATGTAGTCCCGCCGATCACCGAACAGGACGCCGCAGGTGCTCTCCCAGTCGGCCCGGTCGAAGTAGCGCAGCCGGATGACGGCGCGCTCGTCGGGGTCGGAGAGCTGGAGGATCAGGCCCTCGATGGCGTTGCGCTCCTGCTTCTCCTCAGCCTTGAGCCGGTCGATCTGTTCCTCGAGCTCCATTTTCCGCTCCACCATCATGCCGGTGCGGTCGGATGGTGTGCCGGATCCGCGGGGCATACCTGTCAGGTCAGGGCCGGGCGGGGAGGCCATCGTCATCTCCATGCGGTCGAGGCGCTCGAGTTGGTTGTCGATGTCCCTCAGCATGGCGGTGTAGGCCGCGAGCCTGTCCTTGATCCGTTGTGTGATCGGCTTCTCGCTCATTATGTCAGGGCGTCACTCCTGCTCACCTCCTTCCTCGTCAGGCTCGAAGATCGCGGCGATCTCCTCGCGCGGTAGCTCTCGGCCTTGACGGACGCAGCGCACGTTATTGTCTCCAGTTGTTTTGATGTAGCGCCGCACGATCACGTCGCACCATTTGGGTTCGAGCTCGATCATGGCGCAGGTTCGCCCGGTGTTCTCGCAGGCTATGAGCGTCGAGCCTGAGCCTCCGAAGAAGTCGACCACGAGCTCGCCCGGCCGGCTGCTGCTCAGAATGGCCCGCTCGCACAGTGCGATCGGCTTCGGCGTTGCGTGCCCGCCTGCGTCGTCTCTTTCTGCTGTGTTTGTGATCGGGAAACGCCACACATCGGTCATTATGTCATGCTCGTCGCTGTCGTTGTGTGTGTTGTCGAAGAAGGCGCGCAGCTCCATCGCTTCTGTTTTCATGCTCTGGTATGCCTCGGACGGCTTGTTGCGCAGTTTCATCACTTGATCGTGTGGAAGGCTGAAGGCTCGGCCCTTAAATGCCTGCTGGAGCTTTTTGTAGTGCCACTCCGGGATCGGCGTGAACTGCGATTTGCTAAACCAGTGCCCCCACATTTGAACGCCGGTGATCTCCGTGAGCTGCTTGGCCTTGAGTCCGACCTTCTGAGCCTCTCCGACCATATAATCGAGGATCGCCTCGTATGCGTCGTTGAAATGGTCTTTGTTATTGTTGAAGCCTTCGACGCCGCACATAACAAAGAGGCATTTCTCGGTTTCCCTCGGGTAGCTCCGCATGAGCTCGCTGTTGACTCCGAAGGCTGAGTGCTTCGCCCATGTGATGTAGTTTCTGAACGTGATCTGGTTCGCGGCGATCATCGGCCGAAGGATGAAGGCGTAAATATCCATGAGCGGCTCGTCGATGCCCCAGCAGTACCAGCTCCCGTTTTCCTTCAGGATCGAGAAACTGAGCGCAATCCACTTCTTGTTGAACTCGAGGAGATCGTTCTGGTTCTGGTTGTCATTCTGGACGCCGTCGCTCTCTTTTCCCATGCCGTATGGCGGGTCGGTGAAAATAAGGTCGGCGCGCTGCCCGTCGGTTGCCTTCTGAACGTCGCCCATCTTCAGGCTGTCACCGCAGTAAAGCCGGTGGTCTCCCAGCAGCCAGAGGTCGCCGGGTTCGGTGAATGGTTCCTCTGGCGGCGCCTCGGGCTCGGTGTCGCCGTCCTCCTTTTCCGACTCGTCATCATGCAGAGCTTCGGACAGAGCCGTGACAAGATTGCCGTATTCTTCCTCTGTGTAGCCGCTGAGCATGAACGGGATCTCGCCGGTGTCGATGTCGGCGAAAACCTCGGCGAGCATCTTGTTGTCAGTGGTGGCGAGCTCCGCGATGCGGTTGTCAGCCGTCAGATCGGCCAGCTCCTCGGCCTCGCTGGCGTAGTCCTGATAGTCGACCGGGGCGTCGGTCAGGTCGTCGAGCTGCGCGGCCATGAGACGGCCGTGGCCCTTGGTGACGAGCCCGCTGCGCTTGCTGACGGTGATCGGGGCGCGCCAGCCGGTCGCCCGGATGATAGAGGCGAGAAGTTTGATCTGCTCCGGCGGGTGCTGGTTGGGGTTTTTGGGATTAGGCCGCAGATCCTTCAGCGGGACGATGGCGTCGTGCGCACAGAACACGGGGACGCTGCCGGCGTATGCCTTCGGCGTGGCCGTGGTGCTGTACTCCTCGATCTCGGGGCCGGTCTGCGGCTGTGGTTTATTCATGGCCGTCACCTCCTGCTGAAAATTGATTTTCAATCCACTTGTGGAGGCTGGAGTCCCGCCAGTTGTTTCGGCCGTCAAGACGGTTTTTCAGCCGTTCCAGCTTCGCCTCCTCGACCTCCTCGGTGGATCGGTGGAAGATGATGCGGAGCTGGTCGAGCATGATCTGGACGTCGGCCATCTCCTCGATCACGTTACCGATCGCTGCGGTCACTTCGCAGCCAGCCTGTGCCCGTTTGATTTTGCAGAGGGCTTTGGTCAGCTCGGCCATGTCCATTTGTGCCGGCGCGCCGTAGGTCGTGATCGCACGATCCAGCAGGGCCCGGCGTTCCTCCGTGGTCATCACGGGCGGCCTCCCTTCGTCAGCTCTCTGACCAGTATGACCACGAGCACGATCACGATGATGGCGAGGGTGATGGCGGTCGGGATCCAGATCGGGGCAAGTACCCACAGCCAGCTCCAGTTGATGACGCCGGTGAGCTTCAGGACGATGAAGGCGACGGTGAGAAGGCCGCAGAAGCCGATCCCGCCGGCCGTCGTGTTGTTTCTTTCGTTGTTCATGTATTACCTCCAGTATTATTTGCCGAGCCCCTTCAGCGCGCAGGCTGTGCAGGCGGTTCGGACGTCAGGCTCCAGTGCGAGGATCCGGCGGGCCGTGTCTGTCTGCCAGCACTCAGCGCCACAGACGGGGCAGGTGGTGAGCTGCCAGTCGTCCGTCGGAGGCTCCGGGACGTTATCGCGCAGCGGCATGGTGAGGATCCCGCCGTCTCCGGGCTGGTGGGGCGAGAGGATGGGTTCAGGCTCGTCGTGGATCATGGTGTCGAGGAGCTCGTTGTACTTCTTGAATATGGCCTCCGACGCTGCGCTCCAGCTCTCGCCGTGCTCCGTGTCCTCCGGGGTGGCGACGTGGGCCAGCTCGTGCGCCAGCAGCTCAGGGGCGGCGCTGATGGGCGCCTCGGCCGAGATGCAGACGATCGGCGTGCTGCCGTCGTCTGGAAAGATGGTCAGGCCGTAGGCGGTGCCGTTGGTCTCGTCCCGCAGGTCGGGGACGTACTGCGCGACGTACTCGACGCCGGGGTAGAGCTCAGAGAAGGCCCGGGCCACGATGGCCGTCGGGTCGTTGATGAAGGGCGAGGCCATCGGGCCGATCTTCTCGTACTGCTTCAGGGCCGTGTAGGTCTCGCGCAGCATGGCCCGCACTTCGTCCTTCTTGATGCCGTTGATGGTGGGCCCGTTCAGGATCAGGTCGAGCATCCTGTCGCTCCAGTCCTGCATCAGGTGGGTCTCCGGCATACCGCAGCCGAAGGGCACGACGTCGACCTTCTCACGGGTGAGGGTTTCGTATTCTTTCACGGTGCTGCTCCTTTCAGAAAAGCCGAGCGGGCCGGAGCCCGCCCGGCGCTCCATTTACTGCATGACGACGACCTTGCCGGCGTCGATCAGATCGCCCATATTCTTCAGGAAGTAGTCGGCGATGTTCTTCTTCGCCTCGAGTTTCCAGATGCCGCCGTCAGCCTCGAAGAAGCCGATCCCCTCGTCGGGATCCACGCGCAGCAGGAACTCGCTCTCGGGCTGCTCCACCTCGAGGAAGGTGCGGAACGGCCGCAGCATGACGCGCGGCTTGATCTCGATGAGCGCGTTGAGGGCGACGCCCTGACGGGCCTCGACGGTCTGCGTGACGCCGTTGTCGTTGGTGCTGACGCTGTTCTCGTTGGTCATGCGACTCAGCAGGTCGAGCAGGTAGGCCGTGCCCTCGTTGGGGATGCAGAGACTCCGCAGCTCGATCAGGGCTACCTCGCGTCCTCTGAAGCCGGTGTACAGGCCCGGGGCGTCAGCCTTGGCGCGGTAGAGCGTGTTGCGGGAGAAGTCGCTCAGGTAGGTGGTCATCACCTCGACGGTGTCGTTGCTCTTGACCTGCACCATGATGGTCGTGCCGACCTTCTCGAGCTCGGTGCGGATCAGCTTGCAGATGCTATCGAGGCCGCTGACGCTGATGCAGTCGGGGCGGTCGACGTGGGGTGGGATGCGGGTGAGGGATGCGTCGGCGTAGGTCTGGCCGCCGATCTCGAAGATCTTGGTCTCCTTCAGGCTGACGATTTTGTCGATCATTTTTGCGAGCATTGTGTTGTCCTCCTTGTTCTGTGTTGTGGGTGTTTATCCGTGCTGGACGAGCTTCAGGAGCTTCGGGGCCTCCTGCTGCGTGCCGTCCATGTTCATTTGGCCGGGCACCTGCGGCACCATCTCGGCGACGACGAGCTCGCCGTTGCCGTCGGAGGTGACATAGAGGGCCGTGGCGACGGGGTTGGTGGCTGCGAGCGTAGACTTGGCCGTCACTTGGACGCCGATGGTGCGGCGCTCGTCGTCCGGGGTCAGCTCGATGGTGAGGGTGATCTTGCGCTTGGCCGTGGCCTTCGTGTTGGGGTCGAGGATGTTCTGGATCACCTTGTCCATCTCATAGTCGACGCGCTCCTCGAAGGCGCCGCGGGCCATCGACATGATGCTGTCGCGCTGGTTCTGTTCGTTCATGTGGTTGCTCCTTTCTCTTTGTCTCCGGCCGTTCCGTACTTCTCGAGCGTGTCCTTCAGGGCGCCCGCAATACACTCGGCCATGACTGTCGCGGTTTTGGTTTCGCTGCTCTTGGCAGCCTGTTCAATGGCTGCGCGGATCTCGTCGGGCTCATAGCCCGTGTTCTCATAGGCGGCGAGCTTCTGGACGAGCACCTCCTTGGTGGCTGCGCTCCAGTAGCCCGTCTTTATGCCGTTGACTCTCTCGTGGGTCAGACGTTCCATGCTGGCCCTCCTCTCAGGTGGCCGATCCGAGCGTCATCTGCTCGGCCTCGGTCGGGTTGTCTGCGTAGGCTGCGGCCGTCTGGCCCGTGGGGCCTGAAGGCTCCGCTCTGGCCCACACGGCCTCGGTGGCGTCCGAGCGGGTGGCCTTACGGCGGCCGACCGTCGTGAGGATCCCGATCTCCTTCAGCTCTGTGAGCCGAGGGGCGACGTAGTTGCGGTTGAAGTACGGGATCCGGCCGGCTGCGACGAGCTCCTCAGTGATCTCGCTGGCCGTGAGCTCACGGTTGCCGAGGGTCTCGAGGATCAGGCGGCAGCGGGCGGCCCGCTTGGGGAGTACGGCGTCATAGCTGCGGCGCCGGGTCTCTTTGGTTGTCTGGTTCATGTGTTTCCTCCTTTCCGGCCAGCTCGACGCTGTCGGCTGGCGCGTCCTTGACTTCAGGCGTCGGCGCTTCGTTGCCCCACACGTCCCATCCCGGGGCAGCCTCTCGGGCGAAAAGCTCGATACGGGGCAGGTCTCCCATCAGCTCGACGATCCTGTCGCGGATTTCGGCCGGCTTTCTGCTGTGCTGCTGGAGCGGGGAGAGGACGATGCTGCGGACGCTGCCGCTGATGCGCTTCGGCTTGCCCTTGGTCGCCAGCAGGCAGATCTCTGAGTTGCTGCGCGTCCAGTTTCCGAGCCCCATGAAGATGCCGGTGCCGTTTCTGTTCTGCTTTACCCAGTTGAAGGCGACGGTCTTGTAGCTGAAGCCCCACGCCTCGATCACGTCGAGGGCCTCGCGGAGCATGGGGAAGGTCGCCCACATGAAAAGCACGCAATCCTCGTTAGCAATACCCCCCCCCGCAGCTCCGACGCTCATGCGCTTTATGTCCTCGATGGTCATGGTGTCGTAGTGCTTGGAGGCTGCCGCTCTGGTGCCGCGGTTCTGATAGCTCCACGGAGGATCGGCGTAGATGATGCTGTACTTCTTGTCAGGGAGTGGGATCATGGGCGTCCTCCTTTCCGAGCGTTTCCGACTCGATGCCGTGCAGGAACTTGATGAAGCCGGCCGTCGCCGGCACCTCGTAGCGGGAGAGCTCTGCGTGCGTCATGTACTTGCGGCCGTAGATCTCGGCCATATCACGCCAGACGGGCCACGGCACGCGGTAGAAGTCCGTCAGGCTCACGGAGACAAGCACGAAGGCGATGGCGCCGAGCTTATGATGGGCCTCGAGGTCGTCCTGCTGCTCTTGAGTGAGCCGGCGCTGCTCGATGCGCTCGTCGTCGGTGTGCTTGGCCTCGAAGTAGATGCTCCGGCCGCCCTTCAGGGTGCCGCCATAGTCCGGCTGGGCCTGCTTGGTATAGCAGGCGAGGAACTGGCCCTTGCGGTTCTTGGCGCCGAGGGGCTTCATGGGCTCCGGCGTCTTTTCGATCTTTGCGAGGCCGCGGCTGAGGTAGTAGTCGCACGAGGCCGAGATGATATTCTCGAAGTAGCCGCCGGCGACTCTGGCCTGCTTGCCGCGGATCTGCGCCATCATGTGTTTTTCGGCTGCGTAGGGCGTCGGGTCGTTGTAGCCCTCCGCGTTCTTTCTCGGGTCGTACTTCGTCACGGCGTTCAGCCTCCGATCTCGATGTGGATGCCCGGATCGGAGATCAGGCGGTCGGCGAGCGTGAGGATGGTGGCACCGTCGAGGTGGACGTGGATGGAGCCGCCGCGGGCAGGCAGGTGGATCGTCACGCTGCCGATGTCCGGCTTGTCCTCCTCGCTGTTTTCCAGCTCCTCGTCAGGCTTCAGCTCGCTGATGGCCTCGAAGCCGTTGCGGACGGGGATGCCGTGCGCCTTGGCGAGCTCGATCTCCGCGGCCATACCGGCCGAAGGGTGGTCAATACCGAAGGCCCACAGCTCGGAGCAGCCGAGCACCAGCTCGCTGCCGATCTTCAGGGCCAGCTCACGCTCCTCGGGGACGTTGTCGTCCATGAACTGCGTGAGATAGATGTGCGGGGTGACGGGGATGACGCCCTTCTCCACAGCCGCGCGGCTGTACTCCTTGGCGCGCTGGATGTTGTTCTCGTAGTCCCCGCGGCACGGGGAGCAGATGTAAACCTTTTTCATGTTGTTCCTCCTATCGTGAGCGCCAGCTCTGGCCAGTGAGGGTGATGCCCCTGCACATTTCCATGAGCCGGTCGATGGTGGCCCGGGCCGTCATGCTGTCGTGGCTTTCCCGCGGCGTCATGCGGTCGATCAGGGCCTCGGTGTCGTAGTTGGTGGTCACTATTGTCGGCAGGTATGCCTCGTAGCGGCCGTTGATGATGTTGTAGACCGTGGAGATCGCCCACTCGGTCGGCGGCTCCTTACCGATGTCGTCGATCACGAGGAGCGGGACGGTCTTGTAGATCTTCAGGACGTCGCTCTCGCTGCCGCCGGTCGTGGAGTAGGTGCGCTTGATGCGCTCCAGCAGGTCGATCATCGTCATGCAGATGACCGGCTTGCCTTGCGCGATCAGGTGGTTGGCGATGGCAGCGGCGAGGTGGGTCTTGCCAGTGCCCGGCGGGCCCGCGATAAACAGACCGTTGCGGCCGGGTTCCTGACGGCCGGGCTGCGGCAGCATGGCGTCGAAGCCTTCGGCATAGCGCCGGGCGGCTGCCGCTGCTCGCTTGTTGTCGTCGGTGAGCTGGAAGGTGGAGAAGGTGCGCCGCAGGAAACGGTCGCCCATGCCTGACTCGCCGACGATGCGCTTGATGCGATCGCGCATTTTCTTCTCCTCCTCAGTCTTGGCGGCCGCGGCCTCAGCAGCTTCGCGCTCTGCCTTCGCCTTCTCATAGGCAGCCACGGCCTCGGGGCAGGTGCATCGCTCGGCTCCGTAGGGAGGCCAGAGGATGCGGTTGCCGAGCTGGATGCCCTTGTGGTAGCGCAGGGCGCCGCAGAACTCGCAGGGGACGGGCTCAGGGACTCCGGGACGGCCGGCGAGGCGCTCGTCGTTGCTCCAGATCCAGTTACCAGCGTCACTCGTCGTCGGCCGGCTTGAAGCCCTTGCCCCAGTCTCGGCCGGAGCTGTCGGGCTGTTCAGGATCTCGCTGATTTTCTGCACCTTCGTTCACCTCCTCATTGTCCCAGTAGCCGCCGTTGAGCCATGTGCTCGGGTTCGGTATGTAGCGTCCGTTCTCCCGGCGCCACTGGTCGCTCCGCTTCTGAGCGTCGACCGCCTGCATGATCCTCTCGTGGAGCTCAGCGGTGGGCTTGATCTTGTTCCACGCCTTCAGAGCGTACTGCTTGCCGGTCTTTTTCGGGTAGGCTTTCCAGAACTCGAGAAATCTGGCCTCGACGAGCGACTTCGTGCCGCCGTCACTCCCCTCGTCAGAGGGGGAAGGGGGTGTATTACCTTCTCTTGTCTTATCTTCTCTACTCTGGTCTACTCTGCCTCCGGCTTTCTTGCGGCTGTTTGCCGGTCGTCCTGCGGTCGGCGTTTGGTCGTCCGGCGAGGCGTCGGCAGACGCCGCAGCAGCGGCCCGGCGACTGCGGGAGCGCTCTTTCTCGGCTTGCCGCTGGTCGATCAGCTTGCCGGCGTACTCGTACCAGTCATGGATCTCGAGCGTCCCGTCCTCTTTTTCGTCGATCCAGCCCGCCCGGATCAGCGTTTTCGCCAGCTTTTCGGGGTCTCCGTCCCACTGAGCGGCCCGCGAGATCATGCGCGGCGTGATGTCGACGAGGCTGCCGGTCGGGGCGTTGTCGAGGGCCCACAGCCAGAACGAGACGAGCAGCCCCATCATGTGCGGCGGCTCGACTTCGAGCTGGTCAGCAGCGTCGAACAGTTTGCGGTGATCCTTGAGTGTCTGATGCACTTGCAGCCATGCCACGGTCGTCACCTCCTTTCTGTGGTCGTTTGTTTGTGGCCTGCTTTTGGTCGTCTGCCGGTCGTCCGGCGGTCATGTTAAAATGGAAGGTCGCCATTGTCCTCGATCTCCGTGAAGCCGCCGGAGCCCTCAGAATAGCCCGGATCGGCGAAGTCGCCGCCAGAGCTCTGGCCGCCGTCCTTCTTGCTGTCGCAGAAGTGGACGGAGTCGACCGTGATCTCGACGGCTTTGCGGCGGTTTCCGTCCTTGTCCTCGTAGCTGCGGCTCGTGAGCTCGCCCTCGACGAGGACGAGGCGGCCCTTGCTCAGGTACTTGCAGACGAACTCGGCCTGTGCGCGCCATGCGACGCACTCGATGAAGTTGGTGATCTTCTTGCCGTCCTTGGTCTTGCGGCCGGTGTCGCTGGCGAGGGTGAAGCTGGTGATCGCCGTGCCCTGCTGCGTGTACCTGAGCTCAGGGTCAGCGGTTAGACGGCCTTGGAGGCCGGTGTGGTTATACATTAGGCGTTTCCTCCTTGCTGGTTATGCTGTGCGGCCGCGTTGTCGAGGGACGTGCAGATCTCGTCGTACTCTTGGCGGGTCAGGGTGGCCGGATCCTGCTTTTTGTACTTCTCCACGATCCGGGCGTTGGTGCGCTCCTTGGTCATTCCTGCGGCCTCTGCCTTCTTGTAGAGGCGCGCGAGCTGCGCGTCGCTCAGACGGCCGGAGCCCTGCCCCTGACGGCCCTGTGCGGCCTGCTGGCGGCCTCCAGCGCCGGATCCTTTGCCCTGCGCGCCGAAGTCACTGTTGTCGGGGTCGTCCTCGCCTTGGTCGACGGTGAACTTCTCGAAAAGGTAGTATTTCAGGGCGTAGGTGTGGGCCGCGCCCTTGGCCTTGGCGGGGTCATCGTTCCAGCCGACGGCGTGGACGGTGGCCTCGATGGTCTCGTCGTCGTTGTCGAGGTTCAGCCAGCGGATCGTCAGGTCGGCCTCGTAGAGGAACATGAGCTTGTCGCCGTTGCGGGTCTTGGTCTGCATGGTGATCCAGTAGACCGGGTCGCCGTTCTCGGCGTGGCGCGTGGCTTGCTCGCTGATAACGTCGAAGTCGACGCCGAGCTCGTTCATTATGGGGGTGATCTTCTCCCACACGTCGTAGATCTTGGCGTACTTGTAGCTGACGCCGTCGCTGTGCTGCTTCTTGACGATCTCCGGGCAGGCTTTCCGCATTTCGACGAGCTTCTGCCGGAGCGTCAGGCAGGCGGCTTCAGGAGGGGCCGCAGCAGCGGCCGCCTCGGTTTTCTTGGTTTCTGCCATGTCGGTGCCTCCTTACACGTCGACCGTGAAGATGCCCGGGGTCTCGTAGACGGTGACGCCCTCCACGATCTCGCCGGTCTCGGTCAGGGTTGCGATGTCGCCGGTGTAGCTGAGCAGCTTCTTCAGATCAGCCCAGCGGGTTGACTCCTCGACCTTTACGAGCTCGCCGTAGCCGTTGGCCTTGAGCCACGGCACCAGCTTGGTCTCGTCGAGCTTGGTCTTGGTGGTGCCCTTCTTGAAGGTCAGCGTGCCGGAGAGGAGGCGGTACTTCTCCGTCGTTTTGGTCTCCTTGTGGGGGACGGTGGCGAAGAAGTCGGCCAGACAGCTCGTGAGGTACGAGGTGCCGTTCTCCATGCGCTTGCGGGCGGCGGCGACTTTCTCGTTGATGGCCGCGATCTGCTCGTCTGCCAGAGCCTTCAGACGGTCGTACTCGCTGCGCTCGTCGGCGATCTTGCGGATGGCCCAGTCGGCACAGCGGTCGTCGGTGATGCGGAACGGGGCGCGCTCGCCCTCTGCAACGGTGCCGAGGTCGACCTGCTCCAGCTCGTCCAGCGTGGCAGCAGGCAGCAGCTCGGGCTCCTGTGTGGTGGTGGCCTCGACGTCTGCCTGCTCGGCAGCGAGGGCCGCGGTGGTCTTATCGCTCATGTTGTTTCTCCTTTCTGATGGTGCTCGGCGGCTCTGGCGGCCGCGAGCTTGCTGTATTGTTCGTCTATCTCGATCCCGATGTACTGCCGGCCGGTTTTCGCGGCCGCAGCCAGCGTGGAGCCGCTGCCGGCGAAGGGATCGAGGATCAGGGCGCCGGGGATGGTGGTAGCTTCGATGAGCTGCTCCAGCAGCGCCACGGGCTTCTCGTTGGGGTGGGTGAGGCTCTGGTTTCCGACCTTGGCGCAGGCGATCAAGTCGTCCGGCCGTTTTCCCGGGAGCTCGTAGCGTCCCTTGGTTGCGAAGATGATGGCCTCATATCGCGGGGCAAAAGATCCTTTCAAGTCTCCCATGCCGTGCGCCTTTTTGTCCCACACGATGACCGACTTGACCGTCAGGCCAGCGAGACGCAGCGCGTCGATGAATACCTGCTGAACGTCCCAGCGGGTAAAACAGAGTACCCCCCCCCGCGTTTCACGACTCTGGCGGCATCATAGATCCACCAGATAAACGGGGCCTTGTCGTTGGCGATTTTTGCGAGACGGCTGGCCTTTTCTTTTCGGCCGCTTTGGTAGTCGATACCGTAGGGCGGGTCAGTGATGACCATGTCGACGCTGTCGGCCTCCATGTCACGCAGCACGGTCAGGCTGTCGCCGGTGATGACGGTGTTGGCTTGGATCATTTTTCAGCAGCCTCCTTTCTCTCGGTGACGTTGAAGGTGAGCATCACGCCGCAGGTGACAGGGGTGACGCTCTCGAGCTCGAGGTCGCGGCCGCTGCGGAGGTGCAGGGTCTCGCCCGGCTTCATTTCGGTGAGGTGTTTCATCTGGTACTCCTTTCTGCAAAGAAACGGTGCCCGCCTTCCTCGATGACGAAGATCTGGCTCTCGTGGAAGTCGCTGGTTACGAGGGCGGGGTTGTAGAAGTAGAGGATCGGCTCGTCCACGACGGTCTCGCCTCGGTCAAACACGGCCGCGACGGCGTCCTTGACGCGCTGCGTGGGATCCGGCCGGCTCTTGGTGTAGCTGTAAAGGACGACGGCCTCAGAGGGGGCGACGCCGCGCTTCTCGGCTGCGTTGAGGATGCACTGAGCGACGAGCATCTGCCCCTCGAAGGGCTCCCCGCCGGCCTCGGCCATGACCACGCGCTCGACGACGTCGCGCTCGGCGTCGGTCAGAGGGTAGCGCACGGCGGGCTCGGTCGGCTCCACGGTCTCAGTGGCCGGTGCGGTGGTGTCCGGGATGTATGTGCCGACGGTTGTGGTCGGCGGCAGGATGTTGGTCTCCTGCTTGCTGCCGGTCGGGGTGGTGAAGATTGCCACAGAGATGCCGCCCAGCAGAAGGACGGCAGCGGCCAGCGTGGCAGCTCTCAGGGCTTTCCTCTTGGCACGGCGGCGCCGGCGTGTTATACTTGCGGTGCGGGATCCGTATGCTGGCAGGCTGCTGGATCTTCTCGCATGGGTCGCCCGGTCGCAACGGGCGGCCCTTTCTTTTGTGGTTTCCATTGGTTTCTCCTTTCACTGAGCCCGTGCGACGGTCAGATCACAGAGGGCGTGAGTGAGGTCGCTGAACTCGGTCTCTCGGACGGTGTCAGCGGTCAGCAGCACGAGGTAGTCGTTGTCGTAGTAGTCGATCTCGGGGTGCCGCTGCCGGTTTACTTCGTTTTTGTGGCGGGCGTAGGGCTCGGCACGGTTCCAGACGTCATCAGGGATCCAGCGGTCAAGGTGATCCTCGACGCGCTCGCGCAGCTCCTCGCTCGTGATCGTGATCTCCGGGCTCATGCTGTCACCTCCGCGCCACGCGGGCCGGGAGCGTCTGCTCCGGGCGAGTCAGGCCCTTGCTGAAGCTCTGCGGCTCATATCTGACGCCCACGATCCGGCGGCCGCTGACGCCGTACTTGGGGTTGTAGCCGAACAGGTTGACGTAGCTGCCGAGATCCTCGCGCTCGTCGTCCATCGCCTTCAGTACCTCGAACAGAGCCAGCACGTCGTCGATGGCGCGATGGCTGTTCTGCACCTTGCCGGTGAGGTCGTAGGCGATGATCGCGTTGGCGAGCTTGTGCGGGTAGGCCCTGCGGTCTTTGTAGACCGTCAGGCTGTCCAGCCAGTCGATCCGGCCGACCTTCTGGCCGCGAAGCAGGCCACGGAGGAAACAGGCGTCAAACTGCGCATTGTGGGCGATCATCAGGGTCGGGCCGTTCTGCATGAGCTTGGCGATCTGGCTGGCCGCCTTGGCAGGCTGCACGCCCTCGGTCTGGAGCCGCTCGTCGGTGATGCCGGTCAGGCTGACGATGTTCTCCGGGAGGGTCTCGCCCTCGGGCAGCTTGATGAAGGTGTCCATCTTGCCGGCGATCCGCAGGCCGCCGGTGGCCGTGCGCTCCACGCGCAGGGCGGCGAGCTCGATGATCTGGTCGCTGTCGAAGTCGAGGCCGCTGGTCTCGGTATCAAACACGACGAGGGCCTTGTAGCGGTCGAGCAGGGTGGAGAGGTTACTCATGCCGGGCCTCCTTCTCGCGGGTAGCTCTCAGGGTGCCGAGCATAAACGAGAGGGCCGTGGTCAGTTGATCCTCGGTGGCGAAGGTGCCGCCGAACTGCTCGGCCAGCGCCGCGATGATCTCGCCGGCGTGCTCCGGCGTGACGTCATCGGTGGCTTCGTCGTCCTCGACGGAGATCAGGAGATCAGAGTCCAGATAACAAGCGGGGCGCAGGCCGTAGTTGCCGCGGCAGGCGCTGTTCCTGAGCAGAGTGCCATCGGCGCAGACGAGGCGGGCGAGTGACTCGTAGCCGTTAGACTTCGTGCTGAAGGCGGTGGACAGCCACCACCAGTCGTCTGCATTTGGGATGACGTCGCGGTTGCGCCGGTACTGGTCGACCGTCAGCAGGAAGATGGTGACGGTGCAGGTGCCGTAGTCCTTCAGGCCGTCGTCGGTGGTCAGGTCGAGCTCCGTGGTCAGGAAGGCGTTGGGGCCGTTCACGTCCTCGAGCAGGTTGTCGAGGTAGGCGCCGTTGAGGTATTCCTTGCTGCTGGCGACGGCGAAGTTGTTGCAGTTGCCCTCGTCAAAGGCTCGGGTCTCGATGATGTCCTTGCTCAGGCAGAGGGCGCGGCCGTCATCATTCTCCAGCAGGATCCAGCTCTGGCCGGCATAGTCGAAGGCCGTGCCGCGGGCGGCGTTCTTGAGTGCGATCTTTTTCATGGGGTTGCTCCTTTCGTTCTCTGCGGCCGAGCCTTCTGGCTGGCCTGAATGTTTGGCAGGGTCTCGCCGGCGCGGAGCCGGCTCTCACGGTGCGGGCAGATGTAGCCGGTGCGGGGGATCTTCTGGTAGATGCTGACGTTCCAGTCGAGCCCGCAGCCGACGCACTTGGCTGTCATGGGCCTCCACCTCCTTCCGCAGCCAGAGCCTCGAAAACGTAGCGCCGGATGCGGTTGCGGTACTTCTTCCGGGTTCTGGCTTTCTTTGCGTGAGCTGCGAGGTGCAGCCACTTCGGTGGCACTCCGATGGCCTTGGCCGATACCTTCCAGAGCTTTTTGAGGGCAGAGAGCACGGCGTTGATGACCGGCTTCAGGGCCTCGGCCAGCTTGGCAGCGATTTCCCGCAGAGCGTCGGCCAGCTTCTCGAAGGCTTCGCGGGCCTGCTGCATCTTCTCACGATCGGCGAGCGTCATGCTGCCGTCGTAGACGTAGGGGCTCAGCTCGTCGTCGCCTCCGTCGGTCAGGCGCTCACAGAACGGGAGGCCGGCAGCTTCGGCAGCCTTGCGGCCCTCCTCGAGGGCGTCCCGGCCTTGCGTGACTTCGCAATAGTCCGCGAGGCGGTTGCGGCCGCCTTCGTAGTGCCAGCGGATCCCGGCGGCGATCTCGTCGATGGTCATGTCCTCACCGAAGTGGCCGCAGTAGTAGCCGTTGACGATGACGGCGTCCGGGTCTGCCTTCAGGATCCCGATGGCGTCGTTGAGGTCGTCAGTCTCCCACTCGCCGTTCCAGATGTCGCTCCAGATCGTCAGGGCGTTCCACGAGCGGCCGGTGCGATACACGATTGTCCAGCCGATGCCGTCGCGGATCTCCGCGGCGAAGTCTCGGGCGATGTCTCTCAGTGCTGCCATGCTGGCGCCTCCTCTCTGGCGATGTGCACGACGGTGACGAGGTCGTCGATCTCGTGCTTGGTGGTGTATGTGTCCCGCTCGTCGAGCCCGATGTGCCGCAGCAGCGTCTCGGGCCCGTCCAGCAGGAAGGCTGTGGCGGCCACGGCGTTCAGCCGGTAGACCGTGACCTCCACGGTGCAGCGGGCGCCGTCCTCGTCCAGCGTGGACGGGAACGAGGCCCGGCAGATTGGGGTCGCCTCGTATCTGAAGGCGGTCGCGCGGTTCTCGCCGGCGATGATGTCCTTCACGAACTCCTCAAAGGCTTTGCGGGGGATCGAGCTGCGGTACTTGTCCAGCGTGACGTCGGCGAGCTGCCGGATGGCTTTGGCGTTCATGTTCCGCACCTCCTCAGCAGGCGTCGCCGTGCGGGCCGACGACCGTGACGTGCTTGGTGTTACCGTCTTTGTCCTCGTAGATTTCCTCGACGCTGTTGTCGGCCCAGTTGATCGTCTCCTTGAGCCGCCAGCACCGAGCGTCGTCCACAGCTTTGGCGGCTTCGCGTGCTTCTTGCTGGAGCTCCTTCAGGCGTCCGAACTCGCTTAGCGTCAGGCTTGCAAGGGGTTCGCTCAGCGCGTAGTCGCTGAGGTAGAAGCTGATAAAGCTATGGCTCCAGCCGGCGTTATGCCAGCCGCTCGTTGCTTTTTCGGCGAAGGCTATGAGCTCGGCGTCGTCCTCAATAGGGCCGCGCTTGCGGTGTTCAAAGATGAACTCGTCGCGGGAAAAGACGGGTTTCCCGTTTACATAGCCGTACACATTGGGGTTGCGTGTCATGGTGGTCTCCTTTCGTCTTGGCCCGGCCAGAGCCGGGGATCTTAGTGGTGTCGAGTCCCTGAAAAGCAGAAACACGACCGCCGGATCGCTTCAGAGAGCAGCGCGGAGGGGGTGCGCAGCTCGTCCATTTTCAGCGTCGGGGTCGTGTGATCGTTTTCATGTTGGGCTCTCCTTTCTTCGGCCCGGCGCTGCCGGGTGTTCTTGGCTACTGTGCGGCCGGTGCTCGTTTACCTCTGCGCTTGAAGCTCTCACGCAGCCGCCTCTCGGCGAGCTCTGCGCTGTACCCTTCGCGCTGGTTGGCGTCCAGCGCGCCGGTCGCGCCTCGCTGGAGCTCCTTGTAGATCGTGGTGTGGTGGACGCTCAGGCGGGCCGCAATATCGACCGGCCGATCTCCAAGCAGATGCCACGCCTCGATCTTCTTCCTGTCCTCGAAGGTCAGGTAGCGGTACTTTCCCGTCAGTCTCACCTCCGTCCTATGGGGTTGTAGTAAAGAAAAAACGCACAGCCGACTCAGTTGAGTCTCTGTGCGTTTAATGATAATGGACAGCTCATCACAAAAAATTTAAAAAAACTGTTGACAATTCCGAAAAAATAGGTTAAACTGTACAAGCAATCGCGCTTGACGGAAACGTCAGCCGGAAGTAATGGGGTCTTAGCTCAGCTGGGAGAGCATCTGCCTTACAAGCAGAGGGTCATAGGTTCGAGCCCTATAGGCCCCATTCATATGAAAATACATATGTTATGGCGGAATAGCTCAGTTGGCTAGAGCACACGGTTCATACCCGTGGTGTCGAGAGTTCAAATCTCCCTTCCGCTACTTAATGGGATCTTAGCTCAGCTGGGAGAGCATCTGCCTTACAAGCAGAGGGTCATAGGTTCGAGCCCTATAGGTCCCATTTATATGAAAAATTTCATATTGATCATGGCGGAATAGCTCAGTTGGCTAGAGCACACGGTTCATACCCGTGGTGTCGAGAGTTCAAATCTCCCTTCCGCTACGATTGGAAATCCCGGGAATCTGAGAAGAATCCCGGGATTTTTTTCGATCATAATAATTTTTCTGAAATATTCTGCTGCACCAAAACGGGAAAGAACATCCGCAATGATCTTGCAGACATAAGGGAGGCTCTGTCGGTGCCTGGATTCTCACTTAAAAGATTCCCGGTAATACTGTCGCAAGATAATATCCGACCCAGAATGATGCTGAATTCGCGATAAACGAATAGAGAACGAAGTCACCGTTTTCCTTTTTGGGGGACACTCTCTTCAAAAACCTGCAATACAGACCTGCCTCCAGCGCAAAGACTATGACCTCGAAAAAGACATAGCTTGTGATAAAGGCCAACGGACCGGCATTGTAATGAATGATATTGAGAAGCAGATTTAAGAGAAGCTGCGTCGTGATATTTACAAGCGCAAGGATCTGCAGCTGCTTTTTCTGCCGGAAGCCGAATAACAGCCCGACGACCATTTCAATTGCGATCGTAAGAAGGATACGGACCGCGAGCGATAAAAGCTCCTTTCGATAATTATAGGAACGATACGCGTTGATCCGCTCGTTTGTGCTCAGACCCTCATTGTATTCCACGGATCCGATCCGGACGCCCTCCATGTCAACGGTGTAATAAGTATCAAATGCATAACGCTCATAGCTTCCGCTTGATACAAAGGTCCCGGCTTCCGGATAATACAGGAGGATCTTAAAATCTTCGGGTGGATAATAGGTCCACGCGATCTCGCCTGTTTCGCTTACCGTCCAGCCCCTCTGCAGGAAATAATACCCGTCAGGATCTTTGTAATCTACAAAAGCTTTCCAGATGTTCCGGTCAAGATCATAGAGCTGCCCGTTTCTGGCGGTGCCGTCCCAGACACGTGCAGGTCCTGCACCTTTCTCCTTTGAAAGCAGCGTGCCGTAGCACAGGTCATCACCCATATTTTTGAACTGGATGCGCACCGAGGGCTTTGGACCCGTATCAGCTTTCGCGGTTATCGGAAGTGCTGTGACTGTAAAGATCAGAAAGAACAGCAACATGAAAAGCCTGACATGCATTCTTTTTTTCATAGCAGGGACCTCCTTTCAGAGCTTGGGTTCATAAAATTATATATCTTTGCTTCTTATATCTGTTTTTATTATAATCGATACAGATATTGGCTGACAAGAAAGAGATATTTACTATTTCCTTACGTTTCAACGCGGATGTGTCCGTACTACTGTATGCGGGCAGGAATTTTCTGAACTGAAAATTCCGGACAATAGAGTGGTGTGTGCATTTCGCTGATTTGGAATGCGAAGCCTCGGCAAAATCAGTTACTGTCTGCGCAAGGAACGAACAGTAACGTGCCCGCGGTGCACTTGCATGAAGTTTAGAAAAAATTTAGCCTTTTTTTAGCGGTTATGTGATATACTATAATCTATATCGTATGTCATATGGTACTGACCCGGTCAGGATGTGTATGGCTGCACGGAAAATTCTGAACATATAAGATTCGGAGGACGTTATGTATCAGTTTATCGTAAATCCCAGTGCCGGTGCCGGAAGAGGATACCGGATCTGGAAACGACTGGAACATCAGCTGGAGATGGACAGCCGGGAGTACCGGGTCTTTTTTACGGAACACCAGGGGGACGCGGCTGAGATCGCAAAAGTACTGACTGCCGAGCGGGATGACGCGAAAGTGATCGTGATCGTCGGCGGGGAAGGAACTTATAATGAAGTGCTGAATGGCGTATCCTTCCGGGGACTCCTGACATTCGGATATGTACCGGCGGGTTTTCGGAATGCGCTGTCGAAGGGATTTGAATCCTTCTGGAAGGTCAACTGTCAGGCAAAACGGATCCTTCATCCGAAATATTACCGGATGCTGGACTATGGGGTCGCAACATTCGGAGATGAGGAGATCGTGAGCAGGCGGTTTGCGGGCCGGTGCGGGATCGGACTGGACGCGGCGATCTGCCATAATCTTCTGTGCTGCCCGGTGAGAAACCAGATGACGAGACTTCATCTGACGAAAATACTCAGATTCGGCCTTGGTCTCAAGCAGCTTTTTCTCGCAAAACCGACAAAAGGATATATTTTGCTTGACGGGACGCAGAAAGTGGAGTTTAATCATATATATTTCATTACGTTTATGGTCCGCAGGGAAGACAAGAAGAAACGGAAGAACAGCGAACTGATGAATGATGATGGCAAGATGACAGTTTATATCGGAAACAGCGCGAGAAAGACAAAAATGATCCCGATCCTCCGGGACCTTGTGATGGGGGTCCGGAAAAAAGAACGTGGGATCCGGGTCTTTGAGTGCAACGAGGCGGAAGTCCATCTGGCAAGACCGCTCGCGGTCCATATGGACGGTGAGAGCTGTATGTGCCAGCAGAATCTCGTGGTGCGCTGTATCCCGAAGCGGATGCGGATGATCGGTTCTTGAGGTGGTATCGGGGCCGGTCTTGGACTGCCCATAAACGGAAGAAGATGAACAGCTATGGAAAGGAGATTCTCATGAGAATCGGACAGGGATATGATGTACATCGTCTGGTAGAAGGGAGAAAACTGATCCTCGGCGGTGTGGAGATCCCGTATGAAAAGGGACTTTTAGGACATTCGGATGCGGATGTCCTTCTTCACGCGGTGATGGACGCGCTTTTAGGGGCTGCGGCTCTCGGAGATATCGGTCAGCACTTCCCGGATTCAGATGAAAGATATAAAGGGATCTCGAGCGTTGAACTTTTAAAAGAAGTCGGAAAGATCCTGCAGGAAAACGGATATCTGATCGAGAATATCGATTCCACGGTGATCGCGCAGAGACCAAAACTTCTGCCGTACCGTCCGCAGATGGCGAAAAATATCGCGGATGCGCTGGGGATCGAGCCTGATCAGGTGAGCGTGAAGGCGACGACGGAGGAAGGTCTTGGATTTACCGGGGCCGGGGAAGGAATCTCCGCCCAGGCGATCGCGCTTTTGAGTTCGGTTGCGGATTACGCGCCGGAGGACCGCGTCGGAGTGATCTCCGGGGGCTGTGGAGGCTGCCCGGGCTGTAAACAGCAGGGATGAAAAGAGACTCACAGACAGAAAGATAGATGAAGGAGCTAAGGTATGAAGATCTACAATACACTTACAAAGAGAAAAGAAGAATTTGTTCCGGTCGAGCCGGGAAAAGTAAAAATGTATGTATGCGGGCCGACCGTGTACAACTTTATCCATATCGGAAACGCAAGACCGATGATCGTATTTGATACGGTGAGACGTTACTTTGAATATAAAGGATACGATGTCAATTATGTATCCAACTTTACCGATGTCGATGACAAGATCATCAAGAAAGCGATCGAGGAAGGCGTTGACGCCGAGACGATCTCCAAACGCTACATCGCAGAGTGCAAAAAAGACATGGAAGGCATGAATATCGAACCGGCGACAAAGAATCCGCTCGCGACGGAAGAGATCTGCGGCATGTTAAACATGATCAGCACCCTGATCGAGAAAGGCTACGCCTATGTTGCTGCGGACGGAACGGTTTATTACAGTGTCCGCAAGTTTAAAGATTACGGAAAGCTGTCCCACAAGAACCTGGATGATCTTCAGTCCGGTTTCCGTGAGATCAAGGTAACCGGTGAGGAAGGAAAACAGGACCCGAACGACTTTGTTCTCTGGAAGCCGAAAAAAGAAGGTGAGCCGTACTGGGAGTCCCCGTGGTGCGAAGGCCGTCCGGGCTGGCATATCGAGTGCTCCGTTATGGCAAAGAGATACCTCGGTGATGAGATCGATATCCATGCGGGCGGCGAGGACCTGATCTTCCCGCACCATGAGAATGAGATCGCCCAGAGTGAGGCAGCAAACGGAAAGCCCTTCGCGAAATACTGGATGCACAACGCATTCTTAAATATCGACAATAAGAAAATGTCCAAATCTCTCGGAAACTTCTTCACTGTCCGCGAGATCAGCGAGAAATATGATCTCCAGGTACTCCGTTTCTTTATGCTGAGCGCACATTACAGAAGTCCGTTAAACTTCAGCGCAGATCTGATGGAATCTTCCAAGAACGGTCTTGAGAGGATCTTAACCGGAATGGAGAAACTCCGCGAGATGGAGGCAAAGGTATCCGGAGACGCGATGACAGCGGAAGAGCAGGAGAATCAGAAAAAGGCAATGGAGCTCGTTGCAAAGTATGAGGCGGCGATGGATGATGATTTCAACACCGCGGACGCGATCTCTGCGATCTTCGAACTTATCAAGCTCTCCAACTCTACAGTATCCGAGACGAGCACAAAGGCATATGTTTCCTGGATGAAGAATGAGATCCAGAGACTCTGCGATGTGATGGGAATCATCACGGAGAAGAAGAAAGAGGTTCTTGACTCCGAGGTGGAGGACCTGATCGCCCAGAGACAGGCGGCGAGAAAGGCAAAGAACTTTGCACTTGCAGATGAGATCAGAGGAAAGCTTCTCGACATGGGAATCGTTCTCGAGGACACAAGAGAGGGCGTAAAATGGAAGAGAGCTTAATCCTCTTAAAGGAAAAATTTCACTTAAAAGAGACGGACGCGAACCAGTATTCCCCACTGGTCCTCGCCTATCTCGGGGATGCGGTGTATGAGATCCTGATCCGGACGATCGTTGTGAGCGAGGGAAATATGCAGGTCAATAAGCTGCACAAAAAATCTTCGGCTCTCGTAAAGGCTGCCGCACAGGCGGAATTCCTGATGGCGATCGAGGAAGACCTCACGGAGGAGGAACATGCCGTTTATAAGCGGGGAAGAAATGCAAAATCCTTTTCCATGGCGAAGAACGCGACGATGAAGGATTACCGGATGGCGACAGGCTTTGAGGCTCTGATGGGATATCTTTACCTGTCCGGAAGAACGGAACGCATGGTGGATCTTGTGGCGCTGGCAATGACAAAGACCGGAAAAGCTGACTCCGGCGATACGGAAAAACAAAAAGAGGAGAACTCCGATGAGATATGAAGAACTGACGATTGAAGGGCGCAACGCTGTTTTGGAGGCGTTCCGCTCTGGAAAGACCATCGACCGGCTGTTTGTCCTTGACGGATGTCAGGACGGACCGGTGCGCACGATCGTGAGAGAGGCGAAAAAGCATGACACGATCGTAAACTTTGTTCCGAAGGAACGTCTGGATTCCATGTCCGAGACGGGACACCATCAGGGCGTGATGGCGTATGCCGCTGCTTACGAGTACGCTGAAGTGGAAGATATTTTGAAAATCGCGGAAGAGAAGGGCGAGCCGCCGTTTTTATTCCTGCTTGACGGAATTGAGGATCCGCACAACCTTGGAGCGATCATCCGTACCGCGAACCTTGCGGGCGCTCACGGAGTGATCATTCCGAAACGCCGCGCGGTGGGACTTACTGCGACGGTTGCGAGAACCTCCGCAGGTGCGTTAAACTATACGCCGGTCGCAAAGGTCACCAATATGGCGGCGACCATCGAGGATTTAAAGAAACGCGGCATCTGGTTCGTCTGCGCTGACATGGGTGGAGAGAGCATGTACCGTTTAAACCTCACCGGACCGATCGGCCTTGTGATTGGAAATGAGGGGGAGGGCGTGAGCCGTCTTGTGAAGGAAAAATGCGATATGATCGCGTCGATCCCAATGAAGGGTGATATCGATTCCCTGAACGCGTCCGTTGCGACAGGTGTTCTCGCGTATGAGATCGTGAGACAGAGACTGGCGAAGGCATAGAATTTAAAATTTTGATTATGAAAAAAGACCCGTGGAGAGGAGTTTCCCGGGTCTTTTTTGTGCGCGAAGGATTTCCTGCAAGTACTCACCGCCTGAAAGAGGCGGGAGCCTTATCAATTGTAATAAACAATTGCTCTGACATGTCCGGGCGTCCTGCGTGTGTGTACATCACTGGCGCGTTCGTACCTTTTCGTACAACAGGAAATTCCCTGTCACGCGAAAAAAGGCTTCCCGGATATTCCGGAAAGCCTCATGGTTTAAGCTGCCTAGCAGATTTGAACTGCCGACCTCCGCCTTACCAAGGCGACGCTCTACCAGCTGAGCCAAGGCAGCGAACACAGTTGCTGTGTTTTTCGAACCTTCAATATATTATCATGGATCAACAGGTTTGTCAACGATAAAAACAAAAAAATTTGAATAAATTTTTTATACAAAAAGATCAATTCTTCGGAAAGCCCATGGAGATTCAAACACAGGCAGGGAACATTTTCCGTTCTGCTTTCATATTTTGTAGTAAAAAAGATACTGAGGTGTTAATATGCCAGAGAATCCAACATCAATGCCGGAGCCGTCGGGGGAGAATACGGCGGAGGTTGTGGCAGGGAAGAACGACGCAAATGTACCGGAGATACCGGCCGAGCCATTAGGAGGAGCTTTTATTTATCCGGGAGACGATGATCTTGCGGGGATCCCTGTGCCGCCCATCGCTTCACCGGGCGGAAGACCTGTTTATCCCGGAGATGACGATCTCGCTGGAATCCCGACGACACCGGTCGCGCCGTCTGGCGGACGTCCCGTCTATCCCGACAATACCATCGGACGCCCGGGCTTTCCGACGATTTCTTTTCCGATCACATACCCGACGGTCTCAGGAGGGAATTACTACAGCAGAGTCCGGTTTTTAAATGCCAGCACATCAGGCCGTACTCTGGATGTCTATATCGATGGCCGGAATATCTTTTCCGGTTCCGAGTTTGCCACGATCTCTTCTTATATCCGCGTGACGGACGGATTCCACACCGTCACTGTGCGCAGGACCAACGGTCAGATCTATTATCAGCAGACGATTGCCTTTGTGTCCGGTGAGAGACTCACGATGGTGATCTTAGACACGGTATCCGGAGTGTCCCTGACCCGAGTCTCTGACATGGGCTGCACGAACGTTCCGGCAGGTTACGGCTGCCTCCGCGTCGCGAACATGTCCTACGCGGGATCCAGCTACGATGTGCGGACCTTCAACAACCAGACAGCATTTGCGGGGATCGGATACAAGGAAGTGACGAGCTATAAACAGACATCCAGCGGAACCTATACCTTCTTTGTGACAGGTTCCCAGTATGCAGTTTCGGCATTAGGCGAGCTCCCGGTCCTTGTCCTTTCTTCCATCGTCGGCGTTTCCTGTCCGACCTGCACCGTGCCGAATCCGCTTCTCACCTTCAACGTCAACGTCCGTGCGGGAAGAGCCTACACATGCTATATTATCGGAAATCCGTGGTCCGGCCTCTTCCGGGTGTATGTCCTTGAGGACTGAAGCATGTTGTGGAAGGATTGCATTATTTGTAAAAATCGTCTATAATCTGCGTAATAGATAAAAGGAATGTGCCTTACGCATTCCGGCACCGGGAGCAGCCGTGGATAGAATGAGCAGACGGACAGGGACGGGAAATGCCAGTCTGCTTTTCTTTCCGGATGCTGCCGGAAAGAAAATACAGATACGGGAAAAAGGAGTATTATGAAGAGAAATTACGAAATGGACATGTGCAGCGGCCCGATCCTCGGAAAATTGCTCACCTTTACGATTCCGCTGATCTTTTCCGGAATCCTGCAGCTTCTGTTCAACGCTGCGGATGTGATCGTTGTGGGACGCTTCGCGGGCAGCCAGTCTCTGGCGGCGGTGGGTTCCACAACGGCGCTGATCAACCTGATGATCAATATCTTTATCGGACTGTCCGTGGGTGTCAATGTCATCGTGGCGAGATATTACGGAGCGAAGCGGGAAAAAGACGTGCAGGATACGATCCATACGGCCATGGCGCTCAGTATCGTCAGCGGTCTTTTCCTGATCGTTATGGGCCAGCTTCTCTCAAGACCGATGCTGGAACTCATGGGAACACCGGACGATGTGATCGATAAATCTACGATCTATATGCGGATCATCTTTATCGGCATGCCTGCGAATATGATCTACAACTTCGGAAGCGCGATCCTCCGCGCGGTGGGAGACACGAAACGCCCGCTGTATTTCCTTACGGCGGCGGGCGTGATCAATGTGGTCTTAAACCTCTTTTTTGTGATCATGTTCCGGATGGATGTGGCGGGAGTTGCTCTGGCGACCGCGATCTCTCAGGCGATTTCGGCGTGTCTGGTGATCCTTTGCCTGATGGAGAGTGAGGGTTGTCTGAAGCTTCATTTAAAAGCTCTGAAGATCCACCGCTCAAAATTCCGCCAGATCATTCAGGTAGGCCTTCCGGCGGGGATGCAGGGCGCAGTATTTTCTATTTCCAATGTTCTGATCCAGTCCTCTGTGAATTCCTTCGGTTCTGTCGCAATGGCAGGAAATACGACATCCCAGAATATTGAGGGATTCATCTATAATGCCATGAATGCGGTTTATCAGGCAAACTTAAGCTTCACAAGCCAGAACTTCGGCGGCAAAAAGTATTCGAGGATCAACCGGATCATGTTTACCTGCCTTGGCGTTGTAACGGCCGTGGGACTCGGAATGGGAATTCCGGCTTATCTTTGCGGACATGCCCTGATCCGGATCTATTCCTCGGACCCGGAGGTCATGGTATACGGAATGAGAAGACTTGTGGTCTTTGGAACGACATATTTCCTCTGTGGGATCATGGATACGATGGTGGGCAGCATCCGCGGTCTCGGATATTCCGTCATACCGATGTGCGTCTCCCTTCTGGGAGCGTGCGGACTCCGGATCGTCTGGATCTTTACGGTGTTCCAAGTATACCATAACCTGACGGTGTTGTACTTATCTTATCCGTTTACCTGGATCGTCACGGCGACGGCCCATATGATCTGCTTCTATATCGTTAGGAGAAAACTTCCGAGGGAAGATGCGTGATAAACTGCATCAAAAGAATCCAACGAATGCAGATCTGACCAGAAAGGAAACAACAGAATTGAAACGATACAAAAAATACATCACCCCGTATCTCAGTGCCTTCGTGATTGGTCCGCTGATGATGCTCACCGAGGTGGCGGGAGAGGTCATGCTCCCGAAATTTATGTCCATGATCATCAACAACGGCGTTGCGGATCGGAATCTCGCCTATATCGGAAAGATGGGGGCCCTGATGGTGCTGACCGTTCTCTTTATGGCGGTGGGTGGGATCCTCGGCGCCTACTTTTCCGCAAAGGCGTCCATCTCCTTTACCAGTGACATGAGAAACGACCTCTTCAGAAAGGTTCAGCAGTTCTCCTTTGAGAACATCGACGGTTACAGCACCGGTTCTCTCGTCACGAGGCTCACGAACGATGTCCAGCAGGTTCAGAACGTCCTGATGATGGGGCTCCGTATGGCGCTTAGAGCGCCCGGAATGTTCCTCGGCGCCCTGATCATGGCGTTTATGATGAACTGTCAGCTTGCGGTCATCATCCTCATCGTGATCCCACTTCTTCTCGCGGCGATCATTCTGATCTTAAAGACTGCATTCCCGCGTTTTGGAGAGATGCAGAGGAGACTGGACCGTTTGAATTCCGGGATTCAGGAATCCCTGACGAATGTCCGCGTGGTCAAATCCTTTGTCCGGGAGGCTCATGAGATCGAAAAATTCAGCAGACTGAACCGCGACTTAAAGGAGAGCAGTCTCCGGGCCCTCCGGATCGTGATCACTACGATGCCGGTGATGATGTTCGCCATGAACGTGACGACACTGGCTGTCGTCTGGTATGGAGGAAATATCATCATTGCCGGAAAGATGCCGGTGGGGGATCTCACTGCGTTTACGACGTATATCGTGCAGATCCTGATGTCCCTCATGATGCTTTCCATGGTATTCTTACAGAGCTCCCGCGCCAGCGCATCCATGAAGCGGATCAATGAGATCTTCGACACAGAGATCGGCTTAAATGATGATAATGCGAAAAATAAGGATAAAAAAGTCACGGAAGGCCGTGTGGAGTTTAAGAATGTAAGCTTTGGCTACAGCGGAGAGAACGGGAGAAAGGATCTCGTTCTGGAAGGGATCTCCTTTACGGCAGAACCGGGACAGACGATCGGGATCATCGGCTCCACGGGAAGCGGAAAGACCTCCCTTGTGCAGCTGATCCCGAGACTCTATGATGTGACCGGAGGTGAAGTCCTTGTCGACGGCGTGAACGTCAAAGAGTACTCTTTAAAACACCTTCGTGAGGGTGTCGGCATGGTCCTTCAGAAAAATGTCCTTTTCTCGGGAACGATCGAGGAAAATCTCCGATGGGGAAATGAGGACGCGCCGATGGAGGATGTGATCCGGTTTTCAGAGAGCGCCCAGGCAGATCCCTTCGTTAAGACCTTCAAAAACGGGTACGACACCGAGATGGGGCAGGGCGGCGTCAATGTCTCCGGCGGTCAGAAACAGCGTCTCTGTATCGCGAGAGCACTCTTAAAGCGCCCGAAGATCCTGATCCTGGATGATTCCACCAGCGCTGTTGACACGGCGACGGAGGCGAAGATCCGGGAGAGTCTCTATCATGATCTCAAGGATACCACAAAGATCATCATCGCCCAGAGGATCTCCTCCGTTCAGGAGGCAGACCAGATTCTGGTACTGGAGGACGGAAAGATCATCGGTCACGGAACCCACGAGGAACTTTTAAAGACCTGTGAGACATACAGCGAGATCTATACGACCCAGATCGGAAATCAGTCCATTGGGGCAGGAGAGGAGGCGGCAGTATGAGCGTCACGAGAGCAGACCGCGAAGCGAGTCTGAAAAAACGATATGCCGGACGCGTGGCAGCCGCACCGAAAAGGAGAGGAATGGGAAGAGGACCGGGTGCTCCCAGAGGCGGAGGACGCCCAAAGAGCACAGGAGCGGCCTTAAAGCGCCTGCTTTCTTATCTGGAAGCGGACAGGCTCCGGATGGGGATCGCATTTTTCTGTGTCATTGTAAACACGGTGGCGACACTGACCGGTTCCTATATGCTGCGCCCGATCATCAACCGCTTTATTGCACCGCCGGACGGAAGTCCCGGAGATGTGGCGGGACTTTTTAAAGGGCTGACCATGATGGCGTGCGTCTATCTTCTGGGGGTTATCGCAAATTATCTCCAGTCAAGACTGATGTTAGAGGTTGCCCAGAGCGCCCTTGTGCGGATCCGGACAGACCTCTTTACAAAGATGCAGAAGCTTCCGGTGAGATTTTACGATACAAATTCCAATGGGGATCTGATGAGCCGCTTCACAAACGACGTGGACACCATCGGAAATATGCTGAGCAGTACTCTTGTGCAGCTCTTTTCCGGAACCTTAAGCATCATCGGAACCTTGTTCCTCATGCTTTACACGAACATCTGGCTGACAGCTGTGACCCTGATCATGATCCCGCTCATGTTGCGGGCCGGCGGAGAAGTCGCAAAGCGGAGTCAGAAATACTTCAGCGCCCAGCAGTCGGCTCTCGGTGCTTTAAACGGATACATCGAGGAGACCATCACCGGACAGAAGGTAGTAAAAGTCTTCTGCCATGAGGAGATCGCGGAGGAAGAATTTGATATATTAAACAGGGATCTCCGCGAAAAACAGATCCGCGCCCAATTCCTTGGGGGCATGATGGGACCTGTGATGAACAACTTAAGCCAGATAAACTATTCCCTGACGGCGTGCATCGGCGGGATCCTCTGCGTGGTGAAAAACTTCGATGTCGGCGGGCTCACGGTATTTTTGAACTTTTCGAGACAGTTCTCAAGGCCGATCAACGAGATCTCCATGCAGGTCTCCAACGTGTTCTCAGCCCTCGCCGGAGCGGAGCGCGTTTTCTCCGTGATGGATGAGGAGCCGGAGGCGGCGGATGATAAGGACGCAGTATCCATGGACGGTATGAGCGGGGAAGTGGTATTAGATCATGTGACCTTCGGCTATAACCCGGACAAGGTCATCTTAAAGGATATCAGCCTCTACGCGAGGCCGGGACAGAAGATCGCCTTCGTGGGTTCCACAGGAGCCGGAAAGACGACGATCACGAACCTCATCAACCGCTTCTACGATATCCAGAGTGGGACCATCGCCATCGACGGCATCGATATCCGCCACATTAAGCGGGACGAGCTGCGCCGCCATATCGCCATGGTGCTTCAGGATACCCACCTGTTTACGGGAACGGTCATGGAAAATATCCGGTACGGAAGGCTTGATGCCACCGACGAGGAGGTCATTCAGGCAGCGAAGATGGCATCTGCCCATTCCTTTATCATGCGGCTTCCCAAGGGCTATGACACGGTTCTGGAGAGCGACGGCGCGAACTTGAGCCAGGGCCAGAGACAGCTTCTTAATATCGCGAGAGCGGCGGTATCCAAGGCACCGATTCTGATCCTCGATGAAGCGACGAGCTCCGTCGATACGAGAACAGAAAAGCACATCGAGCAGGGCATGGACCGTCTGATGGCAGAACGGACTACCTTTGTGATCGCCCACCGCCTCTCCACCGTGCGCAACGCCAACGCCATCATGGTTCTGGAGAATGGAGAGATCATCGAGCGCGGTGATCATGAGAATCTCCTGAAAGAAAAAGGACGTTATTACCGATTGTACACAGGTATGGCTGAATTAAATTAGTAAAAACTAACAGAAAATGGAAAAAAGTGGACGGAATCGCGGTTCCTGTCCGCTTTTTTTGTTGAAAACTTCATTTTCTTAAGTGGTCTCCTACCATATTTTTGTTTTTTTTTTGATACAAACGCCGAAAAAGGCCATTTCTGTTAAAAAGTTAACCGATTTCCAATTGTAGAAAAATTCCAAATATGCTATACTACGGTGTGATGGGTACTATGAAATTTTATAGAAAGAAGGTTTGTTAAATGGGTCTGAGCACATTTATAGGCGGCGTTCATCCTTATGAGGGAAAAGAACTGTCCGCAGATAAGCCGATTCAGGTGATCCAGCCGAAGGGTGAGCTGGTTTATCCTCTCTCCCAGCATATCGGTGCTCCGGCGAAACCACTTGTTGCCAAGGGTGACAAGGTCCTGGTTGGCCAGAAGATCGCTGAAGCAGGCGGCTTCATTTCCGCAAATGTTATCTGTTCCGTATCCGGTACAGTAAAGGGAATCGAACCGCGTCTGGTTGCGAACGGAGCAATCGTACAGTCCATTATCGTTGAGAACGATAACGAGTACACAGCAATCGAAGGTTTTGGCGAAAAACGCGATTACACAAAACTTTCCAAGGAAGAGATCCGGAATATCGTAAAAGAAGCCGGTATCGTAGGTCTCGGCGGCGCAGGTTTCCCGACCAACGTAAAACTTGCACCGAAGGATGACAACGCGATCGATCACATTATCGTAAACGCGGCTGAGTGTGAGCCGTATCTGACAAGTGACTATCGCCTGATGATGGAGCAGCCGGAGAGACTGATCGGCGGCATCAAAGTCATGTTAAGCATGTTCCCGAACGCGAAAGGCGTGATCGGAATCGAGGAGAACAAGCCGGAGGCGATCAAGCTTCTGGAAGGTCTCGTAAAAGACGAGCCAAAGATCACGGTATGTCCGTTAAAGACAAAGTATCCGCAGGGCGGCGAGCGTTTCCTGATCTATGCGGTTACAGGCGGACGCGAGATCAACTCCACGATGCTTCCGGCGGATGCAGGATGTATCGTAGATAACGTAGACACTGTTATTTCTATTTATAACGCTGTCTGCGAGAGCACACCGTTAATTCGTAAGATCATTACTGTTACCGGTGATGCGGTTAAGAATCCGCAGAACTTCCAGGTTCCGCTCGGTATGTGCTACCGCGAGATCCTTGAAGCTGCAGGCGGCTTTAAGGAAGAGCCGGAGAAGATGATCTCTGGTGGTCCTATGATGGGACAGGCATTGTTCTCTCTGGACATTCCGGTAATGAAGAACTCCTCTGCCCTGACCTGCTTCACAAAAGATCAGGTTGCGGCAAATCCGGAATCTCCGTGTATCCGCTGTGGACGCTGTATCGAGGTATGTCCAGGTCATGTTGTTCCGCAGATGATGATGGCGGCAGCAGAAAGAAATGATCTTGCCCTGTTCGAAAAATTAAATGGTATGGAGTGCTGCGAATGCGGTTCCTGTACTTTCATCTGTCCTGCCCACAGACCGCTGACACAGGCATTCAAAGAGATGCGTAAAGCCGTCATGGCAGCCAGAAGAAAGAAAGCGTAGGAGGTGTGACAAATGAGTAAATTATTAAACGTATCATCATCCCCTCACGTACGCTGCGGTGTTTCCACAAAGAACTTAATGTACGATGTGGCGATCGCAATGCTTCCGGCTACGATCTGGGGCGTGATGCAGTTCGGTATCTATTCCCTTATCGTTGTTGTTGCAACGGTTCTTTCCTGTGTACTCAGTGAGTACCTTTTTGAGACACTGATGCACAAGCCGGTTACCATCAGTGACGGCAGTGCCCTTGTCACAGGTATGATCTTAGGCTTAAATATGCCGCCGGCAATTCCGTTATGGATGCCGATTCTTGGCGGTGTATTTGCGATCATCGTCGTAAAACAGCTTTACGGCGGACTTGGTCAGAACTGGATGAACCCGGCTCTGGCAGCGAGATGCTTTATGCTGATCTCCTTTGCACAGGCTATGACAAAGTTCACAGACCCGGTAACAGACGCAGTTGCGAGCGCAACTCCTCTTGCGGCGATCAAAGCCGGTGATACATATGATCTTGCAGCTATGTTCATTGGTAAGATTCCGGGAACCATCGGTGAGGTTTCCGTAATTGCCCTTTTAATCGGTGCAGCTTACCTGCTCGTTAAGAAAGTAATTACGATCCGCATCCCGGCAGCATACATCCTTTCCTTCGCAGTATTCGCATTTATCTTCGGCCAGCACAATATTAACTACGTGCTCGCAGAGGTTTGCGGCGGCGGACTGATCTTCGGTGCATTCTTCATGGCTACCGACTATGTAACAAGCCCGATCACTGCAAAAGGACAGATCGTATTCGGTATCTGCCTTGGTATTTTAACAGGACTGTTCCGTATCTTCGGAAGCGGTGCAGAGGGCGTTTCTTACGCAATTATCTTCTGCAACATGCTTGTTCCGTTGATTGAGAAGGTAACTCTCCCGACAGCATTCGGAAAAGGGGGTAAGAAAAATGGCAGCAAGTAAGTCTGGATTCATGAAAGATGCCCTGATCCTTTTTGCGATCACCCTGGTTTCCGGTTTATGTCTCGGTGTTGTCTATGATGTGACAAAAGCTCCGATCGAGGCGGCTACCATCGCAGCCAACAATGCAACCTACAAACAGGTCCTTCCGGAGGCAGAGAGCTTCGATGACGTGGAAGGTTCCACAGAAAAGATCGCTGAGACAGCTGATGAGATCGCAAACCTCGGCTTCGGCGGCGTTGCGATCGAGTCCGTTCTCGAGGCAAAGGACGCAAGCGGCGAAGTAGTAGGACATGTGATCAACTCCCTGTCCAACGACTCCTACGGCGGAGCTGTCAAGCTCTCCATCGGCTTTGATGCAGACGGCACTATCACAGGTGTTGGTATCCGTGAGACAAGTGATACTCCTGGTCTTGGCTTAAAGGCAAAAGATGATGACTACAGAAATCAGTACGTTGGCAAGAACTGCGAGAGCTTAAGCGTAACAAAATCCGGTTCTGCGTCTGACACTGAGATCAATGCCATCAGCGGTGCCACCATCACATCAAACGCTACAACAAACGCAGTCAATGCAGCTTTATACTATCTGCATAACTGCTTAAACTAGGAGGTGGGCATTCATGAATAAATGCGTAGAACGTTTATATAACGGTATTATCAAGGAAAACCCAACCTTCATCCTGATGTTAGGTATGTGTCCGACTCTTGCGACGACAACATCCGCCATCAACGGTCTCGGCATGGGACTTTCCACAACAGCCGTACTGATGTTTTCCAACCTGCTGATCTCCGCACTGCGTAAGATCATTCCGGACAGAGTCCGTATTCCGGCATTCATCGTAGTCGTAGCCAGCCTGGTTACAGTCGTACAGCTCTTAATGCAGGGCTACGTTCCGTCCCTGTATGCATCCCTGGGTATTTATATCCCGCTTATCGTTGTTAACTGTATCATCCTTGGCCGTGCAGAGGCATATGCCTGCAAGAACGGTCCGGTTGAATCTTTCTTCGATGGTCTTGGTATGGGACTTGGATTCTCCCTTTCCCTTACCGTCATCGGTATGTGCCGTGAGCTCTTCGGTGCAGGTGCGATCTTCGGACACACCATCATTCCGGAAGCTTACCACATTTCCATCATCATCCTTGCACCGGGTGCTCTGTTCACTCTGGCTATGCTTTCCGCGATCCAGAACAAGCTCCGTCTTCCATGCGCGACCAACGGTGACGCACCGAAGTCTGACCTTGTATGCGGCGGTAACTGCGCAAGCTGTGCAGGCTGTGTCAGCATGACAAACCATGCTGCTCTTGCTGAGAAGAAGGCAGAGGAAGCAGCAGCCGCAGCGGCAGCAAAGAAGGCAGCAGCAGAGAAGGCTCTCGCAGCTAAGAAGGCAGCTGAGGCTGCAAAAGCGGCAGAGGCAGCTAAGACTGAAGCAGCAGACGCCGGCAAAGAAAATTAAGGAGGAAATGGAGAAATGAAAGAACTTTTATTGATCGCCATCGGTTCTGCCCTGGTGAATAACGTTGTTTTAAGCCAGTTCCTCGGTCTTTGCCCGTTCCTTGGTGTATCCAAGAAAACAGAGACAGCAGCTGGTATGGGCGCTGCAGTCGTATTCGTTATTACGATTGCATCTGCCTGCACAAGCCTTGTTTATGATTTCGTTCTCGTAAAGCTCCATATCGAGTATTTACAGACGATCGTATTTATCCTTGTAATCGCGGCTCTGGTACAGTTCGTTGAGATGTTCTTAAAGAAGAACATGGTAAGCCTTTATGAGGCACTCGGCGTATACCTTCCGTTAATTACAACAAACTGTGCGGTTCTCGGTGTTGCGCTGACAAACGTACAGAAGGGCTACAACTTCATTCAGAGTGTCGTAAACGGTATCGGTATTTCCGTTGGATTCCTGATCGCCATCGTCCTGCTTGCAGGTATCCGTGAGAAGATCGAGCACAATGATGTGCCGCACGCTTTCCAGGGATCCCCGATCGTCCTGATCACAGCAAGCTTAATGTCGATCGCTCTCTTCGGATTTTCCGGAATGATTTAAGGAGGAACGAGAGATGAACATGACAGGCATTATCATCGCTGCTGCGGTTGTCGGTATCGTCGGTATCGTCATCGGCGTACTCCTTGGAATCGCCAGCGAGAAGTTTAAAGTAGAAGTAGACGAGAAGGAAATTCTGGTTCGTGCAGAGCTTCCGGGCAACAACTGCGGCGGCTGCGGTTACGCAGGCTGTGACGCTCTTGCAAAAGCAATTGCAGAGGGCAAGGCAAAGGTTGACCAGTGTCCGGTCGGCGGCGCTCCGGTAGGAGAAAAGATCGCTGCGATCATGGGCGTTGAGGCTGGTTCCGCTGAGAAGAAGGTTGCATTTGTAAAATGTAAAGGTACCTGCGATAAGGCAACCGTGAAATACAACTATTATGGTATTGACGACTGTCACAAGATCGCAGATGCAGTTCCGGGCGGCGGCTCCAAGGGCTGTAACTACGGATGTCTCGGTTCCGGAAGCTGTGTGAAGGCATGTCAGTTTGACGCGATCCATGTTGTAAACGGTGTTGCCGTTGTCGACAAGGAGAAGTGTGTTGCCTGTGGTAAGTGTGCGGAGGCTTGTCCGCGTCACCTGATCGAGCTTGTTCCGTACAAGGCAAACCACCTCGTACAGTGCAGCTCCCACGACAAAGGACCGGCTGTCAAGAAGGTCTGCGAGGCAGGCTGTATCGGATGTACGCTCTGCACAAAGCAGTGTGAATTCGATGCGATCCATATGGATAACAACGTTGCTGTGATCGATTACACAAAGTGTACCGGCTGCGGCAAGTGCGCGGCGAAGTGTCCGGCCCATGTTATTATCTGATTGGGTAACAACTTGTAGAAAAATGAAAGACCCGCGGAAGGCAGAAATGCTTTCTGGCGGGTCTTTTTATGAAGGGATTTGTACGATTAGAAAAGTTGGGAAAACGTTATTTGAAAAAAAGATCCCAGGGAAGTTCAAATATAGAACTCCCAGGGATCATATTTTTGTTTCTTCCGGATTAAAATCAGATTGGCCTAAGTCAAATCAGAATGTATAGACTACTGGATCGTTGTGCCGCCCTTACCGGCTAATGCGCTCTTCGCACCGTCAAGGGAAGTGATGATCGCGCGTCGACCTTTTCCTGCGTTGATGAAGTCGATGGAGCTTTCAACCTTCGGCAGCATCGACCCTGTCTTAAAGTGGCCTTCCCCGGCATAGCGGGCTGCCTCAGCCGTTGTCATCTTATCGATGTTGATCGGATGGTCACTGCCGTAGTTTAATACGACATTCGGAACACCTGTGATGAACATCAGGACATCAGCGTCAAGCTCCTTCGCGAGAAGTCCGGCTGCGCGGTCTTTCTCGATCACAGCGCTGGCACCCTTTAGGTGGGAGCCCTGTTCCATAACCGGGATTCCGCCGCCGCCTGCAGCGATCACCGGCTGGTCAGCATCAGCGAGAGCGCGGATCGCGTCGATCTCAACGATTGCGACCGGCTTCGGAGCCGCAACGATACGGCGATAGCCTTCGCCTTCCTTCACAACGAAGTTGCCCTTTGCCTCTTCCTCCTTTGCCTCCTCGGCGTTCATCACACGTCCAACCACCTTCATTGGAGTGTAGGAGGACTCATCGTACGGGTCAACTGTAACCTGTGTTAAGATCGTAGATACAGCTTTGTAAATGCCGCGTTTGATAAGCTCGGAGCGGAGAGCGTTCTGGAGATCGTAGCCGATATATCCCTGGCTCATTGCGGAGCAGACAGACATCGGAGCCGGAGTGTAACCTTCGTGATTTTTCGCAAATTCATTTAACGCGGTGTGGATCATACCGAGCTGCGGAGTATTTCCGTGGGTGATCACAACCTGCCAGCCGTCCTGAATAAAATCAGCGATGGCTTTCGCTGTTTTTGTAACGGCTGTCTTCTGCTCCGGAAGGTTCGTTCCGAGAGCGTCATGTCCAAGTGCTAAAACAAGTCTTTTCTTTGCCATATCTAATACCTCATTTCTATTATGTACCGATATCGTCTGGGCAGATAAAATTGCGCGGGAGCCGCGGATAAGTTTTCTCCGCGGACCGGCACAAAACGGTCTGCGCCTGTGTATTTTCAGATATTTTACCATATTTTGATAGATTATGGAAGAAAAAACTCAAAGTTTTATGATTGAGTACAGGAGAAATTTCCTGAACTGAAAATTATATATGGCGCTGCGGCGGCAGAAGCTTACGGGATGAATTTTATGCCGGAATGAAAGAGAATTGAAAGAAATAATTTTTTGCATTTTCAGATAACTTATGCTAAAATAGGAACAACTGAGTCGAGAGATCACTGTGGCGTGCGCTCTGTGTGGCGGCAGTGAATGATCCCCAACACGGGGAACGTAAGGAGGAAACAATTTTGAAGCTGTTATCGATAGCAATTCCATGCTACAATTCAGCGGCGTATATGGAAAACTGTATCAAGTCTCTGCTTCCGGGCGGAAACGAGGTGGAGATCCTGATCGTGGATGATGGTTCCACAAAAGACAATACGGCGGAGATCGCTGACCGTTATGAGAAAGAATATCCGGGTATCTGTAAGGCGATCCACCAGGAGAACGGTGGACACGGCGCTGCGGTTAACGCGGGATTAAAGGCCGCGACCGGAATCTATTTTAAGGTTGTGGACAGTGATGACTGGGTAAATGAGCAGGCCTACAGGCAGGTGCTCGACACCCTGCGCCGCTTTGTTTACGGAAAAGATACCCTGGATATGCTGATCACAAACTTTGTCTATGAGAAACAGGGCGCGAAGCACAAGAAAGTCATGAACTATAATCTGGCGCTTCCGAAGAACGAGATCTTTACCTGGAGCGATGTGAAGGTGTTCGTTGCAGGACAGTATATCCTGATGCATTCTGTCGTTTACAGAACGGAACTTTTGAGAGACTGTAAACTGGAGCTCCCGGAGCACACATTCTACGTGGACAATATCTTCGTCTACGAGCCGCTCCCGCATGTACATACGATGTACTACCTGGATGTGAACTTCTACCGCTACTTTATCGGCCGCTCCGACCAGTCTGTCAATGAACAGGTCATGATCGGAAGAATCGACCAGCAGATCCGCGTGACGAAGCTGATGCTTGGCTACTATGATGTGACGAAGATCCAGAATAAGAAGCTCCGCCACTATATGGTCCGTTACTTAGAGATCATGATGGTCATCTGCTCGATCCTCGCGATCAAATCCGGCAGCGAGGAGAATATGGCAAAGAAGAAAGCGTTGTGGGAAGAGTTAAAGAAATCCAATCCGGCGCTCTACCTGCGCCTCCGCTGGGGCTTCTTGGGACAGGGCATGAACCTTCCGGGAAAAGGCGGAAGATCCCTCTCCATCGCGGGATATAAGATCGCGCAGAAGTTCTTTGGATTTAACTAAGTGCCGGGAGATCGAGATCAATGAAAAATGGTACTACTTCAACCCGATCCCGGACGGAAGCTGGGATGGAAAGCGCAGGCAGTTTCCGGCTTGGTAAGAGGGAAATAGCGGGAAAACGGATACGGTTGAATGGATGATAGTAAACGAGCGTGCCTATGTAAAATAAGCACGCTCGTATCATTTACTTTCCAAGAACAATTTTCACGATCAGCACTGTGACCACGCAGATCATCACCGGCCGGATGATCTTCGCGCCGTTTTTGATGGCGAAGCCGGCACCGATATAGTTTCCGAGAACGTTGCTTACGGCACATGGGATCGCGATCATGTAGAACACATTTCCGGAAAGGATATAGGAGAGAAGCGCTGTGTAGTTGGAAACGATCAACGTGAGCTTCGCGTTTCCGGAGGCAGTGCGGACATCGTATTTTAAAAGAAACGTGAAGAGCAGCATGGCGATCGTACCGCCGCCCGGCCCGTAGAGGCTGTCGTAAAGACCGATGGTCATTCCGATGAAAAGGGCGCGGAGCACATTCGGCAGGATCAGCGGCTTTTTCGTATCGGTATAGTTCCAAGCGTTCTTCATAAAGATCACGAGGACCGCGGTGAGTGGAAGCAGTACCATTAACATCGAGCGGATCTGTTCCTCTTTGAGGTAAAAGATGATTCTGGTTCCGAGCATGGAGCAGAGGAACGAGGTCACTGCGCTGATCAGCGTGATCTTAAGGTCGAGACAGCCGTTTTTAAAGTATTTCCATGCCGCCACGGTGCTTCCGAAGGCGCACTGGAACTTGTTGCAGCCGTAAACATAGTAGATCGGCATTCCGCACATCATATAAGCCGGAAGCGCGATCAGGCCGCCTCCTCCGGCGATAGAGTCTATAAATCCCGCAATGAAGAGGAGCGGGCAGAGCCAGATCAGATTATGGATGTATTCCATGGATATCCCCCTTGTATTTTGGCGGCGGGCAGAAAAATGCCGCAATACCGCTTTTTCTGATAAAATTCAGGCAGAGACCTGTCCTTCCATACTATATAAGAATTTTCAAAAAGTCAATCGGTTTTCTGCAGAATCGAACCGTGCATGACACCTTGACAGAACCGGGATTCTATGGTAAATTTATTGAGTTAAAATGCGTCGAAGAGGAACAGTAAGAGAGAAGACGGGGTACAGAGAACTGCCGGGCGGTGCGAGGCAGAGTCCAGAAGCTTTCCGAACTCGCCTCGGAGCAGCATGCTGAAAGAGCGGGCAGGGCAGCGGGAAAACGAAACGCTGTCTGCGGATATCCTCAGATAGGCATTGCCGGTTTCCGCCGTTATCGGAAAATGAGTGCATACGGGTGAAAGCCCTGTATGAAATAGAGTGGTACCGCGTGAGAATCTAAGTCCCCCACGTCTCTATAAAATTATGATAGAGATAGAGGGACTTTTTTGTTGCCCGGCAGCCGGAAAAGCGGTCAGGCAATCGAACAGGACCGGGCAGCTCCCGGATTCTGGTAAATGCAGCGGCGGCGGTCGAAATCCGCGGAGCGTATTTTTGTACCGCCTTCAACGATATGAAATGGAGGAGAAAAGCGTCATGGCACAGTACAACCACACCGCCATTGAGAGCAAGTGGCGTGAGAACTGGGAAAAGAATCCGATCAATGTCAATGATGGAAAGAAAGAAAAATATTACTGCCTGGATATGTTCCCGTATCCGTCCGGCAGCGGACTTCATGTAGGTCACTGGAGAGGTTATGTAATCTCCGATGTATGGAGCCGTTATCAGTTATTAAAGGGAAAATATGTGATCCACCCGATGGGCTGGGACGCGTTTGGTCTTCCGGCTGAGAACTACGCGATCAAGATGGGCGTTCATCCGGCAATCTCCACAGCGTCAAATATCAAAAATATCAAACGCCAGATCAACCAGATCGCAGCGCTCTATGACTGGGATATGGAAGTAAACACGACAGATCCGTCCTTCTACAAATGGACCCAGTGGATATTCGTACAGATGTTCAAAAAAGGTCTTGCATACGAGAAAGAATTCCCGATCAACTGGTGCCCGTCCTGTAAGACAGGTCTTGCAAATGAGGAAGTTGTAAATGGCTGCTGCGAGCGCTGCGGCACACCGGTTACAAAGAAGAACCTCCGCCAGTGGATGTTAAAGATCACCGCATACGCAGACCGTCTCTTAAACGACCTCGACAAGCTCGACTGGCCGGAGAAAGTTAAAAAGATGCAGACAGACTGGATCGGTAAATCCTACGGCGCAGAGGTAAACTTCCCGGTTAAGGGACGCGATGAGAAGATCACCGTCTACACAACAAGACCGGATACACTTCACGGCGCGACATTTATGGTTCTCTCCCCGGAGCACAAGCTCGCGAAAGAGCTGGCAACGGACGAGACAAGAGAAGCAGTAGAGAAGTACATCTTCGACGCTTCCATGAAGTCCAACGTAGACCGTCTCCAGGGCAAGGAAAAGACAGGTGTATTCACAGGCTCCTACGCCATCAACCCGTTAAACGGCAAAGAGGTTCCGATCTGGCTGTCCGACTATGTACTTGCTGACTACGGTACCGGTGCCATCATGTGCGTACCGGCACACGACGACCGCGACTTCGAGTTCGCAAAGAAATTTGGTCTCCCGATCATCCAGGTCATCGCCCAGGATGGCAAAGAGATCGAGAATATGACAGAAGCTTACACAGACGCGAAGGGAACCATGATCAACTCCGGCGAGTGGAACGGCATGGAATCCTCCGTATTAAAGAAAGAAGCTCCGCACATCATCGAGAAGATGGGTATCGGTAAAAAGACTGTCAACTACAAGCTCCGTGACTGGGTATTCTCCCGTCAGCGTTACTGGGGCGAGCCGATCCCGATCGTTCACTGCCCGAAGTGCGGCAATGTTCCGGTTCCGGAAGACCAGCTTCCGTTAAAACTTCCGGAGGTTGAGAGCTATCAGCCGACCGGTACCGGTGAGTCCCCGCTTGCGGCGATCGACTCCTGGGTAAACACCACATGCCCGTGCTGCGGCGCTCCGGCAAAACGTGAGACAAACACAATGCCTCAGTGGGCTGGTTCCTCCTGGTACTTCTTACGTTATGTAGATAACAAGAACGACAAGGAACTCGTATCCAAAGAGAAAGCAGACAAGTACCTTCCGGTAGATATGTACATCGGCGGTGTTGAGCATGCCGTTCTTCACCTTCTGTACTCCAGATTCTACACGAAGTTCTTATATGATATCGGAGTGATCGACTTCGATGAGCCGTTCAAGAAGCTGTTCAACCAGGGTATGATCACCGGTAAGAACGGCATCAAGATGAGTAAGTCCAAAGGAAATGTCGTTTCCCCGGATGATCTCGTAAGAGATTACGGCTGCGACGCGTTAAGAATGTACGAGCTCTTCGTTGGACCGCCGGAGCTTGATGCCGAGTGGGATGACAGAGGAATCGAGGGCGTTGCCAGATTCTTAAACCGTTTCTACAATCTTGTGATGGACAGCAAGGACAAGGATATCAAGGAGACAAAGGAGATGGTGAAACTCCGCCACAAACTTGTCTACGATATCGAGACACGTTTCAACCAGTTCAGCCTGAATACGGTCGTATCCGGATTCATGGAGTACTGCAACAAGCTCATAGACGTTGCGAAGAGAGAGGGCGGAATCGACAAGGAGACATTAAAGACATTCGTGATCTTACTGGCTCCGTTCACACCGCATCTTGGCGAGGAACTCTGGAGAGAACTCGGCGGCACGGACAGCGTATTCCATGCAACATGGCCGGAGTGCGATGAGGAAGCAATGAAGGACGATGAGATCGAGGTTGCCGTACAGGTTAACGGTAAGGTAAAAGCGGTCATCATGGTTCCGGCTGACATCGCAAAAGAGGATGCGATCGCTGCGGGTAAAGCTGCGGTAGAAGGAAAGATCACCGGAAACATCGTGAAGGAGATCTATGTTCCGAAGAAGATCGTAAATATTGTTGTAAAATAAAAAGTAATGATTCAGCAGGTCTGCGCATCTGCTGCGTCAGATTGAGGCATTGAAAGCCGCTTCCTAAGCAGAAACGGCTTTCAGTGCCTTTTTTGCTTCTACGAGTCAATAAAGACATATGTTCCTTGCACGTGTACATAATGTCGAAAAACAGAAAATAAATTATACAAAATAAACAAAATAATCGTAAAAGTGTGAATTTAATTGACAATAAGTAACAAATGGTGATATTCTTATTTCATAAATTTTGAGAAGGACAGTGCAGATGAGATACCTGTCTGAAAATAAGAGGGAGGATATGCGAATGAAAAAACGAACAGCAGCGAGGTCGATGGCGGCACTTATGGGGGCAGCAATGGTGCTCACAGCCTGTGGAGGTGGAAACACTACAGCTCCTACGACAGGTGCTTCTTCCGGCGGAGAGACTCAGACAGCTTCTGAGAGTGCAGAAAGCGGGAAGATCACAAAAACAGATATCGTTGTCGGTCAGGCGTCGGATATTGTTACGCTTGATCCTGCGGGACAACAGGATACGACTTCGGGTGTGCTGATGAAACATGCGTACAGTACGCTTTTAGACGTTGATAATGAAGGAAAGGTGGTTCCGGATCTGGCAGAAAGCTATGAGATGAAGAGCGACACGGAGTATGTGTTTAAACTCCGCGAGGATGCCTGCTTCTGGGACGGCACTCCGGTGACAGCTCAGGATGTTAAATTTTCTCTGGATCGCGCGAAGGGAATGCCGAAGACAAAGTCGAATACCTCAAAGATCGAGGAGGTTACCGTAAATGGGGATCATGAGGTAACGATTAAACTGACAGAGCCGTATGCAGCATTTAAAACAATCGTAACACAGCACAACCTGAGTATCCTTTCAGAGAAAGCCGTGACGGAAGCGGGAGATTCATATGGTGATGTGGATAATCTTCTCGGATCAGGGCCATTTAAAGTAACAGAGTGGGTGCCAAACGATCATTATACTCTTGTAAGAAACGATAATTATTGGGGGGAGATGCCGATCGCAACCTCTATTACCTGTCGTGTGATCCCGGAAGGAAGTGCCCGCACGATCGCTCTTGAAGCAGGAGAGATTGATGTTGTCTGGAGCGTAGATCCGACAGACTGCGCAAATGTAGAGTCAAATCCCGAAGTAAAACTTCTTTCACAGCCGTCAACAGGTATTGACTACGTGGGAATGAACACCCAGAAAGAAAAGTTTTCTGATAAAAGAGTCCGTCAGGCTATCAACTACGCCCTTGACAAGCAGGCCTTCGTTGACACGATCATTGAAGGTCGCGGTCTTGTAGCAAACAGCTATATCAATGCAGCAATCCCGGGATGGACCGATGAAGTGGGAGCTTATCCGTATGATCCGGAAAAAGCGAAAGAATTGTTAGCGGAAGCCGGATATCCGGATGGATTTGAATGCTCGATTTTTGTAAATGGCGATCTCCGTACCCGTTCTGCACAGATTCTTCAGGCTCAGCTTGCGGATGTAGGAATCAAGGTTGACATTTCCACATATGAGTGGGGTGCTCTTCTTGATACTTTAAATGCAGGCGAACACGAAATGTTTCTTCTTGGCTGGTCCAACACGAGCTTTGATCCGGACGGTAGTACCTATCAGTTATTCTATTCTGGAAATCATGGTGCAACCGGAAACCGCGCATTCTTCTCAAATGACAAGGTTGATGAACTGATCCTTTCTGCACAGCGGGAGAGCGAAGAGTCAAAACGTATGGAACTTTACAAAGAGCTCCAGTTTGTACTTCATGAAGAATCTCCGTGGTGTCCGTTATACTACAAAGAGAATAACGTTGGTGTGCGCGCAGACTTAAAGGGATTTACTCTTCATGCAGGCGCACAGCATTATCTTGGTAACTGCCATTACGAAGAATAGATACAGCGAAATCAGGAGCATTCAAATCGTTTTATAAATTTCTGATAATATAAATATTCAGAGAAATTTGGGGGCGGGATCTTTTTGATCCCGCCCTTTTGAGAAAATAAAGGATAAAACGATCCATCTGAAGATACGAAGACCGGAAAGCGTTAGCATTTACTATACATAGCAGAAATCCCGCTTTGTTAATTTTGAACAAATTGTAAACAGATTATGGCTATAGAATTGCTGAAACCAAATAAAATAAACAAATTAAACAAAAAATGCGCAGAAAGGAAAACTTTATTGACAAAAATATTAGAAAATGATATCCTTTAATCATGAAATTCAGAAAAGAGTGTATATATAGGTATAGTAAATATTTACATTCACGGATTACCAATAACACTCTGACGAATCAGAAATAACTTGAAGGAGGGCATGTGAATGAAAAAAAGAACAGCAGCGAGATCGGTGGCAGCCGTTGTCGGAGCAGCAATGGTGCTGACAGCGTGCGGAGGCGGAAACAATGCGGCGGCAACGACCGCGGCGGCAGGCGGCAGTGAGACTCAGGCGACAGCGGAAAGCTCCGGCGGCGGAAATATCACAAAGACAGATATCGTCTTTGCCCAGGCCTCTGACGTCGTGACCCTGGATCCGGCAGGACAGCAGGATACCACTTCCGGTGTACTTATGAAACATGTGTACAGTACCTTGATGGATATCGATGATGATGGCAACCTTGTTCCGGATCTGGCAGAGAGCTACGAGATGAAGAGTGATACAGAATATACCTTCACCCTGAGACAGGACGCATGCTTCTCTGATGGCACGCCGGTTACAGCGAAGGATGTAAAGTTTACATTTGACCGCGCGAAGGATATGCCGAAGACGAAATCCAATACCTCCAAGATCGAGGAGGTTATCGCGGATGACGATCAACATGTTACCTTCAAACTGACACAGCCGTATGCAGCTTTTAAGACGATCATTACAAACAGCAACTTAAGCATCGTCTCCGAGGCAGCGGTCACAGCGGCGGGAGAGTCCTACGGTGATGTTGACAATATTCTCGGATCCGGTGAGTTCACGGTTACAGAGTGGGTTCCGAACGATCACTACACCCTTGCAAGAAACGAAAAATATTGGGGTGAGATGCCGATCGCTACAACGATCACCTGCCGCGTGATCCCGGAGGGAAGCGCCCGCGCCATTGCCCTTGAGGCAGGAGAGGTCGATCTTGTATGGAATGTTGACGCGACAGACTGTGCGAACATCGAGGCAAATCCGGATGTAACGCTGTTGAGCCAGACGTCTTCTTCCATCGAATATCTCGGTATGAATACGACAAAAGAGAAATTCAAGGATGTGAGAGTCAGACAGGCGATCAATTACGCGCTGGATAAACAGGCATTTGTTGATACGATCATTGAGGGTCGTGGAACTGTAGCAAACAGCTACATCAATTCGATGATCCCGGGCTGGACCGACGAGGTGGAAGCTTATCCGTATGATCCGGCGAAGGCGAAGGAGCTTCTTGCGGAAGCCGGCTATCCGAACGGATTCGAATGCAAGATCTATGTAAACGGCGACGTTCGTACCCGTTCCGCCCAGATCATTCAGGCCCAGCTTGCAGAGGTTGGAATCACGGTTGATATCTCTACCTATGAGTGGGGCGCTCTTCTCGATTCCTTAAATGCAGGTGAGCATGAGATGTTCCTCCTCGGATGGTCGAATTCAAGCTTCGACGCGGATGGAAGTACTTACCAGTTATTCTATTCCGGAAACCATGGAGCAACCGGTAACCGTGCATTCTTAACTGATGATAAAGTCGATGAGCTGATCATCAACGCGCAGAAAGAGAGTGACGACACCAAGCGTATGGAGTTATACAAAGAGCTTCAGGTATATCTCCATGAGATCTCCCCGTGGTGTCCGTTATACTACAAAAATGACAATGTCGGTGTCCGCGCAGACTTAAAGGGATTCAAGCTTCACAAGGGCGCAACGCACTACCTTGGCAACTGCCACTATGAAGATTGATAATATTTAAAATGTGAAAGACGGGGGCAGGCATGAAGGTGTCTGCCCCTTTTCAACGACACGCACCCGTGCGAAGATGCAGATCGCCGCAAACGGCCACACGGGATGCCCGGAGGTGTAAGAACCCATTCTTTGAAAATTACACAAAAAATACTGGAAATGCATGGAATGTTCGGTTATAATGTCACTATCATGTATAGTAAGATGTATAGTGAATTATAACTATTCAGAGAATTCGCTGATAAAATAGGGATAGGGCTGAATAGTAAAACAGGAGGAGATGAGCATGGGAATTCTCGAAGAAGTAAACGCAAGCTATGAAAAACTCAGCCCGGTTCAGAAAAGGATCGCGGATTTTATCTTCAAATATCCGGATCAGGTCTGCTTTTACTCCCTGAAAGAGCTTTCGGAGACACTGGGTGTGACGGAGGTGACCATATTAAGGTTCACAAAGAAGATCGGGGCCCAGAGCTTCGTGGAGATGAAGAACCGTCTGCGGGAGCATTTGCAGACGAGACTGGTCCATGGGGACGGTTTGAACAGGATCGCGGATCATGTGGGCGGGATCCGGTTCGGTGATCACGACAAGGAGGAGATGTTCCAGGAGTTCGTCGCGAACGAGAAAAATGTGATCGCGAAGACCTTTGAACAGGTCTCCTTAAAGGATATCCTCTCCGCTGTGGCGATCATCAGGCAGTCTCGGAAGATCTATGTGGTGGGGAGCGAGCTGGTAACTGGACTCTGTGCCTATACAACGAGAAGACTCCTGACGTTGGGGCTGGAGGCGCTCGACCTCTCGAATCTGAGCCGGGCTCTCTACAATAATTACCTGGCCCACGCTACACCGGAGGACTGCGCGATCATCTTTTCCGCACCCGGATACGCGAAACATATCGTGAATACCGCAAGGTATCTCGATAAGAAGAAGATCCCGCAGATCGCCATCACGGATCAGAGGACTTCACCGATCGCGTCCTACGGAACGACCGTTTTTACCTGCAATAACCACGACCTGTTCTTTTATAATTCCGTGATGGGATATATGTCTGTGGCGAATGCCCTGATATATTTTGCCGCCATGGATAACCCGGAGGAGACGAATAAACGCCGTGGGCGCCTCTCGGAAGTGAGAAGTGCGATCGGCAGCATCGACTTCGTTAAAGACGGTTTATAGGCAGTGGATCTTCGGATAGTTCAACCTATTAGCTTAATAGGAGTATAGTAAATACAATACAAAAAAGGTCACAGCAATTTGTGAAAATTGCTAAAACAACCCCTTGTAAATTGAATTTTATTGACAAATATGTTCAAAACTGTTATTCTTGGTCTATAAGAACGAACTAAGTACTGCATGACGGGTATAGTGAATACTGACATATGCTACCGTTATGAAGTACGACCGCTGTGGGGAGCGGAAGAAAATAACAGGAGGAATTTGTGAATGAAAAGAAGGGGTATTGCAAGAACAACAGCAATGGCAATGGCAGCAGCTATGATCCTTACAGCCTGCGGAGGAGGGAACGCTGATCAGTCTACAAACGCACCGGCAGGCAGCAGCGCGCAGACAACTACCGATAACGGCGGAAGCGGCGAGATCACAAAGACGGATATCGTTGTGGCTCAGGGTGCAGATGTTGTAACACTGGATCCGGCAGGACAGCAGGATACCACATCCGGAGTACTGATCCATCACGTATACAGCACACTGATGGATATCGACGATGACGGTAACCTTGTTCCTGATCTGGCTGAGAGCTATGAGATGAAGAGTGATACAGAGTATACCTTCAAGCTCCGTGAGGATGCATGCTTCTCAGACGGAACACCGGTAACGGCGAAGGATGTAAAGTTTACGTATGACCGTGCGAAGGATATGCCGAAGACAAAGTCCAATACTTCAAAGATCGCAGAGGTTATCGCTGACGATGATTACCACGTAACCTTCAAGCTCACACAGCCATATGCAGCGTTCAAGACGATCGTTACCCAGACAAACTTAAGTATCGTTTCTGAGGCAGCTGTCACAGCAGCAGGCGATGCTTACGGCGATGTGGAGAATGTACTCGGATCCGGTGAGTTCACGGTTACGGAGTGGGTTCCGAACGATCACTACACCCTTACAAAAAACGAAAAATACTGGGGTGAGGAACCGATCGCAACCTCCATTACCGTCCGCGTAATCCCGGAGGGAAGTGCAAGAACGATCGCTCTTGAGGCAGGAGAAGTCGATCTTGTATGGAACGTTGACCCGACAGACTGTGCGAATGTGGAAGCAAACTCCGACGTAGCGCTTCTTTCCCAGCCGTCTTCTTCCATCGAGTATCTCGGAATGAATACAACGAAAGAGAAGTTCTCCGATGAGAGAGTCCGTCAGGCAATCAACTACGCACTGGATAAGCAGACCTTCGTTGATACGATCGTTGAGGGACGTGGAACTGTAGCAAACAGCTATATCAACTCCACGATCCCGGGCTGGTCTGAAGAGGAGGAAGCTTATCCGTATGATCCGGAAAAGGCAAAAGAGCTCCTTGCAGAAGCAGGTTATCCGAATGGATTTGAGTGCAACCTCTATGTAAACGGTGACGTTCGTACACGTTCCGCGCAGATCGTTCAGGCACAGCTCGCTGAAGTTGGAATCACCGTTGATATTTCTACATATGAGTGGGGCGCATTCCTTGATTCCTTAAATGCAGGCGATCATGAGATGTTCATCCTCGGATGGTCCAACACAAGCTTTGACGCAGACGGAAGCACCTACCAGTTATTCTACTCTGAGAACCATGGTGCGACCGGTAACCGTGCATTCTTAACAGATGAGAAGGTCGATGAGCTCATCATCGCTGCTCAGAAGGAAAGCGACGATACCAAGCGTATGGGTCTCTACAAGGAGCTTCAGGATCGTCTCCACGAGATTTCCCCGTGGTGCCCGTTATACTACAAATACGATAATGTTGGTGTCCGCGCAGACTTAAAAGGCTTCAAGCTTCACAAAGGCGCACAGCATTACCTTGGCAACTGCCATTACGAAAAATAATATCTGATCCCCAAAAGGACAGAGTCCATGCAAAAACAGGGTACGGGTCACGAAAAGGGATCCGTACCTCTTTCCAGAATCCGGTGAAAACCCGGAAAACATTCCAGAAACCCTGAGACAAGGATCCGGAACTTCGGCCCCGACAGACGGGTTTCGGAAACACAAAAAACAGCCGCGGGATGCGGTAGATTGGATGGTGTGCATGAGCAAATATGTGTTAAAGAGACTTGCGATGCTGATCCCGGTACTGATCGGCGTAACCTTCATGGTTTATTTCATCTTAAGCCTTTCACCAGGTGATACAGCAGCGATGATCGCAGGTGAGTCGGCAGACGCAGAGACGATCGAAGCGACAAGAAAAGACCTCGGACTTGACCAGCCGGTTATCGTTCAGTACGGAAAATATATGCTGAACCTTCTTCACGGCGATATGGGTAAATCCTACAAGACAAAACGTGATGTTTTCCCGACGATCATGGCTGCATTCCCGAATACAGCAAAGCTTGCGTTCTGGTCAATCCTGGTAGCAGTAGCCATCGCGCTTCCGATCGGTATCATCAGTGCCACGAGGCAGTACAGTATGGTCGATAATGTGGGTATGGTCGCCGCCCTATTGGGTGTCGCGACGCCAAACTTCTGGCTGGGCCTGATGCTCATTATCGTATTCTCCTTAAACCTTGGATGGCTTCCATCCGGCGGTATGGGATCCTGGAAGAACTACATTATGCCGGCGATCACCCTTGGTACCGGCGACGCAGCACTGATCTGCCGTATGACGCGTTCCTCCATGCTTGAGGTCATCCGTCAGGATTATATCCGTACCGCGAGAGCGAAGGGTGTGCCGGAGAAAATGGTGATCCGGAAACACGCATTAAAGAATGCACTGATCCCGGTCGTTACCGTTATCGGACTTCAGTTCGGTTCCCTTCTTGGCGGCGCGACTCTTACCGAGACTGTATTTGCATGGCCTGGCGTTGGCCGTCTCCTGGTAGACTCCATCAAGAGTAAAGATGCCCCGTTAGTCCTCGGCGGCGTTATCATGATGACGATCACCTTCAGTATCGTAAACCTTTGCGTGGACATTCTCTACGCTTTCATTGACCCGCGTATCAAAGCGCAGTATAAGAAAAAATAAGGAGGAAAGCGTATGGGAACATCAAAGAATCAGGAAGCGGCGTCCGGCGCGACTGTAAAGAAGCGCGGCCAGTTCAAAGAGATCTGGCGCCGCTTGAAAAAGAATAGAATGGCAATGATCGGTCTTGGAATCGTCGTTTTCCTCGTACTGATCTCCATCTTTGCAGATTTCCTGTTCGATTACAATACCGTTGTTATCAAGCAGAACACAGCCATCCGTCTCCAGACTCCGAGTGCAGCTCACTGGCTCGGAACAGATGAGTTCGGACGCGATATTCTGGCACGTCTTGTTCACGGATCAAGAGTATCCTTAAGTGTCGGCGTTGTAGCTGTATCCATCGCACTTCTGATCGGTGGATCCTTAGGAGCGATCGCAGGCTTCTACGGCGGAAAGATCGATAACGTGATCATGCGTATCATGGATATCTTCCTTGCAGTACCGAGCCTTCTTCTTTCCATCACGATCGTATCCGCACTTGGACCGAGCATCTTCAACTTAATGCTTGCCATCGCGATCTCTTCTGTGCCTGGCTACGCGCGAATCGTCCGGGCTTCCGTCCTTACCGTAAAGGATCAGGAATTCGTAGAGGCGGCGAAATGTATCGGAGCAAACAACTTCGAGATCATTTCCTCCCATATTCTCCCGAACTGTATGGCACCGATCATCGTTCAGGTATCTTTAAAGGTTGCATCCGCGATCCTTTCTACATCCGGCTTAAGCTTCCTGGGCCTTGGCGTAAAGGCTCCGACACCGGAGTGGGGCGCAATGCTTTCCGGCGGACGTGCTTACTTAAGAAACGCTCCGCACCTGACCATATTCCCGGGTATTGCGATTATCATTACGATCCTTTCCCTGAACCTGTTAGGCGATGGTCTTCGTGATGCATTAGACCCGAAACTGAAGAAGTAGGGAGGACAAAATATTGGAAGATAACAAAAACTTAATTCTTGATATTAAGGATCTTGTGATCCATTATGAGACCGATGACGGCGTTGTAGAGGCGGTAAACGGCATCGATATCCAGTTAGAGCACGGAAAAACATTAGGACTGGTAGGAGAGACCGGATCCGGAAAGACAACAACCGCTCTTTCAATCCTGCGTCTCGTTCCGGACCCGCCGGGAGTTATTAAAAACGGTTCCATCCTTCTTGACGGAAAAGATATCTTAAATATGCCGCAGAAGGAGCTGGAGGCGATCCGTGGAAATACCGTTTCCATGATCTTCCAGGATCCGATGACATCCTTAAACCCGGTGCTCACCGTCGGTGACCAGATCGCCGAGGTTATCAAGCTCCATGATAAGATCAGTGAGAAAGAGGCTGAACAGAAAGCCGGCGATATGCTGGAAGTGGTAGGTATCCCGAGAGAACGTTTCGGTGAGTATCCGCACCAGTTCTCCGGAGGTATGAAGCAGCGTGTCGTTATCGCTATGGCTCTTGCCTGTAACCCGAAGCTTCTTCTTGCCGATGAGCCGACAACCGCTCTCGATGTGACGATCCAGGCACAGGTTCTCGAGACAATGAAGGATTTAAGAAAGAAATTTGGTTCCGCGATGATCATGATCACCCATGATCTGGGAATTATCGCAGAGGTCTGTGATGAGGTCTCCGTTGTATACGCGGGACAGATCGTTGAGCATGGAACTCTGGAAGATATCTTCAACCACACCATGCACCCATACACAGAAGGTCTTTTCGGTTCCCTTCCGAACATTGAAGACCGCAAGGCGAGACTTCAGCCGATTCCGGGCCTGATGCCGGATCCGACAAACCTTCCGAAAGGCTGCCCGTTCTCCCCGAGATGTAAGTACTGCACAGAAGCGTGCAAAAAAGACAGACCGGAAAAGAAGTGGGCGAGCGATACGCATTATGTGCGCTGCGTCCGCTACGAAGAGCCGGGATTTTCCATTGAAAGGAGTGAGCAGTAATGGCAGATACGATCCTTGAAGTAAAACACCTGAAAAAATATTTCAACACTCCAAAGGGACTGCTCCATGCGGTCGATGACGTGAACTTCACTCTGGAACGTGGAAAAACCCTCGGTATCGTAGGTGAGTCCGGATGCGGTAAGTCCACCACAGGACGTTCGATCTTACGTCTCATCGAGCCGACTGCCGGTGAGGTCATCTTCGATGGTGAGGATGTATGTAAAAAGAATAAAAATGAACTCCGTCTCTTAAGACGTGACATGCAGTTGATCTTCCAGGACCCGTACGCGTCCCTTGACCCGAGAAAGACAGTCAGTGAGATCATTGCTGAGCCGTTAAAGCTCCAGAAGCTTATTACGGACCCGAAAGCCCGTATGGATCGAGTGCGTGAGCTGATGCAGGTCGTAGGTCTTGCAGACCGCCTGATCAATACATACCCGCATGAGCTTGACGGTGGCCGCCGCCAGCGTATCGGTATCGCGAGAGCACTTGCGATGAAACCGAAGCTTATCGTCTGCGACGAGCCGGTTTCTGCCCTTGACGTATCCATTCAGGCACAGATCTTAAACCTGATGCAGGATCTTCAGGAACAGATGGGATTGACCTATATCTTCATCACACACGACCTTTCCGTTGTCAACCACTTTGCGGATGATATCGCGGTTATGTATCTTGGACAGCTCATCGAGAAAGCTCCGTCTGAACAGCTTTTCGATAAGCCGACTCATCCGTATACACAGGCTCTGCTCTCTGCAATTCCGGTACCAAGCCTGAAAAAGAAGAGAGAGCGTATCATCTTAAAGGGTGAGATCACTTCCCCGATCAACCCGAAGCCAGGTTGCCGTTTTGCTGCCCGCTGTCCGTATGCGACAGACCGCTGCAGAAGCGAGGAACCGGTGCTCCGCGAGATCGAACCGAATCATTTCGTGGCATGCCATCTGACGGAAGGCAAATAAGGAGACATTCGTATGCCCCCGCCGGTATTCTGGCGGGGGTATTTTGTGTAATAGGAAATGCCGACAGAAATGGATGCAGTGGATGCTGTGCAGGGCTGTGAGGGCAGCTTCTTTTGTAAGTATAATAAATTTGACAGGGAAATGATCCTGCGATAAAACTACATATATAAAAAGGAAAGAGAGGACCTGGAACCATGAAACAGATCGATATCAGAGACTTTACAAATTATCATTATCCTACGATCTTTATCCCGGCACCGGATGGAAAGCACGCGGTGATGGCGGTGGTGGATGCCAACGAGAAGGACAACTGCTATGAGTCCTGCTTATGGCTCTATGATATGGAGACAAAGAAAACTTCCAGACTGACAGGCGGAAAGAAAGAGCGCACCTTCATCTGGATGGATTCCGAGACGATCCTCTTTATTGCGGACCGTGAGAAGACTTATCAGGAAAAAGCGAAGAATGAGGAAGACTGGACCTGCTTCTACACCCTGAACATCCATGGCGGTGAGGCACAGTTCGCGTTCGCTGTTCCGTATAAGGCAGTGAAGATGAAAAAAGCCGGAAAGAAACTTGTCCTCACAGTGAAATATGATTACAACAAGCCGGATCTCTCCCACATGGAAGAGGGCGAGGAGAAGAGAGCTGCTTTAAAGGCGTGGAAGGACGAGAAAGACTATGAAGTCTTCGATGAGCTTCCGTTCTGGGCGAATGGTCAGGGCATTGTAAATAAGAAGAGAACGAGACTTGCAATCTATGACATGGAGAGCGGTTCCTGTGAGATTGTGACTCCGGATTACGAGAATGTCGAGAGCTCCTGGGTCGAAGGCGATGATACGATCCTCTATGTTTCCAGCCTTTACACGGATAAAAAGGATGTCTACCAGGGATTAAAGCAGTATACGATCTCCACGGGTGAGTTAAAGACTCTTGTAGAGCAAAAGGATATGAGCATCGATTACGCGTGCATCCTCAAGGGAAAAGTAACCTTCTTCGGTTCCTACATGAAAGAATACGGCTTTAATGAGAATGACAAGCTGTATACGGTGGAGAACGGCAGGGTAGAGCTTCTTTCCGACTATGATGACAGCGTCCACAACTCGATCTGCTGCGACTGCAAGTTTGCGGACGGAGCTTCCGCGATCCATGACGACGACAAGATCTACTTTATCGCGACGCTGCGAAAACAGAGCGTGATTCGTACCTTTGACGCTGAGGGTCACATGGAGACGATCGTGGACCGTCAGGGAAGTGTCCACACACTGGCGAAGTCCGGCGATACCGTCTACTTTACCGGAATGCGCGATATGGGACTCATCGAGTGCTACGCGTTTGACGGAAAAGAGGAGACGAAGCTCACTTCCTTTAACGACGCGGTGATGGCGGAGAGAAGTGTTTGCCCGGTTGAGGAGTTTACCTTTACATATAAAGATCTGGAGCTGGACGGCTATGTGATCAAACCGGTGAACTTTGACCCGAATAAGACATATCCGGGAATCTTAACGATCCACGGCGGTCCGCGGGCAACCTTCGGACCGACGTTCTTCCACGAGAGCGAGGTATTTGCGAATGCCGGATATTTCGTATTCTTTACGAACCCGCTTGGAAGTGACGGACGCGGAAATGAGTTCGCAGACATCACCGGAAAGCACGGCGGAATCGACTTTGAATGCTGCATGGCACTCACAGATGAGGTATTGAAGCGCTATCCGCAGGTTGACGAGAAGCACCTGGGCGTTATGGGCGGAAGCTACGGTGGCTTCATGACAAACTGGGTGATCGGAAACACCACTAGATTCGCGGCGGCCTGCTCCCAGAGAAGTATCTCCAACTGGGTATCCAAGTGCATGACCACCGATATCGGATACTACTTTAACATGGACCAGATCAAAGCAGACCCGTGGAACAGTCCGGAAAAGATGTGGCAGCACTCCCCGTTAAAATACGCTAACATGGCTAAGACCCCGACCCTCTTTATCCAGTCGGACGAAGACTACCGTTGCTGGATGGGCGACGCGATCCAGATGTTCTCCGCGTTAAAATACTTCGGCGTTGAAGCCCGCATGTGCCTCTTCCATGGCGAGAACCACGAACTTTCAAGAAGCGGTAAGCCGAAGCATAGGATCCGCAGAATGACGGAGATGATGGAGTGGTTTGAGAAGTATTTGAAGTAAGATGGCAGACAACAGAAAAATCAGCAATTTATATTAAAGGAAAGAGGCTGTCCGAAAGGGCAGCCTTTATTATGGAATTTTTGTGGCAAAATTTCGTCAGTGTAGATTTTTCAGTGACAAGCGGTGTAAAGTATGGTACGATACATATAAGCGTGGGTCTGTCTTTACAGATCCCGGAAGGAATTCGATTTTATATCCGGTTTTCGAAAAACGTGATCCCTGTGGGAATGCGAAAGCAGTAAGCTTTGAGGCGGGACCGGATCAGAGAAGGAGATTTTTGCATGCGGAAACGCTTATTTGCGATAGTTCTTGCGCTGACAGCAGCAGTTGGGATTTCTGGCGGTACTGCGTCTGGCGCAGTAAGATCTGCGCAAGTCGATACGATCACGATGGACGCAGAGATGCCCGATGATGAGGTAGAGGTAGACCTCGGCTGGAAAACCCAGCAGGATAAAGGACGCTGGATCGATAAGATGGGGATTGGTGACGATGTAAACAGCCTGCTCCTGATCATCAATAATCTGGACACCGAAACAGATACAGTAAAAACAACAAAAGATCGTACCTCCAGCGAGAAGGTTGTCCGCGCGAAGAGAAAACAGCTTCCGGGGAACTCGAGACTTCTCTACCTCTCGAGAACGGATACCGGTTGGCAGGAAAATTTTTCGGTCAACTGCTATGTTTCCGGCGGACAGGAGGATGACTCCGAGGTGTATGGTGTTTACCGTCTGGAGAGTACCTTCGGAAGTGAGAATGACCCGGGCAGTCTTGCACCATACCGGAAACTTACGGAAAATGATTACTGGATCACGGATCCGGAAGCAGACGGTTTCGGCGTGATCGCCGGAAAGAAGCCGGAAGGACTTCCGGCGGCTCAATTTGTCAATCTGGAAGCAATGCGTGCTTTTTCTAATTTTGGAATGATATTAAAACCGGAGGAGGGCGCGGAAGGGTATCCGGCTCTGGTGGTAAACTGCCAGCAGTCCGGTGCGAAGAACAGATCTCTCTGCGGGATCCAGCTCGCCCAGTCCTATGTGAGAATGCTGATCCAGTCTATGGATTCCGGGACCAGAATCATGATCGCCGGGGAAGTAGAAGATCTGGAAGATATGGTGAACTAAATAAGAAGAGAAAGATGCCTCATGGATACAGTAACGATATCCGGAGGCATTTTTTGTGTAATAGGAAATTCCGAGGAATTTCCTATTACACAAAAGGCACTAACGCGCCAATGGTGCGCACCCGCGCGAAGATGTAGATTGTCACAAGCGACCGCGCGAGACAAGAGAATGTGCCAAGGCGTAGTCTATTTTTATGATTGGAAAATTCAAAAAGTTCCCTATGGCACAGAGACATATTATAAAAAGACACATTATAATAGGAAGAGAAGCAGGACAAAATCTGTCGCTACACGGATAACAGCTCTGAAATTTCACTGAACGGAATGGATAAAATCCATCAAACTTTATGTATTTAGTACAGAAATCGACGCGAATGGGCAAAAAAGCTGACTTGAAAAAGTAAATTCCAGTGCAAAAGTAAATTCCACCGCTCTTTTAAAAGTTGCTTATAATCTAGTGATTTTTAAGAAGAAAAGCGGAATCTATGCTATAATACAAGTAATCTATGGCGAAATTTTCTGTTTTTCTGTATGGCAAACA
>NZ_JAWQDE010000010.1:0-133568 GCF_036318045.1 Clostridium sp. CM74B_53 | reverse complement strand
CTAATTTTTAAACCGTTCTACTGTTTTGTTAGGTTTTGTTCTGAATGTTCTCATTCATGGTCTAAACCAAAGACCATTTTTATAAGAATTTTCAGGGTTTTACATACTGTTCAGTTTTCAAGGAACTGTTTTTGTCGCCTCTGTGTTTCAGAAACAACTCGTTTATTCTATCATACCGTTTCCGGTTTGTCAAGAACTTTTTAAAACTTTTTGAAGTAATTAAGAAGTTTTCTTAATGACTCTTAATAAGTTTTGCCCTGTCGCTCAAGGCGAGTATTATAATAACAAATCTGTGCCGAAAAGTCAACTGTTTTTTCTATTTTTTTCGAATTTTTTTCTTTTGCATGTGCACTTACAACATAATGGGGTACATACGCATTTCCAAGGCAAGATATACCCCATTTCTGTATTGTCTTATTCGTATTTATCTCAGTTAAAAACTGTATCTCCATCGAGACACTTTTATAGACTCTCGCCGCCTAAAAGGGAGTGGCATCTTATCTGACCGGGTGATCCATTTCCCGATTACCGTCTCTTTCTATTACAAAACGCTTCTCACCAGTCCGACCACAAGATAGGAAAGCATGTTATGGTCATACAGCCATGTCAGCCAGATACTTCCGTTGATCTGGTCGATCATGCTCTTTCCGATCGGACTGCCGGAAAACAAGGTGAGGACCAGGCATCCTATCCACACAAAGATCAGCGCCTCCGTGAGTCCCAGGACTGACCCTGCGATCTTATTGAGTCCATATATGATCGGCAGGCGGGAGAGCAGGTTCAGCCATCCGATAACTATGTGAAGAGACGCATAGAATACCGTAAACAATACCGTAAATATGATCACACGGATCACACGGTCCGCCAGATATTTTCCGACATAGTCCTCAAAGATCTGTACTCCCATCTCCTGATATACTTCGCCGTTGTTGTTCTCGATCAGAAGCTTTTTGACCTGGTCCGGGATTTCCAGACTTTCGATAACTGCGCGTTCCCCCGCTTTTCCGGCGAGACCGGCCGTCTGGGCCATCTCATCCATCTTTTCATCAAGGCCGCTGGCCTTCAGTGCACTCTCCTTCATCGTTTCATAGAGTGCCGTATTGTGCTCCAGCCACGCAGCTGTCTGCGGGATCGCAATGCGCACCGCGAACAGCGTGATAAAAAGTGACATCACGGAGACTGCTATTCTTATAAATCCTCTGTAATGACCGTACAGCATCATCCCGATGAGATATGCCGCAACAGCCACCTCCAGCCAACGGCCGGATAACATTTCCAATATTTCCATCATTACTCAATTCCTGTAAAATGGCAGATCGCTTTCGCGACTCCCGCCTCATTGTTCGCCTTTGTGATATAATCTGCTGCCGCCTTTACGGATTCTTCGCCGTTTTCCATGGCAACACCGATCCCCGCCATGCGGATCATGGACAGGTCATTCTCCCCGTCTCCAAAGCTCATAGTAGCCTCCCGGTCGATTCCAAGGCGTGCTGCAAGACGGATCAGTGCTCCGCCTTTATCGGCGCCTTCCGCGTTGATCTCGAGGTTATTTGGGATCGATGAAGAGACAAGTATCCCCGGGATCTTTGAAAGTTCCTCACGCATCCTCTTTCTGGCATCCATATCGCAAAAGAACATGTTGATCTTATCCGCGTCCTGTCCGCGTTCTTTCAAATATGCAATGTTGTCCGGAACCGAATCCCTGGTTCTCCGCACAAGCTCCGCCAGACCTTCCGATGATACATATTTATATATATCATTATAAAATTCCGGCATCGTATATCCGATCCCGCCAATGTATACATCATACATGATCTCATCCGGGCTCGTCCGCGCCATCATCATGATCTTTTCCGCCAGCGCCACCGGGATCCGGCAGAAGTCGATAATCTCATTTTTTGCGAGATCTACCACCTGTGCCCCGTTTGTGAGGATCGCATAATGTACACCCGGCAGATTTCGGAGTTCATCCGGCAGTCCGCGCATCGTGCGGCCGGTCGCCGGGACGATCTCGATCCCACGCGCCGCACATTCCCGGAAAACGCGCAGATTTTCTTCCGGGATCTTCTTTTCATCGTCAAGCAGCGTTCCATCCATATCCGCCGCGATCAGTCTGATCTCCATAATATTCTCCTGTCATCATAGTCTGCCCATAAGATATCTTTTTAAGCTCCGCCCGCCGCCGTCATTTTCCGGCAGGTGATCTTCTTATCCGGCAGTTCTCATGGGCAGTAATCGCATTCCTCTCAGCAAACATAAGTTCGTATCTGTTGGTGAAAAATTTGCGCACCATCCCACTGCAAACGCAATGATCACATGGTGCGCATATTCATTTTTCAGCCTTTCAGCCTTCACATCTGTACTTTTTATCGTTTAGTCGAAGAAGTCTTTTTCATGAAGGATCAGAAGGCCTTCTTTTGTATATGTCGGGGAGAAGAGTCCTGCGATCTTCTTTCCGAGAGACTTTTTCTCTGCCTTATCAGCAGCTTCCTCGATCAGATCGACAGCCGCTGCCTTTGTCAGGCGGACTTCATCCTCTTCCATCATCTCGATGCGCTCATATAGGGCAAGAAGACTCTTTCCTGTGATGCTGCAGTCGATCTCTGATGCATATTTGCAAGCATACTGGGCGAATTCGTCCGGATCCATCTCTTCCTTATCGTCATAGTCTTCCGGAACAACCTCCTCTGCAGCTTCCGCTTTCACCGGAGTCTTCGGCTTTTCTTTGTCTGCAGCCGGCTTCTTCGGAGCTTCTTTGGACTTTCCAAATATTCCTGTCTTCTTCGGCGGGATATATTCCTCTTCCTCCGGTTCCTCTTCCGGCTCTTCTTCCTCGTAAGCGTCTGTTTCCGGTTCTTCTGTTTCTTCAGCCGCCGGCAGCTCCGGTTCTTCCTCCGGCTCCGTCTGTGTTTCCGGTTCCGGTGTCAAAGTATAAGCTTCCTCTTCCTCCGGTTTCTGTTCCGGCTCCTCTTCCATCTCCTGCTCCGCACTTACCACATCGCGGGCGATCTGTTCCTGTTTTTCTGTGGAACGTTTCAGAGCAGCTTCCATTTCTGCTTCCGCTTTTTTCTGTTCAGCCGCTTCCTCATCGCTTCCGATGTACTGGAATTTACTTGCGAGAGAGGTATTGTGGGCATGGAGCGCCTCAAGATTCTCCGGGGTATCGATCAGGACAACGATCATGCCGGAGCGGTCTTTTTCCATCAGGTCATCCAGTTCATTCTGGACAGCATCAGTAAGACCTGCCGCGTGCTGGATGATCAGATCTTTCCCTGCGAGCATGTCAGCAACTGCGCTGATCCCGCGCTTATTTAATTTCTCACTGCTGATCTTTGCAACCGGGTTCTTGATCCCGAGCTCGCGGTGGATCTCCTTTAAGGATTCAACAGCCATGGAAAGACCTTCCGCGTCCGTCTCCGCCTCGATCATCAGGTTGTTGGTATCGAGCATATCATCCAGGGATTCCAGTTCCAGGTCTTCCTCGTCGTCATCCTCTTCCGGAGCCGGAATATTGCGGACCTGGTTTCTGCGTGCGCGCTCTCTGTCGATCTCCGCCTGTTTTTTCGCACGGCGTTCTTCTTCCTCGCGTCTCGCAGCTTCCCGCTCTTCCTCCGCACGGCGGAGCGCTTCCTCTTCCATCTCTTCCCGCTCTTTTGCGGCGCGGATCGCCAGTTTCTGGCGCTCGATCTCCCGTTCTTCCTCTGTCGGGATCGTGTGCTCCGGTTCTTCCGTTCCCTGCGCATCTCCCGCAGCTTCCTGTCTTCCCCGGCGGATCGCACTGAGATCTGCAATGGTTCTTGTCGCGTCCATGTCGTTGTCTTCCTCGACAACAGCCGTCCGTCCCTCTTCCTCGGAAAGTCTGGACATCTCGTCTGCCAGCTTCTTTGTCTGGGCATCCTCATGGATCTGCAGGGCAACCTCTCTTGAGACATCCGTGTCTGGAGTTTCCTCCTCGTAGTCATCCTGTTCCGGGGCATTTCCGCTGTATTCTTCCTCAACAGCGCGCAGTTTTGCCTCGTATTTCTCCCTGTTCTCCACAAGGTCCATCTGATATTTGTTCAACGGTGCATACTGAAGTTTCAGATCCATCGCCTTGTCCACATATTTGCCGAGACCGAATAAGAGCATGATGCGGTCACATGTGGCAACACACTTGTCCTCGATCCCTGCTTTGTGGTAGAGCTCTGCCAGCTCATACAGCCATTTCTCATCCACCTCGGATGAAGTATACACCTCCAGCGCACGGATCAGCTGATCCACCGGTGCCTTTTTCGCCTTTAAGATCTTGTAGCGGAGCAGGTACTGGCGCGGATCATCCTGTGCGAGATCGCAGAATTCTCTGTAGTACGCCTCTGCTTCAGCCGTACTTCCGTCCTTTAAGGCGAGATCCGCCAGTTTATAGAGCAGGCGCTTACCGACCGGTGCGCGCTCGAAAGCCAGGAGCAGAATATCCTTCGCCTCCTGGTACTCCTCATTTTTCTCATAGATCTGAGCAATCATGGACAGCAGGCTCGCGTTGCGGACACGGTGCCAGTCGATGGTATCCGCGATCTTCATCGCAGTTCCGTAATCTCCGCGGCTGACCATCTTTTTGATCTGCTCGACTTTAATATTAAACTCGTATTTATCCATTTCTTTCGCATCTCCTGAAACCGGAACAGCCATCTGCTGCCGGTTTTATAATTCCACCCGGCCTTCCAACGCCCGGAGAAGTGTGACTTCATCAATATATTCCAGATCTCCGCCGACCGGAACACCGCTGGCGATCCTCGTCACCTTGATCCCTGTCGGCTTGATCAGTTTGCTTATGTACATTGCCGTCGTCTCGCCCTCAAGACTTGAGTTTGTGGCGATAATGACTTCCTTCACTTCTTCCGTCTGAAGACGCGTCATCAGCTCTTTTAATTTGATATCTCCCGGTCCGATCCCAAGCATCGGGGAGATCGCGCCGTGGAGCACATGGTACACCCCGTCGAATTTTCCCGTTTTTTCGTATGCCGCCAGATCACGCGGGTTCTCCACGACCATGATCACGCTGTGGTCTCTGGTCTGGCTCCGGCAGATCGGGCAGAGTTCCTGGTCCGTCAGGGTGAAGCACTCCTTGCAGTAATGAACATTGTGTTTCGCATCCCGGATCGAGTTCGAGAGCCGTTCCACCTGTTCCTCCGGCATGTTGATGATGTGGAATGCCAGACGCTGGGCCGTCTTATTTCCGATTCCCGGCAGTTTCGACAGCTCCTCTATCAATTTTGATATCTGACTGCTGTAGTAATCCATAATTTAGAAGGAAAGTCCTCCCAGGTTTCCGAGACCGCCTGTGAGTTCAGACATCACTGCGCTGGACTCAGCCTCCATCTGGTGGAACGCCTCATTTGTCGCAGCAACGATAAGATCCTCGAGCATCTCAACATCATCCGGATCTACTGCCTCCGGGGAGATCTTTACAGCGACAACTTCCTTCTTGCCGGATACGGTAACGGATACAGCTCCACCGCCTGCTGTTGCTGTGTACTGCTTCTCCTCAAGCTCTTTTGTCTTCTCTTCCATCTGGCGCTGCATTCTCTGCGCCTGTTTCATAAGATTTGTCATATTGCCGGGCATACCGCCCGGAAAACCGCCACGTCTTGCCATGGTGTATTTCCTCCTGATATTCTTAGTTTTTTATAAATGATGTTCAGGCTCAAAAAAGCTTTTTGAGTCCTTCCGTCAACGCTGACCGGACATTGCCCATATAGGTATGACCGGTTCACAGGTTTCAAGTTGAATCTGTGTTTATATTAATCGCAGCTTTTATCACTGCGGCTAATCTTCGATTGTAATATCCATATGGATGTTTTCTCTCAGCTCATCATCGCTGATATAGCGGGTATCCATCCGTTCCCCGTTTTCCCGCATGCGGGATTTAAAATACAGGGATTTTCCGTATTTCTGCTCCACATACCTTTCCAGATCACCGAGGACGCTCGGACGGCTTCCGATGGCAAAATTCATCGGATCATTGAACACGATGCAGAGACAGCTGTCGCCCGCCGGTTCCACTACAGTTTCCCGGAAACTCGGGCGGATGGACATACCCATGTCGCGGACGATCTTGCCCCACTCATTCCGGATCATGTTGAGATCCTCCAGCTGGGCTTTCGGCAGTGATACAGTCCTCGGCTCATAAGTCTGACCGGAAGCCGGGGGATTCTGCATTCCCGCCGGATTCTGCGCTGGCTGACCTGCCGGTCCCGCGCCATTTCCCGGTGCTCCGGCACCGTCGTAAGCAGGCTGTGCATACATCTGCGGTGACATCTGCGCGGCTCCCATCATCGGATCACCGGCGATCCCGGCATTCTGCGCGGGAACATAGCCGCCTGCGGGCATCGCAGGGATCCCTTCCTCCACCATGCGCTCCAGCTTTTCCAGGCGCTCCAGGATGGAATCCATGTTCTGCTCCATCTCCGGCTTGGTGAGCTTGATGAATGCAAGCTCGATGAGCACGCGTTTCTGGTTTGCGAAACGGATCTGGTTGGAGAGCTCCGAGAACACGCGGATATATCTCATCAGAGTATTCTCGTCCACAAGCGCCGCGTCTTCCCGCATCTGTGCCAGATTGTCCTCCGACATATCCAGAAGGTCTTCCGCATCATCCGCCGTCTTTAACAGGAGCAGATTTCGGAGAAACCAGATGAAATCCACGACAAACTGGGAAAGTTCCCGGCCCTGGACTACCATCTCCTCAAGCTTCAGGATACAGTCCTTCGTCCGGTTCTCCCGGATCGCATGGAACAGATCCCGGAATACGCTGTTGTCGACAGCGCCGAGGACATCCAGCACATGTTCATACGTCAGCGTCTCGCCGAAGTGGAACGCCGCGCACTGGTCCAGGAGACTTAGAGCGTCTCGCATGGAGCCGTCTCCGGCTTTTGCCACATAGCGGAGCGCTTTATCCTCCACCGGCATGTTTTCCGCTTCCGTAAGTTCTTTTAACCGGGCCGTGATCGTGTCCAGCGTAATGCGCCGGAAATCATACCGCTGGCATCTGGAAAGCACCGTGATCGGGATCTTGTGGACCTCTGTGGTCGCCAGGATAAAGATTACATAGGACGGCGGCTCCTCCAGTGTCTTTAACAGGGCGTTGAACGCGCCTGTTGAGAGCATATGAACCTCATCGATGATGTATACGCGATATTTTCCCTCCGTCGGCGGGTACTGGACCTGCTCACGGATCTCACGGATGTTCTCAACGCCATTGTTGGACGCAGCATCGATCTCCACCACGTTTAACGAGGTTCCGGCCGCGATCTGCCTGCAGCTCGGGCATTCGCCGCAGGGACTTCCGTCCACCGGATGTTCACAGTTTACCGCCCTGGCCAGGATCTTCGCCACCGTTGTCTTACCGGTTCCTCGGGTTCCGCAGAACAGATACGCGTGCCCGATCCTGCCGGAACCGATCTGATTCTGTAAAGTTTTAACGATATGGTCCTGGCCTTTTACATCCGCAAAGACCTGCGGACGCCATTTCCTGTATAACGCTTGATATGACATGTTCTATCAGTCTCCGAAACTGATTCCGATAAGCTTCGCTTCTTTTACAATATCGGACTGCGGATCCACATATTTCAGTTTGCCGGCAGATTCTGCCAGCGGGATATCCGTGATCACATTGTTTTTTACAACGACCAGCTTGCCGAATTCATTATTTTTGATCATGTCGGCGGCATGAGCGCCGATCCTTGTGGAGAGAACGCGGTCATACGGGACCGGAGTGCCACCGCGCTGCATATGGCCCGGAACGGTCACACGGATCTCCTGTCCTGTCATCTCCTGGATCTTCGCGCCGATCTCATACGCGACGGACTGGTATTTCGTTGCGCGTTCCTCCAGATACTTCTTATACTCCTTCTTGGAAAGAGCTGCCTGTTCTTTTGAGATCGCACCCTCAGCCACCGCAAGGATCGAGAAACGGCTTCCGTTCTTCGTCCGCTCTTTGATCTTCTTTACGACTTTATTTAAGTCATACGGGATCTCCGGGATCAGGATGATATCCGCTCCGCCGGCGATGCCTGCATGAAGTGTGAGCCAGCCGACTTTATGTCCCATGATTTCCACGATGAAGACACGTCCGTGGGAGGACGCGGTCGTGTGGATACAGTCGATCGCATTCGTCGCGATATCCACAGCGCTCTGGAATCCGAACGTCATATCCGTTCCCCAGAGATCGTTATCGATGGTCTTCGGAAGTCCGATCACGTTGAGTCCTTCCTGGCTTAAGAGATTTGCCGTTTTCTGGCTTCCGTTTCCGCCGAGGACGACTAAAGCGTCCAACTTCAATTTATAGTAGGTGTGCTTCATGAGCTCCACCTTGTCGAGGCCGTTCTCGTCCGGTACACGCATCAGCTTGAACGGCTGTCTGGAAGTGCCGAGCATCGTTCCGCCTTTTGTGAGGACGCCTGAAAAATCTGATTGTTTCATCATCTGATAATTTGCATACATCAGACCTTTATATCCATCTTCAAATCCGATAATTTCCACTTCATCTTTGTAGATCTGATACAGACCTTTTGCGACTCCGCGCATCGTTGCGTTTAATGCCTGGCAGTCGCCGCCGCTCGTAAGGAATCCAACTCTCTTCATCGTCTTGTCCTTTCTCCGATTTCTTTCAGTCGAAATGTGAATGCATGTATCCAAGATAAGATTATAATACAAAGAAAAGAGACGGGCAAGAAAAACTTGTCTCCTCTCTCTTTTCTAGGCATATTAGTTACTGTACACGGTAGGAATTTTCTGAACTGAAAATTCCGTACAATACAGTTGTGGCAGCAGATTTTGCCGATTCGGAATGCGAAGCATCGGCAAAATCGTGTTACAGTGCGCGGGCATAGAGTGTCCGTGTACTGTAACACATATTATGGACAAAAATAAGGTCCTCATGCAGACCGGCAGACGGTGCGTCCTCTCTTTTTTATTGTTCCGGGCGTTTCAAACGGACCGGATTCGGGATCTCGGCATGGTTATTTGCCGACATCGTGTCGCGCATCATTCCGTCGAGCTGGCGGAACTCAACGCTCGGATCCATGTAGCGGACCCAGAGGCCGTATCCGAACTCGTTTTTCTTCTCCGAATAACTGATCGGCACTCCGGCATAGTAATCCTTGTAGATATCCGTATAAAAGTCCGCCATAACTTCTTTTAATTCTTTCGGCACATCCTCCAGGGTTTTAAAGATCTGATTCTTGATGACCGTCTGCAGATAATCCGCTGCATAGGCTGAGAACTCAAGAAGGTTCGGATCCGTCTCCCCGTTTGCGGCCGCCCAGGTGGAAACATCCACGGTCTTTGCGAGATAATCGATGCTGCCGTCCGTGTTTAACGTTACAGTCCCGTACTGACATGGCGGCAGGATCAGGGAATTGCTCACGATCTCCCAGATTCCGTAAGTGTCTGAGCCCATTCCCGGCTCTGTCAGGTGTTTCATGACCTTCTGCGTGTGGAGATGGCCGCTGAAGTACACAGGCGTCAGATAACGTTCAAAGAGTTCCCGGACCTCGTCACAGTTCTCGATCACGCATTCCTCCACATAGACACGGCTCAGGCGCTGGAGATTGTGGTGTCCAACCGGGATCACGGTGATTCCTTCGGCATACGCCTCTTTCAGGCATTCTTCCATCCATTCCAGCGTTCCCTCTTTAATCTCACCGTACACCTCATTTTCCGGCTCGCAGACCGTCGTATCAAGCATCATGAGCCAGGTGGTATCATTCAGTTCCACCAGATAACTCAGGGAATCCGGTGCTTCGCTCTTTGCCTCATTGTATCCGAAATCTCCGTAAATCTCCCGGAATTCTTCCGACGTCACGCTTTCCACATCCGTTCTCTGATCCCCGAAGTATTCTCCGGCATTCGGCTTGTTGATATCGTGATTTCCGGGGATCACATAGACCGGGATCCCTGCGTCTTTGATCTTCCGGAGTTTTTCCGCAAATTCCAGGTGGTTTGCCTTTTCTCCATTTAAACTCAGGTCGCCGCTCAGGATCAGGGCATCCGGATGTGCCTCAAGAACTTCCGATTCAAACGCCTGCCATAACTGTGGCTGATAGCGGATCTCTTTTCCATCACTGCTGTTTACAAGCTGGTCAAATGCTACGCCATAATCCGTCAACGACGGTGACATGTAGTGGGTGTCAGACGCGATGATTAGATGCGTCTCGATCTTTTCCCGGTCCACCGGATCTCCGGGACCTTCCGTCTCCTCTTCGGTCGGCTCCTCGGTTTCTGTCCCAGTCTCCGATTCCGTTTCCGTCTCTGTCGGCGGTTCCGACTCGGTTGTTGACGGTTCTGTCTCTTCCGCGGCACTCTCTTTTGTTTGATCCGGAACATGGTCCCGCACTGCGGGCAGGACAAAGATCACCCCGGCCAATAAAAAAAGAAGCGCCAGCAATAGCAGAAATTTCTTTCTCATTCACTGTCACCTCTTAAGATTTCTTTTTTATCCGCACGCTCTGCTTTGAATACGTCTCATAAACGTTACCCTGGCAGCCAGCTCGGTCCCGGCTCCCTCGCGGCACATGGAAGGTTCTCCTTAATGCTGCTGCATTCCTGCCCTGACATGGTTCAGAGAGTCCCATTGCGCGAGACCAAAACGTCAGCGCCGCTTACCAGGGGCAGCTTCACAAGGAAGTACCCGCGGCAGAACATCACCCCTGCTGTAGCGGATTGCAGGTACAGGGCACCGCTATCTCCCCGGCTGTGCGGACCAGTTAAGTATACATGGACGGGGGCATTTTGTCAAGTTGCGAAATCCCCCGGTGACAGTGAACTATCTGCAAATTTCTTCCCTGATTTCACCAAATCGTATTCATCTGCTTATTTGAACAGCGGCATTTTTGTGATCGGGAATGTCTGGTTCTCTAACGGTTCATGCCAGATCCCGTACCAGATATCTTCCAGGTTATCGCCGTCGGCTGCCAGAAATCCGTAAACTTCACTGTCGTACTCCGGGATTTCCACCGGACCGTACAGCAGCCTGCTGCCGTATTCCTTATAAAGATCCGCAGCCATCTCATTTAACCGGTCATCCGCCAGATATGCATCCTTGAAAGCACCTTTTTCCTTATCTTCCCGGAACACTTTGCAGACTTCTTCCGGAAGTTCCGTCACATCCCCATAAGTGTCAGAGTAAAGGTACATCGGGTTCTTTTCCTTCGTGTATGCTTTCGGTGCCACCACGCAGCCATCCGCATCTCCGACAACCTCCGTGTAATCATCGCCCTGGGTTACGATCGGTCCCGCTTCCTCCAGCGTGTAGGCTGCAGCCGGCTCCAGCGTCGCAGGGTCATCGGAACTATTGATATTAAATGAAATGTATCCGAAGGAACCATGCAAAGAGATTTTGTCTTTGCTCACATAGTCAAGTTCCACGACATCCCCATAGGACTGCTTTTTCGCGGTTTCAAGGTCCAAAACAGCCGCTTTTGTTTCTTCGTCAGGAGAACCGATTTTCCCGGCCAGAAAGATCTTCGTTGGTCCGTCTGCTCCGCCGATGATTCCGATAGATGCTGCCTCCTTTTTATCTCTATTCTGGATATAACACACTGCGGCAACTCCCGCAAGCACCAGAATTCCTGCAGCCGCCAGGATCTTCTTTTTATTTTTCATACTTTTTCTCCGTTTCTGAATTAACAGGATCTGTGATCATAACTGTGTCATATGGAATCTTCCATTCCGAAATTTTCTGCCCATGAGGTTCATTGATCAGAAAGACCATTTATCCGTTTGCACCGCCCGGGATTGCCGGGAAGTCGTCTCTGCCAAATCTCATGTGCATCCTCCGGATTTATTTCATCTTACCATACAGTTATTACTTCTATATATAAACTTTCTTAACTTTCCCTGTCCATTTCCAGGCATTTTGTGCGGTGCGCAGCGCCCTTTTACTCTATTCACACTTCACCACTTTCTCTTGCATTCCATGTCCGTCCAGTATATACTGGTGAGGCAAAATGATTGTTTTCCGCGGACAGCAGCGAATTTCCAAACAGGAAATCCTGCCTGATGCTGTACACGGTAACGCAGATGTCTCTGCAGGAAAGGATTTATTATCATGAACAACAAGGGGTTTATCAAAGAAGTGCTTGTCATGACCCTGGCTGATGCGATCACGGCCATCGCAGTCTACTTTTTTCTGGTGCCGAGCCACACCTCGATCAGCAGTATCTCCGGTCTCGGGATCGTATTGACCCACTTTATTCCGCTTCCGCTCTCCGTGATCACGATGGCCTTCAATGTCATTTTACTGATCATCGGGTTTATCCTCTGTGGAAAAGAGTTCGGAGCAAAGACCGTGTATACAAGCGTCATGCTGCCGGTATTTCTGGGAATTTTTGAGAAGATCTTCCCAGATTTCACCTCTCTCACCGGGAGCCAGGAACTGGATGTTATCTGTTACGTCCTCGTCGTCAGCGTCGGGCTTGCGATGCTCTTTAACATGAACGCATCATCCGGCGGACTTGATATCGTTGCGAAGATCATGAATAAATATCTGCACATGGATCTCGGAAAGGCCATGTCCCTCTCCGGCATGTGCGTGGCGCTCTCCTCCGCACTGGTTTACGACAAAAAGACGGTCGTGCTCAGTGTCCTCGGTACATATGTGAACGGGATCGTCCTCGACTACTTTATTTTCGATCAGAACGTCAAGAGACGTGTCTGCATTATCACTAAAAAGGAAGAAGAACTCCGCAAGTTCATCATCGACAACCTGCATAGCGGGGCCACGATCTATGAAGCCACCGGTGCTTACAATTTTGAGAAACACAACGAGATCATCACGATCGTCGATAAGCGCGAATACCAGGCGCTCATGAACTATATCAGTTCCAGTGATCCGGAGGCGTTTATCACGATATATAAGGTTTCGGATATCCGGTACCGGCCGAAGAAATTCAGCGCGTAACATGCATGTAAACGCTTCCATTGCCAGTTTTCTGTGATTATATGGAGACAGAAAAGACCGTCGCCAGATCTTATCTGATATGTGTCCGGAATTCCGGGTATCTATCATATCAGATCTGGCAGCGGTCTTTTATTATAAGTAATTCTATTGCAACTTTTCTGCCTTCAGAACCATCCACTGGCATTTTTCGGTTTCACGGCAAAAACCGATTCTCCGTTTGTCTTTTATGCATTTTCTGAGGTTTCTTTCTCCGCCTGCTCCAGCTTCTTACGTTTTCCTTCTTCCCGCAGTGCTTTAAAGAAATCCTTCAGCATCTGAGAGCATTCATCCCCGCAAAGTCCGACTTCCGTCTCCACCTGGTGGTTAAATCCGTCTTCATGCAGCATGTCGAGCACGGATCCGGCGCAGCCTGCCTTCGGGTTCATGCAGCCGATCACGACTTTCGGGATCCGCGCCTGGACGATCGCACCGGCACACATCGGACATGGTTCCAGCGTCACATACATCGTACAGTCCTCAAGCCGCCAGTCCCCGATGATCCGGCAGGCCTTCCGCATCGCGATGATCTCCGCGTGGGCCAGCACGTTCTTATCCACGGTCCGCCGGTTATATCCCCGCGCGATGATCTTCCCGTCATGCACGATCACGCAGCCGATCGGCACTTCTTTTAAAGCCGCCGCCTTTTTTGCCTGGCGGATTGCTTCTTTCATATAGTGTTCTTCTATTGTCATCTTTTTCATATGTTTCTCCGAATTTCAGGTAATGTTGTCTATGGTCATGGATCAGGAAATGGTTCCAGATCCTCGCCTTTCATTCCTTTTTTATTGTACCTTATTTTTTATTTCTGGCAAGATAAATAAATATGAAAGACAATACAAAGCAGCCTGTCTGTTAAAACTCACCGTATCTTCAGATCCGTATACCAGTACCCAAACCGCCCATCCCCGACCGGCTGGCGCCTGGAGAGGACGAAATTCGGGAAACCGAACATGGTGGCCATGTATTTTTCGCTGCTGTAGTAGTGCCCGGGGACTCCCAACAGGTAGCGGGATTTCTTTTTGTTCCCGCCGAGCTTTACGAGGATCAGATAGCGGAAATTATAGTAGCCGTGGAGCAGAAAGCTGTTGTTTCCATAAACCCAGCACTCTCGCGGGAGTTTTCCGATATCCTGCGGACGAATCGTCAGGATATCGCAGCCGTCCTCATACTCGAACGGCTGGATCTTCGGGTATGTCCTTTTAAATTCCTCCCACAGTTTTTCCGGATCGGCCGCAGGATCTTCCGTCTCCTGCAGATAACGCAGAACCTCCGGATTTTCAAGTTCCGGGGAGACCATGGGAGCTGTGGGGGCAGTTGAATGTGCTGCCTGTGAAGCTGCACTTTTGGGGGACTGCGCCGTCATACCGGAAGTCTGTACTGGATTTTGTCTGAACTTCTGGCTATTCGGCCGCTGTACTCTTTGAGCAGTTTTCATGTAAAACGGCAGGTCTGTTTCCTGCGATATTCCCTGCTCCTGCTGCGCTGTTTCCACCTGTTGTTTTTCTGTTTCCGACTCAGAAGTTTTCTCCGGATCCAGGTTCGCCGTCTGATCATTCTCCTCTTCATCCCCGGAAGTCTCTTCCATTTTCCGCTCTATCGGTCTGTCTTCCACGTTTCCGCATGTGTCATCCGATTTTTCACCGATTTCATCGTCTTCCCCCGACAAGTAGAACCTGCCACGGTCTTCACTTTGTTCTTCCTGCTGCTGTACTTCATGATCCGCAGTGTCTTCCTCTTCCGCTTTCCCATCATATGCCGGCGCTTTCTCCGTCTTTAGGTCTCCCTCTGCACCGCTCAGCTCTGCTGCATGCGCCGTCTTTTCTCTCTCGTCTGATTCCACCGTATGCATATTCCGCTTCTCTGGGGCTCCGCTTTCCTCTTTTTTCCCCGGTCCCGGATCATGTACGCTCTTTTCCTCCTGCTCTCTCCGCTCTTCTTCCCTGGCGATCTCCTCCTCGATCTCTTTTACCACCTTGGAAACCGCCTGTGTATCCATTCCTTTTTCCGCCTCCGGCAGCATCTGGGCAGTAAATTTCGGAACCGAGAGGACCGGATTCTCCCCGGTATTTCCCTCCTCCGCTGCCAGCGCGTCCTCCCAGATCGTCTTATAGCACCGCCAGGAATTCTTTACGTCATGGACCGACAGGCCGAAATATGTATCAAGTCCGGTACCGCTTCCCTCCACGTTCTTCGCGTCCACATTGACCCGGAACTCCCCGTTTCCGCCGCGCACAAAAACGTTTCCAAGAAATGTCTCACGACCGCCTGTCCCTAAAAGATACGCGCCAATGGCATTGCCGCCCATATAGATCCGCTTCACATTGACATTGATCCTGCACTGCCCGTTCCGCGCCTCCAGCTTCACAAATCCCACATTTTTCCCTTTCTTTTTTCCTTCGTACTCGTAAATATAAGAAATCAGTCTGCGATAATCTGCCATAATCAAAAACACTCCTTCTGCACTTATGTATATGCGGAAGGAGTGTTTCTCATAACTATTTTTTAATTGTCATTTGCCATCAATGATCTTATCCGGAAATATGCCGATCTTTCAGAGAGATCTATTATTTGCGGATCGCTCCGGATTTTACAGCCGCCTCAGCAACACGTTTTGCAACATGCTCTGCAACGCCTTCTTCGAGCGCACCCGGAATGATATACTCTGCGGAGAGTTTGTCCGGTGTTACAAGCTCAGCGATCGCCTGGGCTGCAGCAACCTTCATATCGTAGTTGATATCTCTTGCGCCGCAGTCTAATGCGCCGCGGAAGATTCCCGGGAATGCAAGGACGTTGTTGATCTGGTTCGGGAAGTCGGAACGGCCTGTTCCCATTACCTTTACGCCTGCTGCCATCGCCTCATCATACATGATCTCCGGATTCGGGTTCGCCATTGCAAAGACGATCGGATCTTTCGCCATCGTCTTGATCATCTCCGGCTTCAGTGCACCTGCTACGGACACGCCGATAAATACGTCCGCTCCGACGAGAGCGTCTGCAAGAGTTCCGCGCTTATCCTCAAGGTTTGTGATATCGCAGAGCATCTTCTTGTGATCCTTGATGCCGACTCCGCGGTCTTTATAGAGGATTCCGTTTTCGTCGCAGGCGATGATATTTTTCACGCCTGTCGCAAGCAGCATCTTGATGATCGCAGTTCCGGCAGATCCCGGTCCGTTTAATACAACATGGATCTCATCAATCTTCTTTCCGACAACTTTTAATGCGTTTAAGAGAGCCGCTGTAACGACAACTGCTGTGCCGTGCTGGTCATCGTGGAATACCGGAATATCAAGCTCTTTCTCCAGACGTGCCTCAACCTCGAAGCATTTCGGGGAAGCGATATCTTCCAGGTTAATGCCGCCGAAGCACGGAGCAATGTATTTCACTGCCTTGATGATCTCCTCGGTGTCTGTCGTATCGAGACAGATCGGGAACGCATCAACGCCGCCGAACTCTTTAAAGAGGACTGCCTTTCCTTCCATGACCGGCATAGCAGCTTCCGGTCCGATATTTCCAAGACCTAAAACTGCGGTTCCATCAGAAACAACTGCTACCAGATTGCCCTTTGCAGTGTACTTGTAAACATCTTTCTTATTATCATGGATCTTTCTGCATGGCTCCGCAACACCCGGTGTATAGGCGGTGCTTAAGTCATCTCTTGTCTTTACCGGAACCTTGCTCGTAACTTCGATCTTTCCATGATGTTCCTCATGGAGCTTTAACGCTGCTTCATTGAAATTCATTGCGCTTTCCTCCTGCAAATTCATTATCATTACCAGACTGCCCTGCGGTCTCCTGTCTCCGGATGATCTGTATTTTCCCATTTCCGGCGGTCAGATCCTTTCCCACAGTTTTCGTATTCTTTTTCGGGCAGTTCCTGATCTGCTTAATCTCGAGTTTACCACACTCACTCTGAAAAGGAAACTGCTTTTTATTTCTCTCCGCACATTGCCGCCAGGTTTTGGTTACAGTACACGGGCACTCTATGCCCGCGCACTGTAACAGGTTTTGATCATCTACCACGCTGCCACCGTTCCGTCTGCCCGCGGTTCGGTTGCCCCGCAAAGCACATCGTTTTCATCTCTCCAGATAATCTGTCCTCGCCCGAAGGACAGGGAACTCTCAAGGACTTCCATCTCATGTCCCCGTTTTTTCAGCTCTTCCACGATCCCGGCCGGGAATGTCTTTTCCACCTGGATCTTCTTTCCACCGATCCACTGCCATCTCGGCGCGTTGAGCGCATCCTGCGGATTCATCAGGAAGTCCACTGTATTCATGATAACCTGGACATGGCCCTGCGGCTGCATGAAACCGCCCATAACGCCGAACGGTCCAACTGCTTTTCCTTCCTTCATCAGAAATCCCGGAATGATCGTGTGCAGAGATTTCTTTCCCGGTCCCAGACAGTTTTCCATTGTCTCATCCAGTGTGAAGTTCGCCCCGCGGTTCTGCAGCGCGATCCCTGTTCCAGGTATTACGATCCCGGATCCAAATCCCATGTAATTGCTCTGGATGTAGGAGACCATATTACCTTCCCCGTCCGCTGTGCAGAGATAGATCGTTCCTCCGCGGAACGGATTGCCTGGCTCCGGTGTGAGCGCCTGTTCTCCGATGAGTGCCCGTCTTCCGTCCGCATATTCATCAGAAAGCAGCGTCTCCACCGGTGCTTTCATATAATCCAGGTCCGCAACATACCGGTTTCCGTCCGCAAATGCCAGTTTCATCGCCTCCAGCTGTTTATGCACGGTATCTGCATTGTCCCGCTCCGCAAAGGAATACCCCTTTAAAATATTCAATGCCATCAACGCAATGATCCCGTCTCCGTTCGGCGGGATCTCGCAGACACCATATCCCCTGTAATTTATGTGGATCGGTTTCACCCACTCACACCAGTAATTTTCAAGATCTGATCTCCGGAGATATCCGCCGGTCTTTCTTGAAAATTCGTCGATCTGATCCGCAAGTTCTCCACGATAAAATGCTTTTGCATGAGTCTGCGCGATCATTTCCAGCGTCTTTGCATGAGCTTCCGACCTCCAGATTTCTCCCGGCTGCGGGGCATGTCCGTCCGGGGCGAACGTTTCAAACCATGGCCGGAAACATTCTTCCGTCAGCGTTTCTGAAAACTCTCTGTATGCATTGTTCCATATTTTTGATGTCACCGGACTCACCGGATATCCCTCGCGTGCATATGTGATCGCCGGTTCCAGCACCTTTTCCAGCGGAAGTCTTCCAAACTTTTCCGAGAGTTCCGCCCATGCGGACGGGGCGCCCGGGACCATCACCGGGATCCAGCCTCGTTTCGGCATTTCGGTGTATCCCTGTTTTTTCACTTCTTCTGCAGTGATCGCCATAGGTGATCTTCCGCTGGCATTCAGCCCGTGAAGTTCTCCCTTTGTCCAGACCAGGGCGAAGGCGTCGCTTCCGATCCCGTTGGACGTCGGCTCCAGAACTGTCATGCACGCCGCTGTCGCGATCGCCGCGTCAACTGCGTTTCCGCCCCGTTTTATGATGTCGAGTCCCGCCTGGGCCGCCAAAGGCTGGCTCGTGCAGACCATACCTTTTTTCCCGTACACAACACTTCTTCGTGATGGATAATCATATTTCTGCGCATCAAATTTCAGCATATCCATTTCCTCCTGATCAAGCCATTTATTCCTGGGTTGTAAGTGTACCGCAATAAACAGAAAGTCCGTTTATTGCTTTATCATGCTGGAATCGTATCACTTGAAAGTATGAAATGTCAATAAAAAAGCAGCCTAAAAAACGGCGTAGAAATTTCTCTCGTTACTGTAACTTTCTCTCCACGCCGTATCTTTTATTCCAGTATAAAATTTTCCACCAGTTTTTTCGTGAACTCCATCTTCGGATGTCCGATCACATCCTCCGTCCGCCCTGTCTCCACGAACTTTCCTTCTTCCATCACTGCGATCTCATCGCAGAACCAGCGGACCACATCGAGGTCATGGGAGATAAACAGATAGCTCAATCCCAGCTTTTCCTGGAGTTCCTTTAAGAGTGTCATGACCTGGGCCTGCACGGAGACATCTAACATGCTGGTCGGTTCATCCAGGATCAGGATCTTCGGATCCAGTGAGAGTGCCCGGGCGATCATGATCCTCTGCGCCTCACCTCCGCTGATCTGGTGCGGATAGCGGTCCAGAAGTTCCTCTCCGAGATCTACCAGATCCAGAAGTTCTCTGACCCGCGCTTTTCTCCCCGCTTTGTCATACATCCTGTGGATGATCATCGGCTCTTCCAGGCTGTATCCGATCTTTTTTGCAGGATCCAGGGATGTCTCCGGATGCTGGAAGATGATCTGGATCGTTCCATCAATCTCGATGGTTCCGGAGTCCGGCTTTATCAGTGACAGGAGCATGTTCGCGATCGTCGATTTTCCGCAGCCGGAATTTCCTACGATCCCGAATGTTTTCCCGTCCTGTACCGTAAAAGACACGTCCTTCACCGCTTCCACGCGGGTCTTTTTAATGATCCCGCCAGTAAATGTCTTGCTGATATGGCTGACTTTAAGCATACCGGACGCACCTCACTTTCCTTCCGTCCGGAAGTTCCGCCTCCGGGATCCGTCCATTTTTGCATGCGTCCACTGCATGCGCACATCTCGGGTAAAAACTGCAGCCGGAATTTCCCTCTTTTTTTCTCACTGCGCGCCCGATCGGGTTCATTCCCTTCCCCGGGAGCGATGCGATCAGTCCTTTCGTGTATGGATGTGCCGGATGTTCAAGGATCGTCTTTGTCTCCCCGGCTTCCATGATGCTTCCTTTATAGAGCACCATCAGCCGGTCACACAATGCCCCTGCCAGGGCAATATCATGGGTGATCACGATCATGCCTTCGGTGTCCGTCTCTGATATCTCTTTCAGGACCCGGTAGACCTGGCGCCGGAGAATCGCATCCAGGCCTTTTGTCGGCTCATCGGCGATGACCCATTTCGGCCGGTTCATGAGTCCCATGGCAGAGATCACGCGCTGGTTCATGCCGCCGCTCAGCTGGAATGAGTAAGCGCGGTTGATCCGGTCCGGATCTGAAAAGCCAAATCTGCGGAGAAACTCATCCCTCCGGGAATCGGCAAGCTCTTTGTCCTTATTTCCGTGGACTGTCATGCACTCCGTGAGCTGTTTTCCGATCCTGCGGATCGGGTTTAAGGATTCCGTGGGATTCTGTGGGATCAGGGCGATCTCTTTTCCACGGATCTTCTGCATCTCTTTTTCCGGCAGCCGGTACAAATCCATCCCTTTATACATACAGCTTCCTTCCATCCGGGCCTGCCCGGAAAGAAGTCCCAGGATGGACATGCCTAAAAGCGATTTTCCGCTTCCACTCTCCCCGATGAGTCCTGTGATACTGCCCGACGGAAAGTATGCGCTGACATCTTCCATGGCATGGATCATCTCGCCGCCGTCCTGGAAGGTGACGGAGAGGTCGCGGATCTCAATGTCACTTTTTTCTTCTGTTTTCCATTCTTTTTTATCTTCCATCTGATCTTCTCTCCTGGCTGTTCCGTTTTTTCACAGTTACAGGCAAAAATCTGTTCCGGCTCAGCTATGCTGAGGAAATTTTGCCTTTCTTTGCATGCTTTCCGACATCACATCGTCTTCATCACATCTTTCCGCACATCCAGCCGGTCACGCAGTTCATCTGCCAGAAGGTTGATGCTGAGGGAAAGAAGCAAAATACAGAGTCCCGGAGCGATGACGAGCAGCGGTTCCTGGCGGAAATACTGTCTCGCATCGTTGATCATGACGCCCCAGTCCGGTGTCGGGGGCTGAAGTCCCAGACCAAGATAACTCATGGACGCCACCGAGATCACATTTCCGGCGATCCTGGTGGCAAAAAGGACGCTCAGAGTTCCTAAAATATTCGGAGAAATATGCAGGAACAGGATCCGGAGGTCTCCGGCTCCGATGGTTCTCAGTCCTTTAATAAAGCTCTCCTGTTTCAGTTTCATAACTTCACCGCGGACGATCCTGGAAAATCCGACCCAGGAATTGATCACGATCGCGATCAGCATGCTCTTCACGCCCTGTCCAAGAAGTCCGGCCACCGCGATCATCAGCGTCAAGCCGGGAAGTCCCTGGAAAATGCTGGAGATCGTCGTGATGATCCCGTCGATCCAGCCGCCGAAATATCCCGCGAAAAGTCCCAGTGCAAAACCGAGCAGCATCGAGAGGACGGTCGCCACCAGGGCGAGAAGGATCGACTGTCTTCCGCCGTAGAGAACACGGCTCAGCGTATCTCTTCCGATATTATCCGTGCCTAAAAGATGCGCGGCAGACGGTTTCTGAAGTGCTTCCGACAGGTTCGAGACCAGCGGATCATAGGGAGCAAGGACCGGCGCGAGTACGCTGGTCAAAAGGATCAATAATAAGATTACCAGACCGGTCTTTGCTTTTCCTGACAGGTGGAGTTCCTTTAATTTATTCATGATTCCACCGCCTCTCCCGCCCGGATCTTCGGATCAAGTGCGATATAGATCAGGTCGATCAGAATGTTTGTCAGCACATAGATACAGCCTGAAAACAGAACATACGCCTGCACCACATAATAATCCTTCGACTGCACACCCGCGATCGCGTAGCTTCCGATCCCGGGGATCGCAAAGATCGTCTCCACGATCGAGGCGCCGCCGATGATGCCCGCCATATGGGTTCCCAGGTAGGTGATGATCGGGATCAGCGCGTTTCCGAACGCATGGCGGACCACTGCGCGGCGGCGGCTCATTCCTTTTGCATCCGCCACAGTCATGTACTGTCTTCCGATCTCATCGAGGATCGCGCTCCTTGTCAGTCTCGCACAGACTCCGATACTCGGGAGTGCCAGCGTGACCGCCGGGAGAATAAAGCCGGATCCGTCGGAGATCCCGCTGCTCGGCAGGATCTTCCACTGTTCCGCAAAGATAAAGATCAGGACAATGGCGATCCAGAACCCCGGAACGGACAATGCAACCGTTGAAAATGTTCCCAGCACATGATCCGGCAGCCGGTCTTTTCCCACCGCCATCAGGACTCCGAATCCCACACCGAACACGATGGTCAGGATCATGCTGAAACCCGCAAGCTTCAATGAGATCGGGATCCGCTTTGCGAGCTGGTCCATGACACTTTTGTTCGTGAAAAAGGACCTGCCCAGATCGCCGTGAGCCAGGCCGTCGACCCAGTTAAAATACTGGACGACGGCAGGCTGGTCCAGCCCCATCTTTGCAGCCATGGCATCATATTCTTCCTGCGTGTAGGATTCGTTTCCGTTTGGATTTAACACCTGGTCCACCGGATCCCCCGGTGACATGATCCCAAGTGCAAATGCAATGATACTGATCCCGACGAGCACCGGCAAAAGCATCAGCATTTTTTTCAGGATGTACTTTAAAAGTGACATATTGATTATTTCACCCAGGAAATTGTCGGAAGTCCAACACCGAAGGTCTTTCCTGCATAGTGTGTGATCGCCTTGTTGTGGATGTTTACGTTGATCTGGTAGCAGATCGGAACGCACGCGCTGTCATCGAAGAGTTCCTGCTGGATCTCATCATAGATCTTGCTGCGCTCGCTCACATCAGCGATCGTCGGAGCTTTTGCGACAAGTTCATCGATCTTCTCGTTGTAGTAGTTGTAGTTTAATGTCGTGTTGCTGTTTCCTTCGCTTGCGAAGTACTGCTTAAATGTGGAAGTCGGATCCGCATTGTTGATACCGAATACAGTAAGTGTCATGTCGTAGGTGCCTTCCTGCTGTCTCTCTTTGTAGAGGGAGGAGTCCACGATCTCAATATTGATGTTGACGCCAAGCTCCGCGTAAACCTGCTTTAAGTATTCTGCAACAGCCTTGCAGTTGTAATCGGACGCGGTGCTGGAACGGATGATCATGGTCATGTCGGCCGTCTTGTCTCCGAGAACTTCTTTTGCGAGAGATTTTGCCTTCTCCATATCATAAGTTCCCTGGATGTCCAGATGGAAGGTGGACTGGGTGCTTAAGAAGGAGTATGCCGGCTGTAAAAGTCCTCCGTAGATCACACTGCAGATGCTGTCGCGGTCTGTCGCAAGGTTGAACGTCTCTCTCATGCGCTTATCCGCAAGGTACTCGTTTTTATCGTTGAACATGATGTACTCAGTCATATGGCTCGGAGTGCTGTCCATCTCAAAGTTGGAGTCTGTGTCGCAGAGATTCTTTGCAGCATCCATGGTGATCGCGCCGTTGTCTGCAAGTCCCATGACTTCGCCGGATTTTAACGCGGATACACGAGTCTCGGCATCCGGGATGCAGCGGATCTTGAAGGTCTTTACCTTGCCGTTCTCGCCATAATAGTTGTCATTTCTCTCAAGTGTCACATACTCGGACTCCACATGGTCAACGATCTTATATGGACCGGTTCCGATCGCATAGTCGGAGATCACACCTGTCTCCTCGTCGAAGCAGTTCGGGCTGTACATCGGGCTGCCATAGTCGGAAAGGACATACTCAAGTGTTGTGATCGGCTGTGTAAATGTGAACTTTACAGTGAAGTCGTCGACTTTCTCCATCTTGTCGAGATTCGGGAGAGATTTTTCGATGCTGAGTGTTGTGTATGTAGAATTGATCCCATGGCCCCAACGCTCAATGTTTTTCAGGCACACATCGGCATTAAACTGAACACCGTCTGTAAAATATGCGTCATCGCGCAGGCTGAAAGTCCACTCGGTACAGTCATCGTTGTGCTCCCAGGATTTTGCAAGCCACGGATCGATCACACCACCGTTGTTTGCTGTGAGAGCTTCCCATACATAAGCGCCTTCCCAGCAGTAATACGCATCGCCGCTTCCCTGCACAGCATCACGCGGAGTCGCGATGACAACCTCATCTGTCTCGTTTTTCTCTGTGTCTTCCACTGCCTCTGCTGTGGCTTCTGTCTCTCCTGCAGCCGTTGTCTCCGCTGCAGCTCCTTCTGCTTTTGTCGTCTCAGCCGTGCTGTTATTCGCGCTGCTTCCGCATCCGGAAATTACGGATGCCGCCATTGCTGCCGCTAAGAGCAGACTTACATGTTTCTTCTTCATGTTGTCCTCCATGTTGTGTAAAGATTATAATGTTTTTTTGCAACTGTTCACCAGGCCTGCGCACTTGCTGCGCCGACTGTAATAACCCCATTGGTTTTAAAGCAAAAGTCCTATTGGTTCAGCCATCTGAAATACATTTTTTGCCCGTAATCATGAAAGTTCTGAACAGTTTCATTGTTTTTACAATTTCGGAGTTAGTATGGAGATGTTCCATCTGAGAATTTTTTCGAATACCGAATGCTTAAGCATCAGAAAAAGATGTCCGCTGGAATCAGCCGACATATAAACGGTACGATCAATGCCTCGTGATCTGGAATTTTTCTTCCTGTACCAGCATTCCGGCAGGTTTCCTGACTCACAGATCATCACACAAAGCCGCCTTCCCAAATATTTCAAAACAGTCCTGTCAGGCTGCTCCGTTTTTTCAGTGACCGCGCGTTCGCGTATGGCTTTGTATTCCCTGCTCACAGTGACGAGATCGCACAGGTCTTTCACCTGTTTCCCTTTTACCTGCTGTCCGCCCCCTTCAGGGCGGCAGCAGCACCGGATGCCTCTTCAATTGTTATGGGAGATATTTTAGCATCTTCGGGTTTATTATGCAAGGACCATTGAGACGTTTTTATAAACATTCACTATGATAAGCAGTTCCTTCCAGTGTTTTCCAGATCACTTTCCCATCCTGAAGGAGCATATAGCTATGTTCACTTTCCGCTTTCGGGATCGACACGGAACCCGGATTCAGGTACAGATTTCCATCCCCGAACGGTTCCCACGCCGGGATATGCGTGTGGCCGTGGAGGAGAATGTCTCCCGGCTGGAGAGGCGGGAGCTGGTTCATATGAAAGTGATGGCCATGAGTAGCGTAGATCAGGCGGTCTGCCGCCGGAAATACCGCATAATCCGCAAGGATCGGGAACTCCAGCACCATCTGGTCAACCTCCGTATCGCAGTTTCCGCGGACACAGAAGATTTTCGTTTTCCGCTCATTTAACATTTTGATGACTTCCTTCGGCGCATACTCTTTCGGAAGATCATTTCTCGGTCCATGGTACAAAATATCGCCCAAAAGCAACAGGCGGTCTGCCTGTTCCCGGTCAAATGCCTCCAGCATTTTCCGGCAATAGTATGCGGAGCCGTGGATGTCGGACGCGATCATAAGTTTTTTCATTCTCGGGGTTCCTTCTTTCTTTTAAGTCGAGCACACGTAAGACTTGGCGTTTAATTCCTGTCAGCGCAAGCTGACAAATTTCTCTCAGAATTACTGCGCACCAGATAACTTTCTATGCCTGTCAAGAACATACACATGCTCTGTAACTGTCCTGTTCAGTAATTTCCATTCCAGGTTTTCATTCGTGTGATGATAGCTGAATCCGCATTTCTCCGCCACGCGCTTTGATTTTTCATTCCCATCAAAAAACGCATACCAGATCCGTTTTAATCCCAGATCCTCAAATCCATAACGGATCAGCTCCTGTACTGCCTCCGGGATGATTCCCTGTCCCCAGTACGGAACGCCGAGCCAGCAGCCAATCTCACCTTCATCTTCCGGAAGCTTTAAATTGCTGGCAGCTCCCACAGTTAATCCCGCGCAGCCGACCGGTTTTCCGGAAGCTTTTAATACGACCGCATACGTTCCATCGGCCGACAATACGTTTTTAATCGTCTCTCTGCTGTTCTCCACACTCGTGTGTACCGGCCAGCCGGCAGATGGACCGACCTGCGGGTCTTTCGCGTATTCATAGCAGCTCTCTGCATCGCTCTCCTGCCATGGACGCAGGAGTAGGCGTGTTGTCTCTAATTTCATTTTCTTTTCTCCTGTAATCTCCGGCAAGTTCTTATACAGCCGGTTCTCCACAAATATCACCTGATCCCCTTCATTGATTTCCTGCTCATAAAGCCAGTCATCTTCCTGACGGATCATGTGCTCATTTTCCTCTGAGTCCCTTAAGCGGACAAGAACCGTTCTTTTCGAACCTTCCGACCGTTCCTCACAGCCATAATCATCTTCCTGGATCTGAAGGATCGTGCATTGTAATTCAGGTTGCATGGTTTCACCTCTTCTTCAATAACCTCACGCTAATCTGCCTTAGTCAGAAGCGCCACCGTTTCCACATGCCCCGACATTCCAAACATGTCAACTGTCCGGACTCGCTTCACCTCGTATCCATGTTCCCCAAGATACTTCACATCCCGCGCCAGAGTCGAGGAATCGCAGCTCACATAGACAACTTTCTCTGGTTCCATTTTTACAATCGTCTCGAGGCAGAGTTCGTCGCAACCTTTTCTCGGCGGATCTACAACGATGACATCGGCTTTAATGTGGTTCTTTTCATACTGTTCCGGAAGAACTTCCTCAGCTTTTCCGACGAAGAATTCTACGTTATCCAGGCCGTTGCGCTTCGCATTTTCTCTTGCGTCCTGGATGGCCGCCGGAATAATCTCGACTCCGCAGACTTTTCCCGCTTTCTGGGCGAGGAATGAGGAGATCGTTCCGATCCCGCAGTAGAGATCCCAGACAGTCTCACCGCCGTTCAGGTCAGCAAATTCCAGCGCTGTTCCGTAGAGGCGTTCCGTCTGTACCGGATTTACCTGGTAGAAGGATAACGGAGAAATCCGGTATTCGATGTTTCCGATTTTATCTCTGATGTAGCCAGGTCCGTAGAGATTTTTGATCTCCGTTCCGAGAATCACGTTCGTCTTTTCCATATTAAAGGAGAGAGAAATACTGTCCGCGCCAACTTCCCGCATCCGCTCGATGAACTCTTTCTCGTGCGGCAGTTTCTTTCCGTTGATCACAAGGCATACCATGTGCTCGCCGCTGGCGAATCCTTTTCTCAGGAGAACATGGCGGACAAGACCTTTATGCCCCGTCTCATCATACGGCTCAACGCCGAAATCTTCCATAAATTTCAGCACTGCCGCCAGATAATCCTTATTTTCCCCACAGCCAAGCAAACAGTCCAGCTCCGGTACCGGGATCAGGGAGTGGGTCCGTCCGGCAAAGAATCCGGCCGTTGGTTTTCCGTCTTTTCCGCGGCCGATCGGATACTGCGCTTTGTTGCGGTATCTCCACGGGTCTTCCATTCCGATGATCGGTTCCATGATGACTGCGTCCGGCACTCCTGCTGCCTGGTCCGCCTCTTCCGGCAGGAACAGGTTTTCCATGCCGCCGATGCGTTTTAAATGATTGTATACTTTCTTTTCCTTGAATTTTAACTGTTCTTTATAGTCCAGTTCCTGAAGCTGGCATCCGCCGCAAGCTCTCGCCACCGGACATTTCGCCTCCACGCGGCCTTTTGCCGGGGTGATGACGCGCACGAGGCGGGCAAAGCCGTAATTTTTTTTCATTTTCATGGCTGACGCCTCGATCGTATCCCCGATCAGGGCGTCCTTCACGAACCAGATATATCCGTCCACGCGGCCGATCCCTGCACCGTCCTCTCCCATGTCCTCGATGGTCACTGTAAATTTATCGTTCTTCTTGATTTCCATAATTCGTTCCTTCTATATAAATATTCTTGTTGTACATTTTTATCGCTGAGCCCACTCTGTCCTTTCACCTCACTATCCCAAACTAATAGCGTATATCCCGTACTGAGAATATACCGAATACACAAAGTGCAGAACAGACCTAAAAATGAGTCTCAATGCTCAGTTTTTCTTAAGTATACAAGAATTACTCCCACATTTGCAACCCCCATCACATAAACGAACGTGAAAATCTCTGCCCTATACCGCATACAGGCAAAACAACAGTGAAAAAGTGAATCCGATCCGCATTTTCAAATGAGTCACGTTTTTACGTCAATATAAAAAACCGGCTCCCCGCGCCCCGAAAACTCCCATTCAGAAGTCCCCGGAACCGGAAAACCGGTCTTAACATATCAACTCTATACGTTAAACATTATGTAAATCGCAATGTCCAGTGGGTATTCGCAATCCACTTTGCTGCTTACCTAATTCGATTATGCTCTTGCCTCAGAACCTGCCTTCTTGCTTAACAGCTCCTTACCGGATGTAACAACGATGATCACACCGAGAACCATAAGAAGGATCGCAACGATCAGCTGAAGTCCTTCAACCATAAATACTGCAGTACCTGCGCTGAATGCGTTTACAAGAGCAAGCGTTCTCTGAACCAGTGCTGTGAAGGTTACGCAGAGCATGATCACACACGGTACGATCAGGGTCTTGTTCTGTCTTCCCGTTACCTTTAAGAATACGCAGAGTGTGATCAGAACAAGGGCGCTTAAGAGCTGGTTTGCGCTTCCGAATAACGGCCAGATGTTGGAGTAACCGACTCTTGTAAGGATATAGCCGAATGCAAGTGTAATGATCGTGGATACATATTTGTTGCAGAGGAATTTTCTCCAACCCTCCGCATTCTCCATATCGTCTACGGAGAAAAGCTCCTGGAAGGACATACGTCCGATACGTGCTACTGCATCAAGGCTTGTAAGAGCAAGAGCGGATACACACATGGTCATGAAGCACTGTGCAACATAGATCGGAAGACCGAACATCTCAAGAAGTCCAGCAACGCCGGAGGAGAAGATCTGGAACGGAGTTCCTACTGCTGCGGTACCGTCAGCGGCTGCAGCGGCACCCGCCACGCAGAGTGCAAGTACGGCTAAGAGGCTCTCAAGAACCATTGCGCCGTAACCAACTTTTAACATATCCTTCTCGTTCTCAACGGTCTTGGAGGAAGTACCGGAGGAAACGAGGCTGTGGAAACCGGAAACGGCTCCGCAGGCTACGGTTACGAAAAGGATTGGGAACATGTTTCCAAGCTTCTCATTTGTGAAGCCTGTGTACATCGGAAGGTTCATGTTCGGATGCGCAACAACAATACCGACAACAGCGCCGAGGATCATTCCTGCAAACATGAATGTTGTCATGTAGTCACGCGGCTGCTTTAAGAGCCACATCGGAAGAACAGATGCAAAGAAGATATACGCAAATGTGAATCCTGTCCATGCGTCCTTACCGCCAATTAACGGAAATGCCATACCGATCGCAAGAGATGCAACTGTGCAAGCAAGTCCTACAAAGAACTCGCTCTTTCCTTCCAGGTTGAGCTTCTTCTGAAGAACGCCGAAGAACATTGCAAATACGATGAATGCGATGGAGATGGAACCTGCAGCTCCGTTTGTCTGGGCTGCTGCCGCAAGCTCTGTAACGCCGTCCTTAACGGTGTAAGCGTTGAATGTGCCTGCAACCATATCTGCGAAAGCAGCGATTACGATCAAAGTGAAGAGCCAGCAGAAGATCAGGAATAATCTCTTACCTGTCTTACCGATGTACTTTTCGATCAGGAGTCCCATGGACTTACCTTCGTTCTTTACGCTTGCGTAAAGAGCGCCGAAGTCTGTGACCGCTCCGAAGAAGATACCGCCGACAAGAATCCAGAGAAGAACCGGGACCCAGCCGAATGCAGCCGCCTGGATAGCGCCCGTTACAGGGCCGGCACCTGCGATAGAGGAAAACTGGTGTGAGAAAACGATCCAGCCGTTTGTAGGTACATAATCCTGTCCATCTTCATGTGTATAGGCAGGTGTCTTTGCCTTCGGGTCGATACCCCAGGTCTTTGCCAGCCAGCGTCCGTATACCATATATCCGCATAACAGACACACAGCTGAGATGAGAACGATTACTAATGTGTTCATGTCATTTCGCTCCTTTGTAAATTCATTTCGTCATACCGGAATGTCGCGAATTCCGGTCCCTGTAGTCCATCCATATTCAAACGATCCTGAAAATACGGCAGAAATCGCTGTGGAATCTACGTACAAAACAAAAAATCCCTCGTCTCCACAGGGATCACTCCCTTAGAAGACGAAGGATCTAACATTCTCCGCGTTACCACTTCTGTTGCCGGAAAACCGGCCTCTCAGTCCCATCCTCCTCAAGTATCTGCAGTACCTTCAGATGAATCGGTCCCCTTTTAACGGTGAGGTTTCCGTCCGGGATTACTAAAACGTTTTGTTCACCCCGGCTGCTTGCAGGTGATAACTTCCACCCTTCTTACCTGCCTCGCACCATCCGGCAGTTCTCTGAATAAGATTTCGATTGAAAGTCCTGTCCCGTTCATCGCATTTGAATATGAACAACAATCATTTTAGTCAGAAAATTGATTTTGTCAACCGCTTCTTTTTTATCTTTGCACGTTCTTATCGCTTTCCAGCGCACATAAGTCTTTGTATAGCGGACATACTTTCTTATGTGTCCGTCTCCAGCAAATTCACAGTGAAATTTTGCACGATTTATCGAATTGGACGGACCAATTTTTCTACAACTTACAAAACCTGCCGTCTGCATCTTTTTCAGTGCATAACGGCAGGTTCTCTCTATTCTCTATCTTCTATTCTTCGCTCGTACGGCGAACATTTGTCTCCATGAAGCGGTTATAACCGAGCCATCCCATGTTGTCACCGGCTCCTCTTAACACCTCTGTCATCGTCTCCATTCTCGCGTCCGCATTGTCCGCAAGGTTCAGCGCCATCGCCTCGATCAGCGCCGGTTTCTTCGGGGAACCGTATTCCAGCTCGCCATGGTGGGCAAGAATGCAGTGGATCAACTCACTCTCCAGTTTTTTCGGGAATCCCGGCATCGCATCGATCCGTTCCTTTACCATCTGGGAACCAATGATGATATGTCCGAGAAGCTGTCCGTCATCCGTATAATCATTGGCCGGGAATGCAGAAAGTTCCTTTGTCTTTCCGATATCATGGAACATCGCTGCTGTTAGAAGAAGATCGCGGTTGATCAGCGGATACTGTTTGCTGAAATAGTCGCACATCTTCACGACACTTAACGTATGCTCTAAAAGTCCGCCGACAAAACCGTGGTGAACACTCTTTGCCGCTGAGTGGAAGGAAAATGCCTTCATAAATTCCGGATCATTAAAATAACCGGATGCAAGTTTTCTCAGATATTCATTTTTGATCGTCGTAATGTACTGAATCAGTTCATGCTGCATCGCAGGGATATCCTTCGTCGTCACCGGAAGATAATCTGCCGGATGGTACTCACCTTCGTCTGCCTTGCGGATCCTCTTTACGTTTAACTGGTTCTGTCCCTGGAACAGGGTCACATCCGCATCGACATATACATAATCCAGAGCGGAAAACTCATTGATCCCCGGAGAACTCAGCTCCCAGATCTTCGCGTCAACGGTTCCCGTCTTATCCTGAAGTACAAGAGAGCCGTACTCTTTTCCATTTTTTGTAAGTGCGATCTGTTTTGTTTTGCACAGATATACATCCGAAATGTGATTTCCTTCCCGGAATGTTTCAATAAATCTCATAATTTCTCCTTTTCTGATCGGTCATACTTCTCACACAATCGCTGAGCCAGGTATGTTTACCTGGCTCCGATCGTTACCTGATACTCTATTTCTTTATATTCATCAATAGACTTCCGTTTTACTGTAACTTTCACGGTATCCCCGGTCTTTGTCTCCTCCAGCCGGTTCTGGAAGTCCCGGATCGTCTGGATCTCCAGATCATCAAACTTTGTCAGGATATCCCCGTTCTGGATTCCCACATTATAAGCCGGCCCATCTGCAATGGAATCTGTAATATACACACCGCTCGGGATCCCGCTCTCCATCATCGCGGAGGTCACATCCTGGCCGCGGATTCCAAAATACGGAGCGGACTGTCCGTTTGTGAGTTTCTGGAGCACGCCCTTGTACTCCGAGATCGGCATTGCCATCGTCCTATCTTCCGCCTGTGTGTTGTCCCCGGCCTGATAAATGGACGTCGCCCAACCCACAAGCTGACCGGAAAGATTTATAAGGAATGTCCCCTCATCCGCATGACTCTCAAATTCTGTATACAGGATACGGGTCTGACCGTCCACTGCCTGGACACCTTTCGCCACATAGGAGATCAGTCCCTGTTTGACGGAATGGACATGTCCGGACGGACTTCCCACTGCGAGGACCATGTCCCCGGTGCGGACGGAATAGGAATTTCCAAGCTCCACCGCCTTCATCCAGTTTACCGTCTGTTCTTCAATATCAGCGATCTTCGCACTGACAACCGCCATCCCGGCTGTTGAATCCTGGGATTTTAATTCCACTGCCGCTATTGATCCATCCCCGAAGGTCACACGCAGGGAATCAGCTCCCGCCACTGCGCTCTGTTCTGTTAAGATCAGCGCTTCGCTTGGGTTTACCGCGATAATGATCCCGGCGTACTGTCCCGTCGTCTCGATAGGGTTGTCAAACCAGTCCACATCGTTTTTCACCGCCGAGACTGTCACGATGCTTTTTTCTGATTCCAGGTAGATATTCCGGAACGCATCGTTGAACTCGGTCAGGTTTTTCGTCGTCCAGGGGAATTTTTCCATGGCATCCCCAACGATCTTTTCCACCTCGTCCTTCAGGTCTTCCGAGCGGATCCCCTCTCCTGTGGTCTCCGCCATCGTCTCCACCGGTGTCGGTTCGCCGGACGGATCCTGGTCGCGCTCGATCGTGATCGGCGCGGATGTTGCCGGCTGGTCTTTTCCCAGGATTTTTTTTGCTGTCGGAAGGGATACCACAAAGCTTACCGCCGCAACGCCGCCGAAAACAACCGCAAAAAGAACATAGCACAGGATCCGGCCTGCGGCCCTGCGCTTATCGATCGGGGGTTTTACGATCTTTTCTCTCATAAAATTTTTTTCGTTAGGTGTATCTGACATGAAAAAATCTCCTTTTCATATCTCGCAGCAATCCGGAATTCTTTCTGCTGCGGGCAAATATCCATCAAGATCCTGTCACATTTGCGGATTCTTTGCTTTTAGCCTATCTTTTTTCCATTATAATTTTTTTCTACTTATTATGCAAGAAAAACTTGGTGTCCACGGGTCCTGAGTGAGAGCATCCCTGTTACTTTTCACAGGAAAAAATCCCTATGATATTTGAACTGTTTGTGTTATACTTTTTCTGTGCAGACAGGCATCTTCGCCTGAAATCTCTGCATATTCCATAAAAAGGAATCTTGTTACCGGACACGGGCGTCCCTGCCCGCGCACTGTAACTGGCAGTGAATGAAATCAAATATCTGCCATTGAAAGGAAAAAGGATCGACCTATGAATCAGAAAGTATTAAAAACACTTGAATATTATAAAATCATTGAACGCCTGATTGACTGTGCGGCGTCTGAACCCGGAAAGAAGATGTGCCGGGAACTGACCCCGTCCTCAGATTTTAACGGGATCGTTCAGGCGCAGACGGAAACCGCGGACGCTGTGACCCGTGTCCGCCAGAAAGGAAGTCTCTCACTGGCCGGAGTCCGGGATGTGAGAGATTCCTTAAAACGCCTGGAGATCGGCAGTTCCTTAAGCATTATGGAACTCCTCTCCGTCAGCGGACTTCTGACATGCGCGGCGCGTGCGAAAAACTACGGCCGTCACCCGGAAAATACAGAGCTGCCTGACGATTCTCTTGATGAGATGTTCCGGACACTGGAACCACTGACAAATGTCAACAGTGAGATCACCCGCTGTATTCTCGGAGAAGATGAGATCGCCGATGACGCAAGTCCGGGACTCCACCATGTCCGCCGCCAGATGAAGATCACCGCGGACAAAGTCCACACTCAGCTGAACGCGATCTTAAATTCCAGCCGGACCATGCTGCAGGACGCCGTAATTACGATGCGCGACGGGCGTTACTGTCTCCCGGTCCGCGCGGAGTACAAGAGCCAGTTTGCCGGAATGGTCCACGACCAGTCCTCCACCGGTTCCACACTCTTTATCGAGCCGATGGCGATCATCAAATTGAACAATGAGCTGCGTGAACTGGAATTAAAAGAGCAGAAAGAGATCGAGATGATCCTGGCTGCCCTGAGTACCGAACTTGTTCCGTATATCGAGCCGATCACAACAGATTTTGAGATCCTGACAAAGCTGGATTTCATCTTCGCGAAGGCGGCCCTGGCCAGGATCTATAACTGTTCCATGCCGAAATTCAACCGGAAAGGTTACATCCATATCAAAGACGGCCGTCATCCGCTCCTCGACCCGAAAAAGGTCGTTCCGATCAATATCTGGATGGGAAGAGATTTCGACCTGCTGATCGTGACCGGACCGAATACCGGCGGTAAGACCGTCTCCCTAAAGACGGTCGGCCTGTTTACCCTGATGGGACAGTCCGGACTTCAGATCCCGGCTTTTGACGGATCAGAACTTTCCGTCTTCGATGAAGTCTTCGCGGATATCGGCGACGAGCAGAGCATCGAGCAGAGTTTAAGTACCTTCTCCGCCCATATGACGAATATCGTGAAGATCTTAAATCAGGCAGACAGCCACTCTCTCTGTCTTTTCGATGAGCTGTGTGCCGGAACAGACCCGACGGAAGGTGCTGCACTGGCGATCTCCATCCTGTCCTTCCTTCACAATATGAAGTGCCGGACCATGGCGACCACCCACTACAGTGAGTTAAAGGTATTTGCCCTGTCTACTCCGGGTGTCGAAAATGCATGCTGCGAGTTCAATGTCGAGACACTTCGTCCGACCTACAAGCTCCTCATCGGAATTCCGGGAAAGAGCAACGCGTTCGCGATCTCCAAGCAGCTCGGTCTGCCGGATTATATTATCGACGACGCGAAAACACACCTCGAATCCAATGATGAGGCATTTGAGGATCTTCTCGCGAACCTCGAACAGAGCCGCGTGACGATCGAGAAAGAGCGTGAAGAGATTGCAAGCTATAAAGAAGAAATCTCCCGCTTAAAGAAGAATATCGAGCAGAAGGAAGAGCGTCTTGACGAGCGGAAAGAAAAGCTCTTAAAGAATGCCAACGAGGAAGCACAGCGGATCCTGCGCGAAGCAAAGGAGACCGCTGACCAGACGATCCGGAATATCAACAAGCTCGCCGCAAGTTCCGGTGTCGGAAAAGAACTGGAAGCCGAACGGACAAAGCTCCGCGAAAAGTTGGACAAAGTCGATAAAAACTTAAGTCTCAAGAACAATAAGGGACCGAAAAAGACGATCTCGCCGAAGAAATTAAAGATCGGCGACGGTGTCAAAGTTCTCACGATGAACTTAAAGGGAACTGTCAGCACACTGCCGAACGCAAAAGGCGATCTCTATGTGCAGATGGGGATCCTGCGCTCCCTTGTGAATATCAAAGATCTGGAACTTTTAGACGAGGCATCCGTATCCGGACCGGGACTCGATCCGGCTGCCATGAAGCGGAACAACACGGGAAGCGGAAAGATCAAGATGGCGAAGTCCTTCTCTGTCTCCCCGGAAGTCAATCTGATCGGAATGACCACGGACGAGGCGATGCCTGTCCTCGACAAATATCTGGATGACGCTTACCTCGCCCATCTTCCGCAGGTCCGCGTTGTACATGGACGCGGAACCGGTGCTCTGAGAGCTGCGGTCCATAAGCATCTGAAAAAGCTCAAATATGTGAAAGAATTCCGGCTCGGTGAGTTCGGAGAAGGTGATACCGGCGTCACGATCGTGACATTCAAGTAACTTAAGAAACTGATTTGTCTGCTGATGCAGACTTCAACTTCCATGAAAGCTGGCCGTTGCGCGCTGTCAGTCCTTTCATGGGACCATCTCATAAGAAGGAGGCCTCAAATGGTCGATAAGCAGAGAATCCTCATCGTGGATGACGATGAAAACATTGCAGAATTAATTTCCCTGTACCTGATGAAGGAATGTTATGAGACAAAAATTGTCGGGGACGGAGAATCCGCATTGAAGGAGGTTCCGGTCTTTAAGCCGAATCTGATTCTTCTCGACCTGATGCTGCCGGGCATGGACGGCTACCAGGTCTGCCGGGAGATCCGCACGACTTCCCAGGTACCGATCATCATGCTGTCCGCGAAAGGCGAGGTTTTCGACAAGGTCTTAGGTCTCGAGCTGGGCGCCGACGACTATATGATCAAACCGTTTGACTCCAAAGAGCTCGTCGCGAGAGTCAAAGCAGTTCTCCGACGCTACCAGGCGGCTCCGGCCAGCATGGCAGCCGCAACAAAACAGCAGGGCGAATATGTGGAATATCCGAACCTGATCGTCAACCTGACGAACTATTCAGTCCTCTATAAAGGCCATTCGGTCGACATGCCGCCAAAGGAGCTGGAACTCTTATATTTCCTTGCTTCCTCCCCGAATCAGGTCTTCACCCGTGAGCAGCTGCTGGACCATATCTGGGGATATGAGTATATCGGCGATACCCGGACCGTAGACGTCCACATCAAACGCCTTCGCGAGAAGATCCGCGACGATGAAAACTGGGCGCTGTCCACCGTCTGGGGGATCGGTTATAAATTCGAGGTAAGACGATGACCCGTTCTCTTTACAGTAAATTCCTTCTGGGATATCTCGTCTTCGGTCTTCTGGGATTCATTTTTATCGCGACCATGTCCTCCGAGATCACTTACCGGTATCTTCTGGAGGAACGATCCGAATCCCTCTATGATGAGGCAAATCTTCTCGCCTCCACCTACAGCGATATCTATCAGGGAAAAAATATCAGTCTTTCGACAGCCAACCCGCAGCTACAGGCTGTCGCCACTTACTTAAAGGCCCAGGCCTGGGTCATCAACCAGAAAGGCAGCGTCGTTGCGGAGACATCTCCTGCCTCCCACATCGGCACCTCCATCGATGGTTTTGACCCCACAGCGGCGGGAAACCGCTCGTACATGACCGGCAGATTTTTCGGCATGTTTGATGAGGACATGCTGTCTGTCATCGCACCGATCACAGGAAATTTTAACACGTATGGATACGTGGTGATCCACATGCCTATCGAACAGATCGTTCATGGGAAAGACCGTATTCTGAACATTGTATACATTACGGCACTGGTCATCTTCATCCTGTCCCTGATCATTCTCCTCGTCTTCACAAAAACCGTTTTCTTCCCTTTAAAGAAGATCACGGAAGGCGCAAAAGAATATGCGGCCGGGAACTTAAATCACACGATCAAGGTAACTTCCGCCGACGAGATGGGATATCTTGCTAATACTTTAAATTATATGTCCAGTGAGTTAAATAAAATGGAGGAATACCAACACTCCTTCATCGCGAACGTCTCCCATGACTTCCGCTCCCCGCTGACCTCGATCAAAGGATACCTCGAGGCGATCAAGGACGGAACGATCCCGCCGGAACTTTACGACAAATACCTCGGCATTCTGATCTCTGAAACCGAGCGTCTGAACAAGCTCACGCAGGGCATGCTGACGTTAAACTCTCTCGACAGCAAAGGATTCCTGACCCGCAGCAACTTCGACATCAACCGCGTTATTAAAGATACTGCGGCAACCTTTGAAGGAACCTGCAATGCAAAGGATATCGTTCTCGATCTCACCTTCGCTGCGGATATCCAGATGGTGTATGCAGATCTCGGTAAGATCCAGCAGGTACTCTACAATCTGATCGACAACGCCATTAAATTCAGCCGTGAGAATTCTGTAATCTATATCCAGACTTCGCTGAAGTACGAGAAAGTCTTTGTTTCCGTGAAGGATACGGGAATCGGTATTCCGAAGGAAAGTATCAAGAAGATCTGGGACCGCTTCTATAAGTCGGATCTCTCCAGAGGAAAAGATAAGAAGGGAACAGGACTCGGGCTGGCGATCGTAAAAGAGATCATACAGGCACACGGGGAAAATATTGATGTGATCAGCACCCAGGGGGTCGGGTCGGAATTTATCTTTACGCTGCCGAAGGCGACGGCACTGTAATACAGCCAAACATCCGGACACAGAAATATCTATTCTGTGTCCGTTTTTTGTTACTCGCATCTCGCGCGGTCGTTTGCGACAATCTATATTTTCGCACAGTGCACAAAAAATCTCTGTCTGGACACACCTCGACGTGTCCGGGCAGAGATTTTTATTTCTGTCGATTCTTCCGTTTTCTTAGATTTCTTTCATCTTCGTCCCGATCGCATGAACAATCACCTTCATGCTTTGTTATTTTTTATGATCGGCCGGACATCATATCAAGTCCTGTCATTGCCAGCACTTTTACTGCGGCAGTGAGAGCACGTCTTCCTGCTTCACCTCCTGCAGCGTCCGCAAATGCTGCTGTATGGGTTCCCAAGCCTTCGCCCACACCGATATAAAACTGGGCAGCCGGAAGTGCCTGAGTCACATTTCCCACATCCGTGGAACCGATTCCCTGAGTCAGATCGCGAGGGATATGATGTTCTCCAATGAAATCCATGTTCTTTTCCACTGCTGTCACAAGTTCCCTGTTGTTGCGGACATCCTTGATGAGATAACCGTCCTGTTTGATCTCAACCTCTACACCGGCGCAAATCGCCGCACCCTTTGCACAGCGGTCAATGACTGCGATCACTTCTTCTAAATAGCCTGCGTCTAATGCCCGGATATTAAACCGGCATACAGCTTTCTCCGGAACGATATTTACTACGGTTCCGCCTTCCAATATAATTCCGTGAACCCTCGTGTAATCCTTAAAATGAAGTCTCTGGGAATCTACCGCATGGAACATCTGGAGAACTCCGTTTAATGCACTGGCCCCCATCCACGGGCACGCTGCGGTATGTGCCGGTTTACCGGTGAAGGTATAGGTCTTATTTACGGCTGCAAATGAGATATCATCTGCCATGGACATATCACTCGGATGCATGATCAGCGCCATATCCACACCATCGAAGATTCCTTCGTCCAGCATCGTGATCTTTCCGCTTCCGTTTTCCTCTGCCGGTGTTCCAAGAACCTTCAGGGTTCCGCCGATCCCATATTTTTCCATGATCTCTTTTAATATCACACCGGCTCCGGCTCCGCTGGTGCCGATCAGATTGTGTCCGCATGCATGTCCAATTTCAGGGAGCGCGTCGTACTCGCACATAAAGGCAAAAGTCATTCCCGGCTTTCCGCTCCGGTATTCTGCCACAAATGCGGTCTCCAGAGAGCCGGCTCCCCGCTGTACTTTAAAACCATGCTTTTCCAGCAGCCCGCATAGCTGATCCTGCGCCAGCGTTTCATGGTATGCCAGCTCCGGATGAGCAAATATGTATGCACTGACCGTCTCAAACTCATCCCGGTGTTTCTCCGCCAATGTTTCGATCTCGTGCTTTACCTGTGTAAGCTCCATCGTCATTTCCTCCTGTTATTCCCGATATTATATCCACTATTATACTGCGGTTTCTCCTGATTTCTCAAGCACTGATCACATGAATTTCCCACTCCGGCGCAGATGGGAACCTTGCTTTTCGTCCATTGAATCTCCTTGCGTTTCATGATAAAATATAGTCATCTGCTCAATCATTTCTAACTGCTCGAGAGGAGGACATAATTATGAATTCTATTTCTATCACCTGGAATGGTCATTCCTGTTTTACCATTGAAAAAGATGGTTTTTCCATTGTTTTTGATCCATATGGTCCAAATACGGTACCGGGACTCGCGCCGCTTTCCCTCACCGCAGACATGGTACTCTGCAGCCACGAACATAGTGACCACGGGTACACGGACGCAGTGACCTTAAAGCACAGCGGGACAAAGAACCCGTTTTCCATCACGAAGATTGACACCTGGCATGACCCGGAACAGGGGGCGCTCCGCGGGCCGAACCGAATCCACATTTTAGAATCAGATGGACTTAAAATTGCCCATATGGGTGACATCGGATGTCCTCTTACCAGAGAACAAAAGGATCTGTTAAAGCATCTCGACGCGATCCTGATCCCTGTGGGCGGTTATTATACGATCGATGCGGTCCAGGCGAAGGCTGTGGTGGATGATCTCGCGCCCCGCGTTGTGATCCCGATGCACTACCGTTCTGACCATTTCGGCTATCCGGTGATCGGACGTCTTGAGGAATTTACAGGACTCTGCCGGAATGTGGTGGAGTACGACTCCAACACACTGGTGCTGACGGCTGAGACGAGACCGCAAACGGCGGTTTTGAAGCTGAAATAACCAGATAAGTTCCATTTTTGCTGCAGTTTTCCGTGATGATCCGACCGGCAGTGTAAAGATACAGCTGTCATGTCCGCTCAAATACAGAGTTTAACTGCAGCAATTTTTATGGCCTTTTCCCGGCGTTGGAAAGCATCATAATTTTATAACTTTAAGTTATGTGCCATATCAATACGCGCCATTTTATTTATGCCTGATCCTATGCTATAATGAGGAAACGAAAGAATTCATGAACTGTTAAGGCGGCTGACGGTCTGGATTTTTGCAGCTGTCTTTTAATATTTCTTAGATAAGAAAGGAACATATAAAGTCATGGCAGAAGGAACGATCTTTAAATTTCATAATGACCTTGATACCGATCAGATCATTGCATCCCAGTATCTGCTCTTACCAAATCTGGAAGAGATGAAAGAGCACACATTCGAGTCTCTTGACCCGGATTTCCCGAAAAAAGTAAAACCTGGTGATTTTGTTGTCGGCGGCGAGAACTTCGGCTGCGGTTCTTCCAGAGAACAGGCACCGGGCGTCTTAAAAGCTCTCGGCGTACAGGCTGTTGTTGCGAAATCCTTCGCGAGGATCTTCTACAGAAATGCCATCAACATCGGACTTCCGGTCATCGTCTGTAAAGACCTGCCGGATGATGTAAAGACCGGCGACACCATGGAACTTTCCATGTCTGACGGAACTGCCCACGCAAACGGAAAGACATATTCCTGCACAAAGCTGCCGGAATACATGCAGAACATCTTAAATCAGGGCGGACTGATCGCTTCTTTAAACCGTGAGGAGGACTAAGACAATGGGAATGACGATTGCAGAAAAGATCATTGCGGCGGCAGCCGGAGTTGACTACGTAAAACCGGGAGATATCCATACTGTAACATTAGACCGTATGATGAGTAACGACGGAACTACCCATCTGACCGTTGACATGTACCGCAATAAATTAAAACATCCGCATATCGCGGACACAAAGAAGATGGTATTCATTGTAGACCACAATGTTCCGTCCGACTGCCCGAAGACAGCGGCATCCCAGAAGAAGATGCGCGACTTTGCGAAGGAAAACAACATTGATTTCTGGGAGGGAAAAGGCGTCTGCCACCAGGTTATGATGGAACATTATGTATGTCCGGGTGAACTGATCTTTGGTGCTGACAGCCACACCTGCTCTTACGGCGCTCTCGGCGCCTTCGGTACCGGAGTTGGATGTACAGACCTCCTCTACGGCATGGTGACAGGAAAATCCTGGGTTCTTGTTCCGGAGACTGTAAAATTCAACCTCGTCGGAAAGCTGCCGGAAGGCGTTTACGCGAGAGACCTGATCTTGACCATCATCGGCACCATCGGCGCAAACGGCTGCAACTACCAGGTTATGGAGTTCACAGGCGAGGGCGCTAAGACATTGAGCATCAGCGAGCGTATGGTCCTCTGCAACATGGCTGTCGAGGCAGGTGCCAAGACCGGTATCTTCGAGCCGGACGAGAAAGCCATCGAATACCTGGAAGCTCACGGAAGAAAGCCGAAGGCACTCTTCACAAGCGACCCGGACGCAGTCTACGCAAGAGAATATACCTTTGACCTCTCCAAGATCCGGCCGGTAGTGGCGAAACCGGACTTCGTTGACAACCTGGTTCCGGCTGAGGAAGTCCGCGGCGTGAAGATCGACGAGGCATTCTTAGGTTCCTGCAACAACGGACGTATCGAGGATCTGAGAGTCGGCGCTTCTATTATTAAAGGAAAGAAAGTCGCTGAAAAAGTTCGTTTCCTTGTGGTTCCGGCAAGCCAGACTGTCTATCTCCAGGCACTGAAGGAAGGCCTGATCGACATCTTTATGGAAGCCGGTGCAATTGTTATGAACCCGAACTGCAGCGTATGCTGGGGCAGCTGCCAGGGTGTGATCGGCGAGAACGAAGTCCTGATCAGCACCGGTACGAGAAACTTCAAGGGCCGCGCAGGTCATCCAAACTCCAAGGTATATCTTGGATCCGCAGCGACGGTTACGGCATCTGCTATTAAGGGCGAAATTGCATTAGCGAGTGATTTATAATCTGCACAGATTTGTAAAGACTATTTTCACTTCTGCCTGTACTTTTATACAGGCAGAAGTGTCGTTCCACCAGTAATGCCCCTATACATAGAATAAATGTAACTATTCAGTACCTTCATAGTTACGTGCAAAAATCCATTCCAGATCAGCTTCGCTGATGGGATTTTTGCCTTCCAGCCTATGTTTTCTTACGGTCAGCGCAGCAAGTGCGCAGACCTACTGAACAGTTACGGATAAATTACTTATTGGTATTTGCCAGAATGATACAGCAATATGCATTTTTGAATATGATCACTATATTTGTATAGAAATCGAGGATATTTACATGGAAAAAATGACTGGAAAGGTCTGGGTTCTGGGCGATGACATCGACACCGATATCATCATCCCGACCGAGTACCTTGCATTAAAGACCATTGACGATATGAAACAGTATGGATTTTCCCCGCTCCGCCCGGAGCTGGCTGCCCAGATCAAGCCCGGTGACATCATCGTTGCTGGAAAAAACTTCGGCTGCGGTTCTTCCAGAGAACAGGCACCGGAGATCATCAAAGCGTTGGGAATCCAGTGCGTGATTGCGAAATCCTTCGCGAGGATCTTCTTCCGCAACTCCATCAACAACGGCCTGCTCCTCATCGAACAGCCGACACTCTACGATGACATCAAAGAGGGCGATACCGTATCCGTTGTGATGAACGAGCACATCGACTACAACGGAAAAGAGTACCCGATTGCGTCTCTTCCTGAGAATCTGATGGACATTATCCGCGCAGGCGGCCTTGTCAAGGCCATGCGCAAGCTGAATGGTTTGGACTGAACGGGAGGAAAACGAAATGGGAAAGACTGTAATTGAGAAGATCGTTGAACATAACACCGGCAGGTCCGTAAAGCCGGGCGATATCGTGACCGTAAATGTTGACCGCGTCATGATCCACGACATTTTTATTCCGTTCGTGGCGGAGAAATTTAAAGAGATGGGCTTTGAAAAGCTGTGGGATCCGGATAAGGTCGTTCTGATCTACGACCACCTTGTTCCGGCAAGCCAGCTTGACGATACAAGACATTTCCATGTCGGCGATGCGTTTGCCGCAAAATATGGCATGACCCACGTCCACAGAAGCGACGGAATCTGCCACCAGTTGATGACAGAGGCCGGATATGTAAAACCGGGCGATGTTACCTTCGGTACAGACAGCCACACAACGACCTACGGCTGTGTCGGCGCATTCTCCTCCGGAATCGGATATACGGAGATGGCCAGCATCCTGGGAACCGGAACCATGTGGATCCGTGTGCCGGAGACCATCAAAGTCGTTATCAACGGAAAACTGCCGGAGAATGTTATGTCCAAGGACGTAATTCTCCGTCTCATCGGTGATCTCGGCGCGGACGGCGCTACTTATAAGGCTCTGGAGTTCTCCGGAAGCGCAGTGGAGAGCATGACAGTCGCAAGCCGTATGACGATCTCCAATATGGCTATCGAGGCCGGCGCAAAGTGCGCTCTGTTCACACCGGACGAGAAGACAGCGGAGTACTGTGATGTGACATTAAATGACTATCAGAAGAGTCTTTTCGGCGATCCGGACGCAAATTACTGCCGCGTGATGGAATACAACGCCGAGGACTTCGTTCCGGTTATGGCATGTCCGTCCCAGGTCGACAAGATCCGCAATGTCAGCGAACTTGAGGGCACAGAGATCGATCAGGTATTCATCGGTTCCTGCACAAACGGACGGCTTGAGGATCTGGCTGCGGCTGCGGAAGTCTTAAAAGGAAAGAAAGTCGCGAAATTTGTAAAGCTCATCGTGACTCCTGCCAGCCGAAAGATCTACAGACAGGCCGCTGACCTTGGAATCCTTGAGACACTGGCCGAGTCAGGTGCTATGATCACCCATCCGGGCTGCGGTCTCTGCTGCGGACGCGCAGGCGGCATCCTGACAGACGGTGAACGTGTTGTCGCTACCAACAACCGTAACTTCCTTGGACGAATGGGAACATCCAAAGTCCAGATCTATCTCGCCTCCCCGAGAACGGCTGCGGCATGCGCGGTGGCTGGTAAGATCGTTTGTCCGGAATAGGAAAAAACGCGTCGACAACTGTAAGCAAATCGAGCATCTGTCGGTATCATCCCATTGAAATACAAAAATCCGGTAATCAGAATATCACGCAGCCATACATTGCGGTTATCTCTGATTACCGGATTTTTATTATATAATTTTTATCACGCTTTCTCCAGCTTTCTGAGTGCTTTCCTGAACTGGATCGAGAACAAAATCGCCGTGAATGTCACTGCAATCGCATCTGCGATCGGCTCCGCCATGTAGACGCCCATCGTTTTATTGCTGACAAACATCGGAACGATGAAGATTAACGGAAGCAGAAGCACGAATTTACGCACAACCGCCACGATGATCGAGCATACCGCATATCCGATGGCAACGAAGGTCATCTGGCAGGCGAGCTGGATTCCAAAGAGGAACATCGCACCGCAGTAGATCCGCAGAGCGCCTGCAGTGAAGGAAACGAGTTCTGGATCGGAGCTGAAGATTCCCGCGAAGGTTGCCGGGAAAAGCTGGACAAAGAGCCAGAACAACGTGGAATAGATCAGGGAGATCACGAGATGGAGCTTGAATGTCTTCTTCATACGGTCGATATTTCTCGCTCCGTAGTTGTAGCTCATGATCGGCTGTGCGCCCTGGCCGATTCCCTGAAGCGGCAGCATTGCAAACTGCATCGTACTTGTAAGGATCGTCATGGCACCGACTGCCAGATCTCCGCCGTACTTTAACAGGGAAGAGTTAAAGCATACCGAGATAACACTCTCGCTGGACTGCATCACAAACGTAGAAAGTCCCAGCGCAAGACACGGGAAAACGATAGATGGAACCGGCTTTAAATACTCCTTTTTGATCCGTAAGAAGGTCTTCTTTCCGGTCAGGAACGCGAGAACCCATCCGCAGGATACCGCCTGAGAGATGATCGTCGCGAGAGCCGCACCCTTTACACCCATGCCAAACCCGAAGATAAAGATCGGGTCCAGAATGATGTTGCAGACAGCTCCGATGGTAACCGTCAGCATACTGGTCTTTGAAAATCCCTGGGCCGTGATGAACATGTTCATGCCTAACGTCATCTGGACAAAGATCGTTCCGACAGCGTAAATACTCATGTAATCAACGGCATAGCCGATAGTGTTTTCACTGGCTCCAAAAGTCAAGAGCATAGAGCGGCCAAACAACAGTAAGACTGCTGTCAGGATCGCAGAAATGATGATCTGAACCGTAAAACAGCCGCTGAGAATCTTTTCCGCGGAATCCATATCATCTTTTCCCATAAAGATCGACGCTCTCGGCGCACCGCCGGAGCCGACGAGGGCCGCGAAGGCGGAGACCACCATAATGATCGGCAGGCAGACGCCGACACCGGTCAGGGCGAGACTTCCGCTTCCCGGGATATGTCCAATGTAGATCCGGTCAACGATGTTGTACAGCATGTTGACGATCTGTGCGATGACAGATGGAACGGCAAGCTTGAAAAGAAGCTTTCCGATCGGCTCTGTCCCAAGAAATTCTTTACTGTTGTTCATGCAGTTTTCCTTCTTTCCTGTAATCTGAGATGTTTGAATTGATCCGGTTCATAAGTTCGAACAGCATCCGGTGCTCTTCCGGGGTGAATCCGCGGCAGATGATCTCGGCGGCCCGTTTCTGGACGTTTTTCCCGTCAGAGACCATCGGCGCAGCAGCGTCCGTGAGTTTCAGATGGATCGTCCTCCGGTCCGTCCCATAATATTCCCCGGTGAGCAGTCCGCGCTCCTCTAATGAGCGGACAGACATGGAGACATGGGACTTTGTGAACGCCCGCTTCTTGATGATCTGGGCAGCAGTGTCGCACTCCGGATTGTTGGCGAGAAACAGCAGGATATTGAATTCCATCTGGGTCATCCCATATTTTTTGCAGACCGGATCAATGAGCCCCGTATAGAAATCCCGACTGTCCGCCATAAAATCAACAAATTTCATGTGTATCACCTCTGGTTCAAAAGTGAACTGTTCTATTTAGAACTATATTAGTATACGAGAATACTCTCCAAAAGTCAAGAGCGGCGGCAGCTCTAAATCTATCCAGATGCCATATCCAGACTTCATTTTTCACATGATGTCCTTACCTGCACTACAGATTTTATAAAAAAAGAAGTGCCTTTTGTGAGACAGGGAATTTCTCGGAATTTCCTATTACATCAAAAAATCCGGCAGTCAAGTTGTCTTACAGAATCAAAAATCCCTGTAAAACAACCCAACTGCCGGATCTTTTCTATATATAGCTTTATATTCTAATTAAACTTCATCGAGATTCCCCGGCTCACCAGATCATGCCAGACGATCTCCCCTGTTTCCAGAGACTTTTTCACATCGATGATCCTCTGGTTCTCCGAACCGCGGAATGCCAGTGCCACGCTGTAGAGCTCCTGAACAAACTCGCCGTCCACGAGGACATCGATCAGGCTTAACATCTCATCCGTACACTCACATCTCGCCCGGCTCTCACCGAGAAGCTCTTTATCGAAAAGATAACCGGTATAGCACCAGATATTTTTCTTTGGGAATCTCTCGCGCACTTTCTTTAAGAACGGGAGAAGTGCCCGCTGGTTTTCCGGCTCAAAGGGTTCTCCGCCAAGAAGCGATAATCCATCCACATAATCCGGCTCCAGCGCCTTTAATAACATTTCTTCCGTCTCTTCCGTAAACGGCTTTCCGTATCCGAAATCCCACGCCACATCATTAAAGCAATTTTTACAGTGATGTGTACAGCCGGACACGAAGAGAGATACGCGTACTCCCTCACCGTTTGCAATATCACATGTTTTGATCTCTCCGTAATTCATTACAGGTGCAGTACCCTTTCCTTAATTTCCTGTGTTCTGCCCTGATTCCAGAACTGTGTTCCGATGTATCCGCAGGTACGTCTTGCAACGTTGAGCTTGCTCTGGTCACGGTTTCCGCAATGCGGGCATTCCCATACGAGCTTTCCGTCATCCTCGATGATCTTGATCTCGCCGTCGTAGCCGCATACCTGACAGTAATCGCTCTTCGTATTTAACTCCGCGTACATGATATTGTCATAGATGTAGCGGATGACCTGAAGAACAGCCGGGATATTATCCTGCATGTTCGGAACTTCCACGTAGCTGATCGCTCCGCCCGGGGACAGTGCCTGAAATTCAGACTCTAATTTTAACTTACTGAAGGCATCGATCGGTTCCGTTACATGCACATGGTAGCTGTTCGTGATGTAGTTTCTGTCGGTTACGCCCTTTACGATACCGAAACGTCTCTGGAGACTCTTCGCAAAAGAGTAGGTTGTGGACTCCAGCGGGGTTCCGTAGATGCTGTAATCGATATTCTCCGCCTCTTTCCACTTCGTGCAGTAGTCATTTAACTTCTGCATGATCTCAAGACCAAGTTTCTTTCCTTCCGGCTCAGTTAATTTCTTCTCAATTAAGCTGTATACACATTCCCATAGGCCTGCATATCCCAGAGAAAGTGTGGAATATCCGTCATAGAGGAGCTTGTCGATGGTCTCACCTTTCTTTAAGCGGGCAAGAGCGCCATACTGCCAGAGGATCGGAGCCGCGTCGGATAAGGTTCCTTTTAATCTCTCGTGGCGGCAGCGCATTGCGCGGTGGCAGAGTTCCATTCTCTCATCAAAGATCTCCCAGAACCTGTTCATGTCTTTTCTTGCGCTGAGTCCGATATCAACAAGGTTTACCGTCACAACGCCCTGATTGAAGCGCCCATAATACTTGCGCTCGCCTTCCCGGTAGTTTCCTGCATTCGCAAGGTTTCCTTTTACATAGGAACGGTCCGGGGTCAGGAAGGAACGGCAGCCCATGCATGTATACACATCGCCCTTTAATTCCCGCATCTTCTTCGCGGAGATGTAGTCCGGAACCATGCGCTTTGCGGTACATTTTGCCGCAAGCTCTGTCAAATAGTAATACGGCGCATCCGGAGTGATATTGTCCTCATCGAGAACATAGATCAGCTTCGGGAATGCCGGTGTGATCCATACGCCGGCTTCATTTTTAACGCCGAGATATCTCTGTTTTAAGGTCTCCTCGATGATCATCGCAAGGTCTTTTTTCTCCTGCGGGTTTTTTGCCTCGTCGAGGTACATGTAAACGGTAACGAACGGTGCCTGTCCGTTTGTGGTAAGGAGTGTTACGACCTGATACTGGATCGTCTGGATTCCCTTCGTGATCTCTCTGCGGAGACGTTCCTCCGTGAGCTTATCGATCTGATCCTCTGTCACAGCAATTCCAAGATCCTTCATCTCGCCGATCACTTCCTGACGGATCTTCACTCTCGATACCTGAACGAACGGAGCGAGATGCGCAAGGCTGATGCTCTGTCCGCCATACTGGTTGCTGGCAACCTGCGCGATGATCTGGGTCGCAATGTTGCAGGCTGTGGAGAAGCTGTGCGGGCGCTCGATCAGTGTCTCGCTGATCACGGTGCCGTTCTGCAGCATATCCTCCAGGTTTACAAGATCGCAGTTGTGCATATGCTGTGCAAAATAGTCGGAGTCATGGAAGTGGATGATTCCCTGCTTATCCGCCTCAACAATATCTTCCGGAAGAAGAAGTCTTCTCGTGAGATCCTTGCTGACTTCGCCAGCCATATAGTCACGCTGTACGCTGTTGACCGTCGGATTCTTGTTGGAGTTTTCCTGCATAACCTCTTCGTTGTTGCACTCGATCAGGGACAGGATCCGGTTGTCCGTCGTATTTGCTTTCCGCACCAGAGAGCGGTCATAGCGGTAGCGCACATAATTTTTTGCGATCGCAAAAGCACCGATCGCCATCAACTGGTTCTCAACCATATCCTGGATCTCTTCTACGGACACCGCACGTCCCAGCTTATTGCACTTGTACTCTACATAATCCGCGATATCCGTAAGCTGTTCCGGTGCCAGATAGGCATTTTCTGTGGCGTTGCATGCCTTCTGGACCGCATTCACGATCTTGAGCGTGTCAAAACTTTCCTCCGCTCCGTTTCTTTTGATGATCTTCATCCCTGATTCCCCGTTTCATTTCATTGTGTTGGCAGAGCTGTCCGCTTTACGCACAACTGCCGTTGTCTGTTTTTCTCTTCTGTCTATTCTGCTAAAAAACACAGCTGACCTACAGGTCCGCGCATTTACCGGCCGGCCTCAGGCTTGTACATTTCAGTTGCTGATAGTTTTCTTGGTTGTATATACAGTTTGTTTTTTTCAGAATTATACAGAAATTTTATCTGATTTAGATATTTTATGATTGATCTGTCGGACCTGCCGCCACGAGTCTCTTACGGCGGTCATGTCATGTTCCCGCCACGTTATTTTTAGTCACTCACGCGAGAACGATTCTATTATAACTGTATTGTTCCCGGATTGCAAGGAGTACTGCTATATAAATATGATATACCAAAACCATATATATGGTGAAAAATTCATGATTCAAAACTATATATTGTTGTTTTTTGAATACAATCTACAAGAAGAGTCCCCTCCGGGATCGTCCCGGAAAGCCCTGGAAAGGCATATCCCGCGAGCCATTTTTCTGCCGTTTTAAGCGTCCAGAAAGCCCGCGGGACTGTTTTCTCTGCTCTTCTTACTTAAATATGTCTGCGCCATTCTTCAAGGCGGTAACGCTGTCTTTTCTTTGCGTCCTCCAGTTGTGCCAGCATTTTCGGAATATCTTCGTTAAAAGTTCCCGCAAGCACTACATAGTTGGACGCGTGGTTTGTCCGGAAGATCGTTCCGGGAGAATCAATGTGTGTTAAAAACAGCTCCATTTCCTCCACGATCTCGTCCGGGGTGATAAGCTCCATCTCCCCGCGTTTTACTTCCTCATTCATCTGGGTCCCCTCATAGAGGCGCAATGTCAGGAAGGAGGCATACTCCGGATTCATCTGATTGATCAGCTCCGCCGACTTGATGGCATGTTCCCGGATCCCTTTTCTTCCGCCGAGGCCGGAGATCAGCGTCACAGAGGTCTTGATACCGCAGCGCTTCAATTTCTGTCCCGCCGCCGCAATCTGGGCCGCCGTCACATCCTTATGGATATGCTCCAGAACACGGTCATCGCCGGATTCCGCTCCGATATAGACCATCTCGAGTCCTGCTGCCGCTAAGGCTTTTAAATCTTCCTCAGATTTTGCCAGAACATCCTTTGCAGTCCCGTAAGAGGTGATCCGCTCCACATACGGGAAATTTTTGTGGACATAGGCTAAAAGCTCTAAAAGAAGTTCTGTCTTTACCACCAGTGCATCACCGTCCGCAAAGAATACACGGCTGACATACGGTCCGTAATAATCGCAGCATTCGTCCAGATCCTTCATGATCTCTTCTTTTGTCCGCACTCGGAATTTTTTCACCCGGTACATGTTGCAGAAGGTGCACCGGTTATGGGCACAGCCCACAGTCACCTGAATAATTAAGCTTCTCGCCTCGCTCGGCGGGCGGTATACGGTTCCTTCGTATTCCATATGATAATTTTCCTTTCCAATTTCTCTTTAACACATGCTCACATGATTCCGTAAGCACAACCCTATTTTATATACTTATTTTGCAAATCCTGTCTTTAAGGATTTTTCAGCTCCACATTTCTTTAAAAGAATGCTCCCAATCTGTCCAACCGGCTCAAAATATCTGCCCGTTTTTCATCAAACAATAGATTTTTATTGTATTCATAATACCGTTCGCACTCATTCTCCTGTAAGAACCGCACTGCCGAGGCACTGGAGTTGAGTTCCGTGATAAACACCACCATCTCCTGACTGCTGCCGAACGTTCCTTCCATGAAATCAAAGGCATACTCCAGTGTCTGTCCGGCATGAGCGCACAGATCCTCAAGTTCTGTCCGTTCGTCACCAAACATCTCCCGGAACCGGTCAAATATCTCACCGCCATCAAATAACAGTTCTGCTTTCACAGTCTGTAGATACCGGTTCATGGCCGCTGTGACATCGGCACAGCGATATTTTTCCGACCTCGTGAGGAGTCCAGCTTTCTGTTTCTGCTCGGATACCGCAGTGAATGCCTCGATCTGCTGGGAAAAGATGGCGATCGGAGTCTGCGGCACTGTCTCTATCGTTTCTCCGGCCTCCGCTTTACCTTCCAAGCTTCTCTTGAATGCTTTCAGCTCTCCAAACAGCACTTCCAGATAATCCTCTTTCTGCGCATAAGCCTTGAACTCCACATCGAGCTTCGCTAAAATCAGGCTGATGATGGAAAGCTTCTCATCAAACGGCGCTTTCGCCGCCTGTTCCATCAGGTGCTCGTCCCGCTTTCCTTCCAGGATCTCGTCGATCTGGTATCTCGCCTGATACTTCTTATATAATTCCAGATAGTTCGCAAAATCTTTCGCGATCCGCGGGTGCTCGATATACTGTACCACAACCTCCCGGTCGCAGGTAAGCCCCACCTTCTCGCAGACCTTCAAAAATCCGGAGAGGTCTTCCCATCCACGAGGTGTCGCGAACACTTTTCCGTCCACGGTGGTCTCCACCTGGTAAAAATACTGCGGCTTTGCGGTGAGGAACGACAGGATCGCCGGATGGATATCCGCCTGTTTCGCGTATTCCTTCCAGACCTCAAAATCCGCCTCCACATCGATCTTTTTGATGCGGTCTAAGGTCGCGATATCGAATTCCCGCACGGATTTATTGTATTCCGGCGGGTTTCCTGCTGCCACGATGATCCAGCCATCCGGGATCTTATGATTTCCGAAAGTCTTATACTGCAAAAACTGCAGCATGGCCGGGGCCAGCGTCTCGGAAACGCAGTTGATCTCATCGATGAAGAGAAGTCCCTCGGAGAGTCCTGTGTCTTCGATCTTATTGTAGATCGCCGCGACGATCTCACTCATGGTATATTCCGTCACATGGACATTCTTCCCACTGTAAGTCTTCTCCGAGATAAACGGGAGACCGATGGCACTCTGTCTCGTATGGTGTGTGATCGTGTAGGAGACGAGACCGATCCCACACTCCCGCGCCACCTGCTCCATGATCTGGGTCTTTCCGATTCCTGGCGGACCGATGAGCAGCACCGGGCGCTGCCGCATGGACGGGATCTCGTATTCCCCGTGTTCGTTCTTCGTCAGATACACCTGTATCGTATTTTTAATTTCCTGTTTTGCACGCTTGATGTTCATATCTTTTTACTCCGGTATAATTTTTACAGTCCGTGAACCAGCCTATCAAACCTTTTACTTTCCGTAACTGTTCAGCACCCCCACAGTTACGCGCAAAAATCCATTCCAAATCGGCTATGCCGATAGGATTTTTGCCTTCCATTCTAAGTTTTCTTACGGTCAGCGCAGTAAATGCGCAGACCTACTGAACAGTTACTATTTTCCATCTAATATTTTCCCCACGTCCTCCATCGACTCCGGGTCCAGAATCACCTTCATCGCCCAAGGCGGAACGTCCGCGTCAGTATAATTATCCCGCATAAACACGAAGGCCGTGTCATATGGCGGCATTTTCACCGGAAATGTCCCATATCCGTCCGTAAAATAGAGAAGTCCCCGCAGCCTGCTGAACTTTCCCGCCTTGATCATCTGGTCCACATGCAGGAATGCCGGGCGGAAATCAGTCCCGCCCATGCCATGGAGCTCCATGTGGTCCATGTAATTCCGAAGGTCCTCCTCGCTCTCGATCTTCACATCCTGCCGTACTTTATCGTCGCACTGCAAAATATGGATATTGACCTTCTTAAAGAAACTCTCTGATTGGGCCAACACCCCATAGGTCTCTTCCAGGAATTTCTTCACCAGCTCCCCGGAACATGACATCGAAGTGTCGATAACGACCACAAAATCCTCGATCCGCCGGACTTCCTTCGTCTCAAGGGGCTCGATCAACGGCATATTTCCGTATAACTGCATGCCATAATTGTAGAATACATAGTCGAACGCATCCGGATCGATCTGGACTGTCTCCTTCAGCACCGAAAATTTCTGCAAAAATTTCCGGTAATCGTACCGCTCCCGGTTCTCCACCGCCAGCTGATCCATCAGCTCCCTGGAGTCATCCGCCGCCTCGTTGGAAAACGCCTCCATCTCCGCCTGCATCTTCTCCCGCTTGTCATCCCAATCGTTTTTTCGGTTCCGGTTGGGATTCGGAGATTTCTTCTCGTCCTCTTTCTCCCATCTGGAATGATCGTCCCGGCAGAATTCCCGGCAGAGCCGCTCATATTCGATCTCCGAAAGCTCCATCTCCTGCATAGTGTGATAGATGCTCTCCGCGTTCAGTACCTTGATCTTTTTCCTCAGACGTCCGTAAAATTCCGCCCGCACCGGGGACATCGGCAGATGGACGCACGGCTTGTGGATTCCGTCGATCAGGGATTCCACAGCGATATCGCATGCCAGATTCCAGTATTCCTCCGCCCGCTTTTTTCTCGACCATGGGTGGACAAAGAGACAGTGGAAGGTCTCGTGCAGGATCATGCGGTTTACATAAACAGGATTTCTCCGGTACCAGCCGCAGATGTATCCTGTCTCAAATGATAATAAGGTTCCGTCCGTTCCGATTCCCTTGATGCTGTTGTCCGCCACCGGGAACAGACCATTTAAAGCCACGTCGAGAAACCGCATGGAAAGATACAGCTCATTCCTCGCGTTCCGTATGATCTCAACGCCGATCGCCGCCAGTTCTTCCAGCGCGCCCTGCTCTCTCAGGATCGGCGACCATGCCGCATCTTCTCTCATGACGATTTCTGACCTCCTCACAAATCAAAATCAAACTTTTTCTTCTTTACGCCAAACTTCTTCCTCTGGATCTCCATAAACATCCCCAAAAGCTCCGGCAGATGCTTTTTCGAGATCTCCGTGATCAGCCCCGACATCTTATCCGCCGTCAGCGGATTCTTTTCCGGTGTTAAATACTGTCCCGCAATCCATTTTATGGTCTCCGGGTCCTCAAGAGTTCCAAGAAGTACCTCATAAAGATTCTCCATAAGAAACTTTTCATATTCCTTTTTCGCGCTCTCCCACAGTCCTTTCGGATACTGCAGCCGGGTCACCGCGATCTTCGATGCCATGAGAACCGATTCCTCTGCTTTTTCATACACAAACATTTTATCATACCTGTCAAATCGGAATTTTCGTCCCTCAAAACAGTAGCGATACTTCTGCCCTGCACCGTGGATATTGGATACCGTGATCCTGGCGGGCGTATTTTCCACCGCCTCGTCGTAGTATTCCGGGAAGATCACACGCGCAGTCTCTGTCTCCCCGTTCTCTTCCTCAAAAGTACTTGAAGCCAGCGATGTTCGTTCAAAGTCCGTGTCTCTCTCGTCCTGCATTCGATTTTGTCCGCCCTGTATAAACACATGCACTGTGACTCTCTCATTGATCTCCGTCACAAAATCCCTGAGCGCCGACTCTTCATCCACCCCCATATGCACAGTCAGACTCCTGATATTCCGGCAGCCCGTAAACACACCGCCGCCGACTTCCCGGAGTGCCCCGTAAAAATGGATCTCCTGAAGCTTCTCACATCCATAAAATTCATATCTTCCGATCCGGGTGAGTGTCCGCGGTAGATAGACTTTCTCCACCGTGCTCCCCGAAAATACCTTGTCTGCCAGTTCTGTCACCGGAAGTCCGCCCAGACTTTCCGGTACCACGCAGACGGCGCCTGGTGCCAAAAGCTTTGTCACACAAGCGCCCCCATTTTTCTCTTTAAATTCAAATTCAACATCCATATTCCAGTTACACTTATTATAATTGTTCAGCAGACCAGAACAATTAGTTCACAGACCTGCCGAACAGTTATGCTTATTCTTCAATCAGTTTATTTAACTTTCTCATCGCACTAAACCGGTAATAGTATACCAGGAATGCCAGCGAAGTGATAGTCCAGCTTAACGGATAACTCGTCAGCGTTGTATACAGCCCCGGATGAACCGCGCCCGCGCCGAATACCCAGAGCACACGCAGGATACAGGTTCCAACACAGATGATCAGCATTGGGATCAGGGCATCGCCCACGCCGCGCAGCGTACACGGATATACGTTGACGCAGATGTAGCAGAACCAGAACGGCACCAGGAAGCGGATAATACTCATGCTCTCCGCCATGACATCCACATCGTTGGTAAAGAGACTGATGAGTACCGGACCTGCCGTAAACATAAATACACCAAGTGCTGCCGTAATGATCGTCGACATGAGAAGCCCCACATAGGTGCCCTTTTTCAGACGTTTGATCTTTCCTGCACCGAAATTCTGTCCCGCAAAAGTCGTCACAGAAATTCCCATGGCATCCATGGTCATCCAGAAGATACCATCAATCTTTCCATAAACTGCCCAGGACGCAATCGTATTCGTTCCATATCCATTGATATTTGCCTGGATCAGGATGTTGGAAATCGAGTACATCATGGACTGCAGTCCTGCCGGGAGACCGATCTTTATGATCTTTTTTAACAGCACCGGTTCCACCCGAAGTTCTTTCAGATTAAACCGGTAAGACTCCTTCGTCCGGATCAACGTTACCATAACCAGCGTTGCCGATAAGAGCTGGGACATGATCGTCGCAAGCGCCGCACCGGCAACTTCCAGATGCAGACAGACAACGAAGATCAGGTCCAGGACAATATTCGTCAGGCAGCTCGCGATCAGGAAATACAGCGGCTTCTTCGAATCGCCCACCGCGCGCAGGATCGCCGCACCCATGTTGTAGACCAGGTTTCCGATGATACCTAAGAAATAGATTCTGAGGTATGTGACAGAATATCCAAGAATCTCTTCCGGTGCGCCCATCGCACGGATTGCCGCCGGGGTAAAAATCTCACCGATGATTAAAAGCGTCACCCCGCCGGCTAATGCCAGGCAGAATGCCGTGTGGACCGATTTTCGTACATGCTGCTCTTCTTTCGCCCCGTAGAACTGGGATACAACGACAGCCGCGCCGGAAGACATTCCGACGAAGAAGCCAACCAGCAGGTTGATCAGTGTTCCCGTCGTACCGCCTACCGCGGAAAGTGCCTCTTTTCCCACAAACTTTCCAACGATCATGGCATCTGCCGTGTTGTAAAGCTGCTGGAAAAATGTCCCGAACAGGATCGGAAAGAAAAAGAGCAGAAGCTGCTGCCAGATCACACCGTCCGTGATACCGTTGTAGCCTGCCGGATGATTCTTCTTAAGTGTCATATCTTCACCCTCTACAAAATCCGCCATGCATGGATCCCGTTTGCGGTCTTTTCTGAATGCATGGCAATTGATACTTCCGCCCTGTATCTGTCGGCTGCGGACACAGGGCGGAGGTATGATTGATCAAAGGCCGGCTCTTTCGCCGCCTTTAAAGGTTCTTTTTATGATTACAGGAGATTCTTTCTGAGTTCCTCGCCGCTCTTTGCGGAAAGGTATGCCGGCGGAATGTCAAGAATGGTCTTGCATCCGCTCATTCCCTCCTGTTTCATGCGGAATGCGGCGCGGGCACAGCAAACGATCACGGAGGAAGTGAACTCCGGGTTGGAATCCAGTTTCAGACGATACTCAATCACATGTGTATTCTCCTGATTCCATCCGGTCTTTCCGTTTCTGATCACGAAACCGCCGTGCGGGAGTGTAGAGTGGTCGCGCTTCATCTCTTCCTCGCTGATGAAATGAACCGTTGTATCATAGTCGGAGAAGTAGTTCGGCATCGTTACGATCTCTTTTTCGATGCGTGCAAGATCAGCACCCTCTTCAGCAACAACATAGCACTCTCTTGTGTGTTTCTCTCTCGTTGTGAGCTCCGGAGTCTCGCCGTTTCTGATTCTCTCCAGTACACTCTCAACCGGGACTGTATACTGTCTTGCGTCCTTCACGCCATCAATGCGGCGGATCGCGTCGGAATGCCCCTGGCTTACACCTTTGCCCCAGAATGTATAGTCTTTACCATCCGGGAGAATTGCATTTGCGTATACACGATTTAAGGAGAACATACCCGGATCCCAGCCTGCGGAGATCACTGCTACATTTCCTGCTTCCTTTGCCGCTGCATCGACAGCTGCAAAATGCTCCGGAATTCTCGCGTGTGTGTCAAAGCTGTCCACTACGGTGAAATATTTCGCATACTCCGGTGTCTGCACCGGAAGATCTGTCGCACTTCCGCCGCAAAGGATCAGGACATCGATCTTATCTGTCATATGTTTCGCTTCGTCCGCATGGTAAACCTTTGCGCCTTCGGTCAGGATTCTCACATTTTTCGGATCTCTTCTTGTAAATACTGCCGCAAGCTCCATATCCGGATTCTGTTTGATGGCGCACTCAACGCCGCGTCCAAGATTTCCATAACCCATAATTCCGATTCTGATCGTCATATTGTTCTCCTCTTCTTTCTTTATTTAATGTCGCTATCTCCATTTTACCAATAGGCCGTTATAGTGTCAATTGAAATAAGTTTAACGAATTTATCTCCTGTTTCTTCCAGATACACCTGCAAAACCTGCCACCGGAAGGTTCTTCTGGGAACGCGGCAATGAAAAAAGAAACAACGGAATCCGAAATCCTTTTTCTCAAAGATCCCTGAGTCCGTTGTTTACATATTTTGTAACTATTCAGTACCTTCATAGTTACACGCAAAAATCCATTCCAGATCAGCTTCGCTGATGGGATTTTTGCCCTCCAGCCTATGTTTTCTTACGGTCAGCGCAGCAAGTGCGCAGACCTACTGAACAGTTACCATATTTTTTTTATATTAATGTTTTTCCCTTTTCATAAGCACAAACGCAACGCCCGCCGTGATGAACTCTGATACAGTCACCGTAAGCCAGATTCCGTCTACGCCAAAGAGTGCCGGGAGAAGGAATACGAACACGCTGTTTAAGATCACGCCGCGGAGCAGTGTGATCGTTAAAGAAAACCGCGGTCTCACAGTAGACTGGAAATACATTCCGCTGATGATGTTCCACTCACTGACTAAGAAGCAGAGGAAATACAGCCGGATCGCCGGGACCGCCATTGTGAGGATCTCCGGTGTCGGGTCCAGAAACAGATAGGACAACTGTACCGGGATCAGCATGCCGATCGCAGTGAATATGAAGCCTGCGGCAAATCCGGTCCGGACTCCCAGTTTTCTCGCCTCGCCGACTCTCTTCAGGTTTCCCGCGCCAAAGTTTGCGGAGAGCAGCGGCTGTACTGCCTGAGCGATACCGTTAGAAATGGACGATGCCACAAGCGCGGTGTTCGTGATGATTCCATAGACCGTGATTCCCATCTCTCCCACGTAAGCGAGAAGCTGGCGGTTAAACAGCAGCATCACGAAGCCGTTGGAAATCTCCAGAATAAAGCTTGCGAGCCCATTTCCGAGCACCTCCGGCACCCGTCTCCACACATCGCTAAATTCCAGCTTCAAGTGGTTATCTTTCGAGAAAAAATGGCTTGCGAGGATCAGCACAGTGAGTGTCGTTCCGGTGGCTGTCGCCAGCGCCGCACCTCCCATTCCCCATTTCATGATAAAAATGTATACATAATCCAGGATCACATTGGTGACGCCTCCACTAATCACGCCCGCCATGGCAAGCTTCGGCGCACCGTCATTTCGGACGAATGCCTGAAGGAATGAAGACAGGGCAAACATGGGAGCCGCTGTTGTGAGCACAGTTCCGTAAGGCACGGTGTATTCATTTAAGAGTGGGGTATTTCCCATAAAAGTAATCAGAGGGTTGAAAAAGATTCTTCCCAATATCAGAAAGACTGCTGACAGAGCAAGCACCACACAGAGTGCCGCCGTAAAATAACTTCTGGCGCGTTTTTCATCGCCGCGTCCTCTGGAAAACCCAAAGAGAACGCTGCCGCCGACTCCGCACATCATTCCGATCCCGAAATATGTGTTGTAGAGCGGCAGTAAAATATTCATCGCCGCAATACCGGAACCACCGACTCCGCGTCCGATCATCATCGTGTCCGCCAGAATATAAATGGAGGTCACGAGTGTTGCGCTGATGGACGGCACCAGGTAACTGAAAAATACCTGGCGGACCGGGGATTCCAGCATATTGATCTGTTTCATAAGTGTTGCTCCTCAATATTCTTCAAAATGTATTTCGATATACCTTGTTCTTCTTTCTAACAGCAATATTTCAGCAGCTCTTTTTGCAAAGCTGCTGATTTCTTAGTCTGCGATGTTAAAATTCGTCCTTGCATATCCTGCCAGCGTGTCTGCCATCTTTTTTCCATACTCTGCGGCAAAATCATCAAGGACTCTTTCAGCGATCTGTTTCCCCTCTTCCCCGAAGATTGCTTCACAGACTTCCCGGTATGCCCAGTAGGAGTGAGCGCAGTGGTACTCGAAAGATCTGAGGCTTGCCGGATTTTTTGCCATATTGGACTCCGGCGTCAAACCAGCGTTCCGGATCGTCTGTATACAATAATCATGGTCATGGAGTGTCTGGGAGACCTCATAGCGAATCTCCGGGTTGAAACCTCGGGAAATGGACGCATCCAGGTCCTTACAATAGAGAAGCCCCGCTTCCGGGAGTCCCATATTCTTAAACTGGGTGTGCCACGGACAGACATGGATGTGGATCTGAAAGTCCGGGCTTAAGCTTGTCGTCTCGGACTGGTTTCCGAGTCCTTGTGCTTTCACCTCTTCCGTGTTGACCCATTCACCGTACTGGCAGTATGTCTCATAAGTCAGAGGTTTTCCGTCCCGGATCGCCCGCTGTGCCATCCGACGTCCACGCTGTTCGCCGTAATATCGGGTGGCATGCAAAAATGCCGCCTCGCCGCGGTCACCGAAGATTTCCTTCAGGTAAACATAATATTTTGCCGCGATAAACGCGTGTGACAGTTCTGTAAATCCCATAATGCTTCCTCCCGTCCTATATTCTATTCTTCTGCTTCACCATAGCGCTCTGGCTTGTATACAAAGTCCATGCTGCGGACAGACTCTTTTTCCCGCATGACCAGATATCCGCGTGCTTCTTATTTCATCTCTCCAAGAATATCAGACAACTGCGCGAACTGTGCAAGGCTTAACGCCTCGCCGCGGATCGTCGGAGTGAGTCCCATCTCTGTGATCGCTACCGCGATCTGTTCCTTTGTATACGGAAGTTCAGGCGCATTTCCGAGACCGTTCTGCAGCGTCTTTCTTCTCTGATTGAAGGACGCGCGGATGATCTTGAACATCAGGGCAGGATCCTTCACCTCAACCGGCATCTCCTTATGTCTTGTAAGCCGGATCACCGCTGATCCCACATTCGGGCGCGGGATAAAGCAGTTCGGCGGTACGTTCGCTACGATCTCCGGCTCCGCGTAATACTGGACAGCCAGGGACAGAGCGCCGTAATCCTTAGACCCCGGTCCTTCCTTCATGCGGTCCGCAACTTCCTTCTGGACCATGACGGTAATATTGTCGATCGGCACTCCGCTCTCAAAGAGCCCCATGATGATTGGGGTCGTGATATAGTACGGTAGGTTCGCAACGACCTTGATCGGCTTTCCGCCGTTGTATTCCTCGGCCAGTGCCTTGATATCGACTCTTAAGATATCCTCGTTGATGACGGTCACGTTGTCGTAGTCCGCCAGTGTCTCCTTTAAGATGGGGATCAGGTTCCGGTCGATCTCGACAGCGACCACATGACCGGCATTTTCTGCCAGATACTGGGTCATGGTTCCGATTCCAGGTCCGATCTCAAGAACGCAGTCATCCTTTGTGATTCCCGCCGCGGAGATGATCTTCTCCAGTACATGGGTGTCGATCAGGAAGTTCTGGCCGAACTTCTTCTGAAACATGAATTCATACTTCTGTATGATTTCTATGGTATTCTTTGGGTTTCCCAGATTCGCCATTTATTTCTCTCTTTCTATTTTGGACTGCGCTTTTGCGCAGGTACTTTTGTTGCATGAGTTGCATCTTGTATACAAAATCCGGTAAATGCGTTCCGCTGCTGCGGTACTATTGTCCCGAAAATTCTACTCCGTGATCCGGTACATCTCCCTCGCGTTTTTCGTTGTCTCCCGGATGATCTCTTCCGCGGAAACGCCCTTGATCTCCGCCAGCTTTTCCACCACATACGGAAGATTTCCGGAGAAATTTCGTTTTCCCCGGTTTGGCACCGGAGCCAGATACGGGCAGTCCGTTTCCAAAACGATCCGGTCGAGCGGCGCATATTCTGCCACTTCGATCAGTTTTTTCGCGTTTTTAAAGGTCAGCACTCCGCCGATCCCGATATAATATCCCATATTCAGGTATTCTCTCGCCATCTCCACTCCGTAGGAAAAGCAGTGGATCACGCCGCCGGTGGCACCGTTGTGTTCCACCTTCATAATATCTAACGTGTCCTTCGCCGCGTCCCGGCTGTGGATGATCACCGGGAGTCCCGTCTTCTTTGCGACCTCAAGCTGCGCCGAAAGCCAGTGTTTCTGGATCTCCCGTTCCGGCTCGTCCCAGTAGTAGTCAAGACCGATCTCACCGATCGCCACAACCTTCGGGTTTTCTGCCAGAGATTCCAGCCATTTCATATCCGCATCCGTAAGCTCCGCCGTCTCGTTCGGATGTACGCCCACCGCCGCATACATGAAGGGATGCGCCTCGGCCAGTGCCAGCGTTGTCTTTGTTGACGCGATGCTCGCTCCGACATTCACAACGGTTCCGATTCCCTGTTCTTTCAGTCCCGTGAGCACTTCCTCCCGGTCCGCGTCAAATGCCTCATCGTCGTAATGGGCATGTGTGTCAAAAATATAGTCCATTCTTTCTGTCCTCAAGTCATATGTCGTTTTCTTTTTCATCCGGAGCCGGCATCCGTAAGACTTTTTTGCACCATCTCATTTTCTACAGTCCCACAGCCATCTTGATTCCCCAGATCACCAGCAGATGCAGCGGATAAAACAGATAGAAAATCCTTCCGTTCCCACCGCCTTTTTCTCCATTGTAACGGTTTATCAGGAAAATTGCAACGCAAGCCGCAGCGCCATAGAAATCCATATACATACAAAATAAAAACACAATGCAGACAGCCGTGCGAAACTGTGGTTCCGTGCGCAATGTATACAATATAACGATCAACAGCACGCCCATAAACCCATAATCCGTCTTCAGATAATAGGCTCCCAGTCCGAAAGGAACCGCCGCCAGAACCCGGATATACCGCTCATATTCCAACGGAAATCTCCTCTGGCCTACCGCCTTCCTGCCGCTATCTCCTGTTTTTTCCCGGTTTCCGTATGACACTCCAGATCCGGTCCCACAGATCAGATCTCCAGCCCAGACTGCCAGAAGTCCCAGAAGTAATGTGCACACCGTATTCTGATCCGCCGGAAAAAGCCATGTTCCCCCCGCCACAAGATCAAAGGGGATCTCCGAAATAACCGCCAGCAGAAGCAGCCTCAGCGCATACCTTCTCCGGTCCCGCGTATGCGCTGCGCCCTCTGCGATCATAAACGCAAAGAGAGGAAAAGCCACACGCCCCACAAGGCGCATGGCTATCCCACAGAGACTCCAGGCAGCGCCCGAAGCCAGTTCTGACTGTTCAATAAGCCCAACGGCAGCATGGTCGATGACCATGCTGACCAGGGCAATGTTTTTTATCTGTTCCGCCGAAAAGCAAAAGCGCACTTTCACTTAGCAGACCTCAGAACCGGACTTGATATCCTTTGCCGGTGTCATTAATGCGAGGTTGCCCTCATCATCCTCTGCGCAGAGGATCATTCCTTCCGATAACATGCCTGCGAGCTTCGCCGGTTTTAAGTTCGTAACGACCATAACCTTTCTGCCGACCATATCTTCCGGTTTATACCATGCCTTGATTCCGCTTAAGATCTGTCTTGTCTCAGAACCGATCTTAACCTGGGAGCAAAGTAATTTTTTGGACTTCGGAACCTCTTCACACTTCACGATCTCACCGATCTGGAACTGAAGCTTTGCGAAATCATCATATGTGATCTCCGGCTTCTTCTCAACGTCCATGCCCGGCTTCTCTTCTTCCTTCTTCTCTTCCTGTTTCTCTGCTGCGGCTGCTGCCTTCATGGCCTCAACCTTCTCCATAACGTCCTTGATGTCCATACGGGCAAACAGGATCTCCGGCTTCTCTGTAACCTTGTTTCCATTCGGGTACAGACCGAAGGTATTCATGTTCTCCAGCGATCTCTTCTCTGTGTTTAACTGAGCGAGGATCTTCTCAGAAGTTTCCGGCATGAAGGAGAATAACAGGGACGCACCGATGGTGATCGCCTCTGTGAGATTGTAAAGAACGGTTGCAAGACGGTCCTTCTTTGCCTCGTCCTTTGCGAGTGTCCACGGAGTTGTCTCATCGATATATTTGTTGCTGCGGCGGAAGATATTGAAGATCTCTGTGATCGCGTCTGCAACGCGGAGCTTGTTCATCTTCTCGTCTACTTTCTTGACCGTCTCAAGAACGGTTGCCTTTAACTCTTCATCCACCGGCTCTGCAACGCCCTTGTTCTCGACAATTCCGCCAAAATATTTATTTGTCATGGAAACGGTACGGTTTACAAGGTTTCCAAGGATGTTGGCAAGGTCAGAGTTCATGCGCTCAACCATAAGATCCCAGGAGATCACGCCATCGTTCTCAAACGGCATCTCATGAAGTACGAAGTAGCGGACTGCATCTACACCGAAGAAGTCAACGAGCGTATCTGCATAGAGTACGTTTCCTTTGGACTTACTCATCTTGCCATCGCCCTGTAACAGCCACGGATGTCCGAATACCTGCTTCGGAAGCGGAAGGCCGAGAGCCATTAAGAAGATCGGCCAGTAAATGGTATGGAAGCGGATAATATCTTTACCGATCAGGTGAAGGTCTGCCGGCCAGTATTTCTTAAACTTCTCGTCGCTGTTTCCGTCACAGTCATATCCGATTCCCGTGATATAGTTGGTCAGCGCGTCAAGCCATACATAGGTAACGTGCTTCGGATCAAAAGTGACCGGAATTCCCCACTTGAAGGAGGTTCTGGATACGCAAAGATCCTGAAGTCCCGGAAGCAGGAAGTTGTTCATCATCTCGTTCTTTCTGGATACCGGCTGGATAAACTCCGGATGCTCGTTGATATATTCGATGAGCTTCGGAGCATATTTACTCATGCGGAAGAAATATGCCTCTTCCTTTGCCGGCTGTACCGGACGTCCGCAGTCCGGGCATTTTCCGTCAACGACCTGGGACGGAGTCCAGAAGGACTCACACGGTGTGCAGTAAAGTCCCTCATAATGTCCTTTGTAGATATCGCCCTGATCATATAATTTCTTGAAGATCTTCTGGACCTGTTTCTCATGGTAATCATCTGTGGTACGGATGAATTTATCATAGGAAGTGTTCATGAGGTCCCAGATCTCCTTGATCTGTCCTGCTACGTTGTCAACGAACTCCTTCGGAGTTACGCCTGCGTCCGCAGCCTTTAACTCGATCTTCTGACCGTGCTCGTCGGTTCCTGTCTGGAAGTAAACGTCATAGCCCTGTTCTCTCTTGTAGCGTGCGATCGCGTCTGCTAATACGATCTCATAAGTGTTTCCGATATGCGGTTTGCCGGATGTATAGGCGATCGCTGTGGAAATGTAGTATGGTTTCTTACAGTTTGTACACATGGATTGATTCCTCCTGTTTTTTTATCTCTTTTTACGGCTCTTCTCCTGCCGGTTATCTGCTCACAAAATACAGCTTTTTCTGTATCTTTCAGGCATAAATGGCACACAGGACGTTTTCTGCGCTGGGGACGTTTTCTGCCGCGTTATGTGCCGCAATGCATAAAAAAAGCCCGTCTTTATTATTAAAGACGAGTCCCCCCGTGTTACCACTTTAAATTCGGCGATGCCTCACGGTCATCGCCCTCACCGGCTGTCACCAAACAGCCTGACGCGCTAACGGGCGCTTCCGGCACAGGCTAAACGGAGATTTTCTTTTCACCTGCACAGCTCCGGGACCATCTTCCGCCGACTCTTCGCTCCCCTTTCGCACCAGCCGGGGTCTCTGAAAACTTCCTTTCGGCGTACTCTTCCCTTCCAAGCTTTTTCCATATGATGTCTTTAGTCTATCCTGTTCAAATAAATTTGTCAAGGCATCCCGTCGGTTTCCGCGGGAACTTTACTTCCTTTAGTTGATTTTTCACACAAAAAAGACTACACTTTGTGTTACCATAAAACAGATCGTATTCATGATTTTTGCTTCGGAGGAATGACTTATGAATGAATCACAAAAAAGACTGGATGAAAAACGGCAGCTCCGGATCCGTCTGGAGAACATCTCGATCGTTCTGCTCGCCGTATTTTCTTTTTTCCTGTTTCTGCTGACTTTTTTCCCGTTTTCAAGGATCTCCCAGTCCATGCAGGCCTCTTTTGAGATGGGGCGCATGGTCCAGCGTGCCTTTTCCATTGTTCTTTTCGTGCTGTCGCTGCAGTTATGGAAGAGAAAGCGGAATGCATGGATGATCGCGATGGGGATCTTCACACTCAACTTTCTGCGCGGTCTCATCGGGATGGGACATCCGCTGCACAACGGAGTCATGATCTTTGACCTCGTTCTGTTTCTTCTGTTTTTTGCCCTGCGGAAGGATTTCTGTATCCCGGCCGGACGCGAGAACCGGAAGCAGACCGTAACACTTGCTTTTCTTGCCATTGCAGGTGTCCTGATCAATGTCGGGATCACCTGGCATTACATGCAGGTTGGAACCGCTGCCGGATCCTCCGTCTCCTTTGCGGACAGTTTCGCCCAGGGCATCGGCATGATCTTCGGAATGGGCAATCTTCCTGCTTCCATGGCAGACCGTCATGGAACAGAATTTGTCCTTTTCTGGTTCAGCTGGGGCTGCATCCTCGCCGCCATCCTCTGCGCACTGCGTCCATGGCTTCAGAAACAAGCTCATGGAGCCCAGGAGATCCAGCATGCCAGAACACTTTTAAACCTGTACAGCCAGAATCCATGTTCCTACCTGGCGTTGGAAGATGACAAATGTCTGTATTTCGGGCATTCTGTTGACGGAGTTCTGCCTTATGGGACCGTCGGCGATACCATCGTTGTAAACGGCGATCCGGTCTGTAAGGATGAAGATTTTCCTGCACTTCTCGCTGAGTTCCGCGAGTTCTGCCAGAACAGTGCCCACAATATTTTCTTTCTCGGTCTGACCGACTACTACCTGTCGGAATATGAAAAGCAGGGATTCGGTCTCGTAAAAAGCGGGGAGGAAGCGCGGTTTAAGCTTTCTGACTATGAGATCAGCGGCAAGAAGGGCGCCAAGATGCGCATGAACATCAACCATGCGACAAAAGCCGGCGTCACGGTCCACGAATACAAAGTGCTGGAGAAACGGGATCCTGATCTCGACCGCGAATTTGACCGGATCACGGACGAATGGCTCGAAGGGAAGAAGAGCGGAATGCTTCAGTTTACGATGGGAACCGTCGGACTCGATGATCCGATGGACAAGCGTTACTTCTACGCCCTGAATTCGGATGGAAAAATGGTTGCCTTTATCGTTTTTGTTCCTTTCCTTGGAAAGAACGGCTACATGGCCGATGTGACGAGACACGGAAAAGATGCGCCGAGCGGTGTCATGGAGACGATCATCTACGAGGCGTTCCAGGTACTTAAAGAAGAGGGGATCGGCTACGGCAGTCTCGGAGTCGCCCCGCTTGCCGGTCTGAACGCAGAGAGTAAAAATCCGATGGAACGCCTGCTCCAGTTTATCTATGACCATTTAAACGCGTGCTACGGTTTCCGGGATCTTTACCGGGCAAAAGAAAAATACAGCCCGACGGAATGGGTTCCGTCTTACTATGCGTACCTTCCGAAATATCCGACGCCGAGCATGCTGTATGCCGCTGTTGAGATCCAGAATCCTCATGGGATACGCGGGTATATTCTCACGCTTTTAAAAGGGGAACTTCACAAATGGAAAAAATGATCTGTCGTCAGGGTATGGCGGATACGCCCAAAGCTTGGATTTATTATAAAGAAAGCGGGCACGGAGTTCCGATCCTGATGCTCCACGGGAACGCGGAGACGCATATGATCTTTGACTTCTACGAGAAAAAATTGTCTGCAAACTACCGGGTGATCCTGATGGACAGCCGTGCCCACGGACGTTCCCGGATCAAGCCAGACAATGCAGATGCTGAGTTTACGACTGCCGATATGGCAAAGGATGCGGCGGCGCTTCTGGATGTTCTCCGGATCCCGTCGTGTATCCTCTTTGGATTCAGTGACGGGGCGAACATCGCACTGGAGTTCGCTTCTCTTTTTCCGGAGCGGACGCTTTCTGTGATCGCTGTCAGCGGAAATATCACGCCTGACGGACTGATCTTTCCCGTCCGGATGTTCTGCATTGGGAAGTATTATTTTTATCGGATCTTGTCCACGCTTTTCCGCACATGTTTTCTTTCACAGAAACGTCCGCGCCGTGTGGACTCACCAGCTTCCCATCCGCAGAAAAAAGGGCATGCATTTGCTGACATGGTCTATTCTCATGTTTTCCGCTGCCAGCAGCTCGCCTCCCTGCTCTGCAACTCGCCGCTGATGACAAAAGAACAGCTGCATGCGATACAGGCGCCGGTCCTTCTTCTTGCGGGGACAAGAGATCTCGTGAAAACCTCCCACTCCCGGCTGATGGCGCGGCTGATCCCGCGTGCGCAGCTCGTCCTTGTGAACGGTGCTACCCATACTTCCATGTTTGGAAGAAAGCAGTTTTATCTGAACGTCATTCTGGACTTTTTGAAAGGGTGCCCGGCAGCGCCTTTCGGATGCATGGCAGCAAAAAAGGACCTTTGATCTGTTTAAGGTCCTTTTTTGTTGGCTGTGTGTTTCACAGTCCTTTATTTATGCGGATATATACGCACTGTTTTAATAATTCTCGATCCGTCTCTGCTTTCTCAGCGCGTTTCTGCGCTCTCCGGCTGCCCATGCAGCTTTTTCTTCCTCGGTTTCCATGATCAGTCCCGGAACGGTTGTCGGATGATCATTCTTGTCGAGTGCTACCATTACAAAATATGCGGTATTTACAAGTTTTCTCGTTCCGTCGAGTGCCTCCACATAGGTATCGACCTGAACCTCCATGGAAGTATGACCCACATAAGTAAGTTTTCCGAATAAGATCAGCGTATCATTCATATACACTGCTTCCTTAAACTGAAGGCTGTCCACAGAAGCCGTTGTCTGGTTGCAATGGGAATGTCTTCTCGCTACAACACCCGCAACGATATCGATCCACTCCATCAGCTGTCCGCCGAAAAGTCGGCCGGCACCGTTGATATGGCTCGCAAGAACGATCTGTGTCTGTTCTACTGCTGATTCTGATACATGACGCATTAATCTTTCACACATAATTCTGTTCCCCTCTCCTCATTCTTAGATGATCCCCGTCTGCTGGGTCTTCCATCCGCAGACGCTGGTGCCAAATGTGCATTTTGTTCTTGGGTGTCGCACATTTGTCTTTCTGTCGCGATACTACTCAGTATATCCTCTTCCGCGCTTCTTTTCAACCTTGAAAAGAAAAGTTCCTGTATTTGTAAGTAAAAAAAGTTCTGTATTCCCTCATCTGATTCATATATTGAACCAGTCAGCTTCCGTATTGATCCTATTGGCAGCTGCATCCGGGAGGTTCTTTTTATGAAATGGAAACACATTTGGGCAGCTGCTCTGGCACTCTTTTTCCTGTTCATTCTCACTGCCTGCGGAAATGAGCGGATTTTCTCTGCCAGTCCGGCGGAGACCGGGGAATCTTACTCTTCCAATGACTTTTCATCCGGCAATCCCGCTACTTCTGAAAAAGCTTTAAAGCTCCAGGCAGATTTCGACTCATTCTGCTCTGACCTCTTTCACACCGAGATGGAGTCTTCCAGCACTCTGGATCTCCACTACACGCTGCTCCACCCGGAAAATTACGGAATTGATGCGGGGGATGCCTCCCTTGGCACTTACCGCCTGTCCGAGCTCATCACAAATCACCATGACCTCCATGATCTCCGAAAAAAACTCAACGACTTTGATCCTGGCTCCTTATCAGCAGACCAGCAGATCCTTTACGATTCCCTTTCCGCGATGACTGATACTTCTCTGATGGCGGAAGGTCTCGAGCTCTACGAACAGCCGCTTGCCCCCACCATCGGGATCCAGGCGCAGCTCCCGATCCTGCTGTCGGAGTATTCTTTCCATTCTATCCAGGATGTCGAAGACTATCTCTCTCTGCTTTCCCAGCTCGACTCCTATTACGGTGATATTCTTTTCTTTGAGCAGCAAAAATCTGATGCCGGACTCGGTCTGTCCGACGCTTCGATCGACCGGATCATCGAATCCTGTGAAAGTTATCTCATTGACCCGGAAGACAATTTCCTGACGGAGACCTTTGAAAGCCGCCTGAAATTTCTGGAACATGAGATCACTCTGACAGAACAGCAGAAAACTGACTTTCGTTCCCGTCATCTTGACATGATCAAAAACGCGTTTTTGCCCGCTTATCGCCATCTGATCGACGGGCTTTCAAGCTTAAAAGGGCGCGGGATCAACGAAAGCGGTCTCGCCGGATTCCGGGACGGAAAGCAGTACTATGAATATCTTGTAAGATCAGGTCCCGGTCTCTCCTATCGTACGATCGAAGAGTTGAAAACTGCGCTGTCTTACCGGATGCAGAAAGACCTGGAGACGATCTCCTCTTTTTCCAAAACTGCCGCTTCCGATCTCACTTTTTCCTGTACACAGCCTGACCAGATCCTTACAGATCTTCAGGATCAGATGAATTCTGACTTTCCGGCGCTGTCTGATGCTGCCAGGCAGTACGAGATCCGCTATGTCCCGGCCCAGCTGGAAGCGGCGTTGAGTCCTGCATTTTATCTCACCGCACCGCTCGATGATCCCGCTCAGAATGTGATCTATATCAATAACGGCAGTACCGGCGCAGAGGATGAACTTTATCCCACGCTCGCCCATGAAGGTTTCCCCGGACATCTCTACCAGACAGTCTATTTCCGGGAACATGCGAAACATCCACTATCCGCCCTGCTGACCTGTTCCGGCGCAGCGGAAGGCTGGGCGACTTACGTGGAAAATCTGGCCTGGTCCTATGATAATGGTGTTTCCACAGAAACCAGCGCCTATCATGCCGCCATGCGGTCCTTTTCGCTCTGTTTTCACTCCCTTTTGGACATCGGGATCAACTACGACGGCTGGTCCAAAGATCAGGCCGCCGCGTTTATTCGCACCTGTTTTGACGCAGACGATGATCTGGTAGAAGAGCTCTGGCAGACAATGATTGACAGTCCCACGAACTATCTCGAATACGCTGGGGGATATGTGGAGATCATGGAAATGCGGGAAGAGGCGGAAAAAGCACTCGGGAACCGGTTCTCCGCAAAAGAATTTCACAGATTTCTTCTCGATCTCGGACCCATGCCGTTTTCTGTCATCAGGAAATATTTCAGACTATGGCTTGAGAAGAATGCATGAAAAAACGGCTGTCCGGAGAATCCTTTTATCATTCTCCGGAGCAGCCGTCTCACTTTTCCTTATATATTTTTCCTAGCCGACGCTGTCAGATGCCACGATATTGACACCGCAGCCGCAGATGTTCTCAACGATCACATCATATCTCTTCACCGGTGCTTTCACATCCACTGCTTTTAACACTTTCATACAGTCCGCAAGCAGCTCCTTCGGAACCGGTTTTTCGGAGCGTACCGGAAGAAGCGGCTGATCTGCGCCCTCTAATTTCACAGTGCTTGTGAGGATCCTTACCGGATGTGCAAATTCCTGCTTCCCGTACTCCTCTCCACGCTTACATGTATATCCAGTGATCGAATCCACCCGGTCGCCTTCGCCTGTTACAGTGATATGACATCCCATCGGGCAGACAGTACAGATAATCTCTTTCTCCATCTTGTCTCCATCCTTCCTATTTCACTACTTCTACCGTTACGTCATCTCCGGTGATTTCAGCTGTTTTTACTTCTACATGGCACATCTCACCAGGATTTACACGCTTCGCCTTCTTCTCAGAGAGTACCTTATCTCCGCTCTTTACACGGATCACAACATCCAGTTCCGGATGAAGGACACGGAAGAACAGACGGACGGTCTCATTTTCTTCACCGATCTTTACACGCTGCGGGCAGAGATAGCGGACATTTTCACCTGTCACAGACGGAACCTCACGGTTTGCCTCCGGGAGTTTGTGCATCGCATAACGGGCTGCAGATGCACCTGCATTCATACTCTCAACGGTTACATTGTCAACAAGATCGTTTACATGAACAACATTTCCACATGCAAATACGTTATCCCAGGATGTCTGCATATACTGGTTTACTTCCGGTCCATTTGTGATACGGGAGATCTTCACATCAGCACCGCGGCTCAGTTCATTCTCCGGGATCAGACCAACTGACAGAAGCAGCGTGTCACACGGAATAAACTCTTCTGTTTCCGGGATCGGTTTTTTATCCTTATCAACCTGTGCGATATAAACTCCCTCTACTCTCTCGTTTCCGACAATTCTTGTCACCGTATGAGAAAGTTTTAACGGAATTCCAAAATCATCCAGGCACTGAACTTTATTTCTCGTCAAACCTGCAAGGAAGTCCATCAGCTCCACAACAGCGATGACATGGGCACCTTCCAGTGTCATTCTTCTCGCCATGATCATTCCGATATCACCGGAACCGAGGATCACGATATTCTTTCCAACTACAGCGTTCTGGCGGTTAACAAGACGCTGTGCAGCACCTGCTGTGTAAACGCCTGCCGGTCTTGTTCCCGGGATCATGATGCCCGCACGTGTTCTCTCACGGCATCCCATCGCAAGAACGATGCTTCCGGCTTTTACCTTTGTCATTCCGTATTCGGAGTTTACACAGATCACTGCGCTCTCTTCCGGAATAACCTCCAGCACCATGGAATTTAATAATACTTCCGCGCCAAGTGCCAGCGCCTCTTCTTTGAAATGTCCCGCATACTCCGGACCTGTCAGCTCTTTATGGAAATAAGTAAGTCCGAATCCCGGATGGATACACTGCTGTAAGATGCCACCCAGTTTTTCATCTCTTTCGATGATCAGGACTTTCTCCGCTCCTTCTTTTTTTGCTGCCACAGCGGCAGATAAGCCTGCCGGGCCTCCTCCTACAATTACCACATCAGTCTGAATCTCGTACATAGTATCCTCCCCTATCTCGTTTTCCCGGCAACCATATAGGAACCCGCATTGTTTTTATTGACTTCTTCCACCGGAATACCTAGTTCTCTTGCTAAGATCTCGATGACCTTTGGTCCGCAGAAACCGCCCTGACAACGACCCATTCCTGCTCTTACACGGCGTTTTACCGCATCTACGCTTCTTGCACCCAGCGGTCTGTGGATCGCATCCAGGATTTCTCCTTCTGTGATCGTCTCACAGCGGCAGATGACTCTTCCATACGCCGGATTTTCCTTTACGATCTCATCCTGTTCTTCACGGCTCAGTTCATGGAAACGGACGATTCCTTTTCTCGTTGAGATGAAGTTCTCCTTAAATACCATCGGTGCGCCCATCTCTCTCATAACATCCGCAACATATACACCCATCGCTACGGAGAGTGTAAGACCTGTGGAGCGAACGCCTGACAGGTTGATATAACCCTTTAAGTCGTCATATGTATCAACATGAAGTCCTTCCGGATTTCTGTTCGGGCGCAAACCGCTGTACTGGGTGATGCTGTCGCGGACATTGACGTTCGGGATCAGGTTCTTTACATCCTTTAAGATGCTGTCGAGACCTTCTTTTGTCACGGACTTATCCGTCTTATTATCAAGATCCTCAGCAGTCGGTCCCACTAACATATTTCCATGAATGGTCGGACACATTAATTTTCCTTTTGTGATCTTGGTCGGGATCGGAAGTACGATCTCATTTACCTTACAGCTTGTGTTCTTATCAAGAATATAGAACTGGCCTCTTCTTGCAACGACTTTGTAATCAGCCTTTCCTACCATTGCAGCGATCTCATCGCAGTAGAGAGCCGCTGCGTTGATGACATATTTTGTCTCGATCGTCTCACCTGTCGTTACAACCTCACTTACAGCTCCATCTTTTACCTTGATATCGGTCACTTTTGTATTTAAAAGGAAATGAACACCATTTGCATTTGCATTTTCTGCCAGAGCCTGCACAAGGATAAACGGATCGATGATACTCTCTCTCGGAATATAGAGTCCGCCTTTGACCTCCGGATTCAGGTTCGGCTCCATCTCAAGAAGTTCTTCCGCTGTCTTATACTGAACATCGTAAACACGGTTCATAAATGCTTTGTGCTTGATCTCCGGGAGTTTTTCGTACTGTTCTTCCGTGATCGCCGGAAGGATCGCTCCGACTCTCTTAAACGGGATATCAAGATCCCTGGTGAGCTGATCATACATCGGGTTTGCCGCTACAACAAGCTGGGATTCCAGTGTTCCCGGTGACGCATCGTATCCGGTATGGATGATCGCGCTGTTGGACTTTGATGCATCGCCGCCAACATCTTCATTTTTCTCTACTACGGTTACATCCAGCTGATATCTGGATAACTCACGGGCGATCGCACATCCGACTGCACCTGCACCAATAATTACCACATCTGTTTTCATATTTCCTCTCCTTCACCTTTATTCAATCAAATTCTCCGGTCAGTTCCGGTCCATCTGTCTCTTCTTCCTCGACCCATTCCTTCGCTCTGGCGACTGCCCGATGCCACATCCGCATCTTTTTCTCCCGCTCTTTTTCACTCATTTTCGGATAATAACGTTTTTTGAGCTTCCAGTTCGCTTCGATCTCATCAAGGTCTTTAAATAATCCAGATGCATACGCTGCCATATAGGCAACTCCCAGTGCAGTTGTCTCGGAGATTTCCGGCACATCCACCGGAATTCCAAGAATATCCGCCTGAAACTGCATCAGAAATTCATTTGCTGTAATTCCGCCGTCCACACGCATCGCACGGATCCTGATGCCGGAATCCATCTCCATCAGATCAAGAATATCTCTTACCTGATAAGCGATGCTCTCCAGGGCAGCCCGGACCACATGAGCCCGCTCAGTTCCTGGTGTGATCCCGATCAGCATTCCTCTCGCGTATGGATCCCAGTACGGCGCTGCAAGTCCGGTGAGCGCCGGTACAAAACAGACACCGGCTGTATCCGGAACCGATTCCGCGAGTTCTCCCGTCTCCTTCGCATCGGAAATAAGATGCATCTTGTCCTTCATCCATGTGATGACGGAACCTGCAACATAGATTCCTCCGTCCAGAGCGAATACCATGTCTTTTCCATGCATTTTCCAGCCGACGCATGTAAGAAGTCCTGTATTGGAATAAACCGGTGTTTTTCCTGTGTTCATCAGCATGAAGCATCCGGTTCCATATGTCGTTTTGACCATTCCCTCGCTCAGACAGGCCTGTCCAAACAGGGCCGCCTGCTGGTCCACCATATTTCCGGAAATCAGGATCTTTCCTTCTTTTCCGTCACACCCCCGCAGTGTGGCATATCCATATTTTTCTGTGCTGTTTCGGATCTCCGGAAGAATGCTCTTCGGAATTTCCAAAAGCTCCAGCAATTCGTGATCCCATTCATTCGTATGGATATTGAAAAGTGCGGTCCTTGATGCCGTCGAATAATCGGTAGCAAAGACTTTTCGGTCAGTGAGATTCCAGATAAACCAGGAATCGGTCGGTCCTGCCAACAGTCTTCCTTCCATCGCAGCTTCCTTCGCGCCTTCCACATTGTCAAGGATCCATTTGATCTTTGTCGCGCCAAAATACGCATCTGCATGAAGTCCTGTCTTCTGGCGGATCATATACCGGATATCTTCTTCCAGCTCTTCGATCCATGTTGCAGTCCTTCGATCCTGCCAGACGATTGCCGGATAAAGCGGTTCGCCTGTCACTTTATCCCAGACGACAACCGTCTCTCCCTGATTGTCGATTCCCATGCATTCGACCTGTTCAGCTGTCACATGGGCTTTTTCCATCACCTCTTCTGCCGCCTCTTTTATTTGCGCCAGGATTTCTTTCGGATCGTGTTCCACCCAGCCCGGCTGCGGATAATATTGTTTATGTTCTTTATGTGACGAAGCGGTCAGATTCCAGTCTTCATCCAGCAGGAGTACCGTTGTCCCGGTCGTTCCCTGATCAACTCCCATAAAGTATTTCCTGCTCAACGGTTCCCCTCACTTCCTTCCTGATACGCAGAATCATTTTCTGTTTTTTTATTGTGTTTACAATATCACACAGATTTAGAGAATTATATTCATGATTTTTATAAAAATTGCTCGTGTGTTTGTGCTATTTTGCACATAAAATTTGTGATTTTTATGCAATCACACATAATCGCAACTTTCCAGTGTCTTCTTCCGCTTTCTCTGTCTTTTCCTTCCGGCTGATTCCGTAAATCCACCTGTCCGGCAAATCCTTCTGTATCTGATCATGCCTCTCAGAAATATGGAAAAAGGGACTTCCACAGCCCACCATGGCTGCTCAGTCCCCTTTGCCTTTTTTCTGAAATCCAACATATTTTGTTCTTTCACGCAAGATACACTTTCATTCCCTTTGCCTTCAGTCTCCCGATCAGATTTTTATCCGCCTGCCGATCCGTCACGAGCGCATCGATCTGTTCCAGGCTGCACACCTGATTCATCGCCGTCACTCCAAATTTACTGTGATCCGCAAGTGCGATCACCTTCTGCGTCCGGCTGACCCCGATCCTGCGAAATGGAGTTTCCTCCACATGGTAATCTGTAATTCCAAATTTTTCCGTCAATCCGCCGACTCCGAGAAAAATCTTGTCCGTCTGGAAATAGCGCATATTTTCATCTGCAATGTTTCCGGATACGGAGAGTTCATTCTTGCGCACTTCTCCGCCGACCATGATCACCCGGATATTTTCATCCACTGATAAATCCAGTGCGATCGGGATCGAATTTGTGATCACAGTGAGGCGTCTCTTTTTTCCAACCAGAGCACGCGCAAATTCCCGCGTCGTCGTTCCAAGGTCGATCGCGATCACTTCTCCATCCTCTACAAGATCAACGGCTCTCTGACCGATCGCTTTTTTTTCTTCATAGTGCTCCAGCTGGCGTTTCTCGATCTTCGGTTCCACTCCGCGTTTTTTTCTTAAGATCGCTCCTCCATATACACGGTCGACAAGTCCTCGTTTCTCCAGATATTCCAGATCTCTTCGGATCGTCTCCATGGACACACCATATTGCTCCACCAGCTCATTGGCCTTTACCATTCCGTCACGATTCAAAAGGGCTATAATCTTTTCCCGTCTGTCATACAGCACATTTCTCACCTTCCTTCTCCGTCTGCAGCCACTTCTGATATTGTCCCGGACACACTCCCGTCATACGGCGGAACACACTCCCGAAGTGCGACTGATCATAAAACTGCATCTGGTAGGTAAGATCTGTCAATGACAGATCCGGCTTTTCCGCGATCGTCTGAATCGCATTCTGAAGGCAGATCTGAAGATTCAGCTGTTTCGGTGTGACTCCCACATTGCTGACAACTGCCTTCTGGATCGTCCTTGCACAGAATCCATACTCCTGTTCCAGTTCCTTCATTCGGATAACTTTTCTGTATTTCATCAGGTAATTTACGATCGAACTGGCCAGCTCCTTATCTGTTTCACGAATATCGGATTTTTTTCGGACACATTCCTGCAGGAATTTTGAGATCACCTCGCAGTGTTCCTGCCCATTGTCCACAGAATTTACTTCTTCTATAAACGGAACTGCCCAGGGAAATACATCGGTAAGCAGAAGTCCTTCAGCCGGAATATCTGCCGACGGAAGTCCGGTCAGTTTTGAGAAACTCGCCGGTGAGAACTGCAGCTGTGCACTTTCTTTGATCCCATACTGCGGCAGGATCTTCTTCTCCGGAAGCACCCCGTAAAGGTATGCTTTTGCTTCTTTTTCCTGCACGGAAAACATGATCCCGATCTGCCCAACACCTGGAATACAGTCCAGTCCTTCCGTCCCTTCGTTCATACCGTAACGAATGATCCGTACCGTCTCATCTTCGATCCGGAGATACGTGTCTGTGCGTTTTCGTGTGATATCCCAAAAGGGCTGTTTTGTAAAAAAGCGATCAGTCGCTTTCAAAATTTCTGATTGCGTCATGGCACGTCCCTCCTTCTTTATTTCAAACGTCTGCGGATGGATCTTTTTTCTTATTTAATAATTTAACACAAAATTCTTTTTATTGTATATTAGCGTAATAAACAAAGTTCAGTCTTAGTTTTTTGTTATTTTACGAAATTATTGTGTTTTTTCTAACATCGCACAAAATCACACATTTATTTGCATTCTATTTCAGTTGCCCGGCTCTTTTCTTTCTGCTATAATTTTTTTCATAAGATATAGACAGGAGATATATGCCGATGAAAACAAATGAAAAATTTCTCTCATTTTATTACCGCAACATGAAAGAAATCCCGGATATCCATCTGGATCTGAAAAAAACAGCTCTTCTGATCGTGGATATGCAGAAACATTTCATCGCAAAAGACGGCTACGATGCACTGCAGTGTAAGGAAGCCGGAGAGTGGGATGAATGGGAATGGTTTTACGATCACGTAGAAAAGGTGGTCATCCCGAATAACAAACGCCTTCTGGATTGCTGCCGGAAAAACGGAGTTGAAGTAACCTACGGGCGGATCGCGAGTCTGAAAAAAGACGGCTCTGACCGTTCCCGTGTCCAGAGCACCGTTGGCTGGAACGATATTTACGTCTATGTAGGCGACGACAGTGCAAAAATGGTCGATGAGCTTACCCCTCTCGAAGACGAGATCGTTGTAAATAAGACCACAGACAGCGTCAGCCTTGGAACAAACTACACACAGATCCTCCACAATATGGGGATCGATACCGTGATCGTCACCGGTGTAGTGACCGACCAGTGTGTGGCCTCCACGATCCGCGTTCTCGCTGATCAGGGCTTCCGTGTGATTTGTCCGGAAGATTCCTGTGCAGCCGCTACCCAGGAGCTCCATGAAGCCGAATTACGGATCATGAACGTCATTTACTGTACTGTTCTGAGCACGAATGAGACGATCCAGCTGATCGAAGAAGCTGCAGCACAAGGAACGCCAGCTATCGACTGATCCATTCATCTGTTCCGCTTCTCTGCATAACACAACATAGCACCGGCAACTGGAGATTCCCTCCAGTTTGCCGGTGTTTTTTACCTGAAATAAAATTTTCTGGTCTTCTTTTTCTTATTTCGTTAATTTCTCATCAATAAAGCACAGACCATCGATCGCCATCGTTCCGGACGCCGTCAGTGCACCGCCGCCGCCGTCAACGCGGCTTGTTCCTCCTGGGAAGAAAGTACCATCAATATTACGGATACCATTCGGCATAACGAGAAGTTCTCCAAAATCGGTAGTATTCTTGATGATATGTCCTTTTGCCGCCAGAAGCTTGATCGTATCCGGTGAGAAACCTTCCTCAAGCTCAAGTCCCTGATTTAATGTCAGACAGCACATATGCGGATGTTTTACTGCAGAATCCATCATCATGCCGTAATCCAGGTTGTTGATAATGAGCTGCAGGGTACTTGTAATGATACGCGGACCACCAGCTGCGCCAACGGATAATACCGGTTTTCCGTCTTTCATGACGATTGTTGGGGACATACTGGATAACGGAGTTTTTCCTGGACGGATCGCATTTGCCATTCCATATGCCAGTCCCTGTGTGGTACGGACACCTGCTTTTGCACTGAAGTCTGCCATTGCGTTGTTCATAATGAATCCTCTTCCCGGGATCACAACGCCCGATCCCCACCAGTTACGGATCGTCTGTGTCTGGGAGATCACATTTCCATATTTATCCATTACCGTAAAGTTAGATGTGCAGCCGCGGTACTCTTTTGCCTCGATCCCGTCCGTTGGGGCATATTCTTTTGCATGATCCATATCGATCTTTGCAGCCAGCTCTTTCGCATACTCTTTCGAGAGCAGTTTATCAACCTTTACGTCAACGAAGTCCGGATCACCCATTGCCACGGATCGATCAGCAAACATCATCTTCATGGTCTCTGCAATTACATGAGTACTGTCAGCAGAATGGAATCCCATTCCTTTTAAATCGAAGTTTTCCAGAATATTTAACATCTGGATGATATGGGTTCCGCCTGAAGACGGCGGTGCCATGGAGATGATATCATATCCACGATAATTTCCGCGAACCGGGATCCGTTCCTTCGGCTTGCAGTTTATGAGATCTTCCTTGCAGAAGAGTCCTTTATTTTTGTTGATATGCTCTACCATCTCGTCTGCGATCGGTCCATTATAGAACCAGTCCACACCATTCTTCGCAACGCCTTCCATGGTGTCTGCCAGGTCCGGATTTTTAATGATCTCACCAAACTGACGCGGCTTTCCATGATTCAGATAAAGCTCCTCAAAACCTTCATATTCTGCTTTATTGTGCTCTGCCTCCGGGGTATCCGTGATCCTGGCGTACGCGAAGCCGCATGCAAAGCCATCACGGCAAAGCTTGATCGCAGGCGTTGAAACCTGTTCCCATGTCATCGTGCCGTGTTTCTTCAGCAAATTATCCATTGCGCGATAGAACGACGGTACCGATACAGATCTTCCGGAATATTCGGTAAGGTTCAGATCTACATCACCGTTCTCATCCAGCATCATATCCTGGTATGCATTCTTCGGAGCAATTCCCCGGGCATCCACGCAGTAGAACTCATTTGTATTTTTATCATAGAATGTATGGAAGCATCCGCCGCCAATTCCACAATGGTACGGTTCCACAACGCCGAGAACAAGAGACACTGCAACTGCTGCATCAAAGGCATTTCCGCCCTGTTTCATGATCTCAAGACCAGCCTGTGTCGCATATGGGCTGTTCGAGCTGACCGCGCCTTCTGTTCCCGATACATGCGGTTTATACATCGCGATCGTATCATCAACGGTCCTTCCAAGATAAGGTCTGTTCGGCATATCAAAATCCTCCTTTTTCTGTCATTTCGCTGCGTTTTACAGATCTTCTTTCTGTAAAACGCAGCTCATATCTTCCAAGTTTCTGTTATGCTGTCTTTTCAGCAGGAGAAGTTGCCAGTGTAACAATAATACCAACGACATAGCTGACAACGATCGTCGGATATACAACGTTTAATGTTCCGTTTAATCCAAGCACTACCCATGCAATCGCGGTTACGATACCTGCGATAACGCTTGCGAACGATGCTTTCGCGTTCACTCTCTTCCAGAAAAGTCCTACAACTACAGAATAGCTGAACGGAGAAGTTACACAGTATGTAAGTGTTAAGAACATATTTGTCATCTGTGCGGACGGAATGAAGAAACCAACTAACAGAGAAACATACGCAACTGCGATCGTTCCGAAACGGGAAACCTTGAGGATCTGATGGTCATCCGCACTCTTGTTGATCTGTTTCTTGTAGATATTGGTAAGGATCGTACCGGTTGCCATCATCATGGTAGCCATTGTCGCAGCAATGATCATCGTGCAGACTGCAAAGATGATACCTGCCATGACCGGTGTGTTCATATCACGGATTGCCCATGCGAATGCTGTTACGCCGTCACCGAGACCGTCATTTGCTGCGCGCGCCATCATACCAACGATTGCTGTCAGGATACAGATCGGAGCTGCAAGAATATAACCGATGATGCAGCCTGCGCATGCTGTCTTGTCGTCTTTCGCTGCTAACATCGGCTGAAGAGCGGACTGAAGAACTACAGAGCTTAAGAGACCGCCGACTGCCCACGCGATGATCTGCTGGGTCGGCATTGCGCTTAACTTGTCATAACCTTCCGGAAGTGATGCGATCAGTCCGGAATATCCGCCGAAATCTCCAATGTGTGTTCCCACAAAGAAAATAAGAAGTACATATGTTGCGATACAAACGACACGACCGATTGCTGCAGAACCTTTCATTCCTGCGAATCCAGTATAGATTGCTGCGATCGTAACACCGATAAACATCGCAAGACCGGTATTTAATCCCGGAAGAACGATCTGGATGATCGATGAGATCGTCTTTAACTGGATCGGAATATAGATGATTCCGAAAATGATCCATACGTAGGACTGAAGTCTTGCAACGCCCGGCGAGAAGCGGGATTCCAGATAATCCGGAAGCGCCTCTGTCTTTAAGTTTTTACGAAGCGGACCAGCCAGAAGTCCTAAGAAAAGGATGTAGACGCCGCTTGCGATCGAGTACCAGCATCCCGCGATACCCATCGTATAACCATTCTGTGCGGCACCAACAACGCTCATGCCTCCGATCTGCCATGCACCTAACATCGCGCCAACCGCAAATGCACTCATTGACCGGTCACTGCCGGACCACTGATTTGCATGTGCGATTTTTGTTCCTGCATAGATTCCGACAGCAATGATCAGAATAAAAGTCACGATCCATGTAGCAATTAACATACAATTACCCCTTTCTGTTTGGAAATTTATTATTATGGGCATATGATATCACCAGTAGTGAAAATGTGATAGGAAAAATCGGAATTGATATTTAATTTTGTTTATTATTTCTATTTTTTCTTTCAATTTTCTCTTAAGGTCTCTGGAGTTTTGACGACTAATATGATAAAATAAATCGGTATATGTTTCCCGAAACTTTTTACATTCTGATTTTGACAGGAGGAACATCTCAATGAACGAAGTCATGAACAATATCCTTACAAGAAGAAGCATCCGTAAATTCACCGACACTCCAATCTCCAGAGAGATCCTTGATGATCTGGTACAGGCAGCTCTCCACGCGCCGAGCGGTATGGGAAAACAGACCTGGAAATTTACGGTGGTGACAAATAAGAATGCCATCAAACGTCTGGCTGAGGCGATCAAAACCACATTAAACCGCCCGGGATATGATCTGTACTGCCCGGCTGCCATCATCATACCGTCCAATCTGCGCGACAGTAACTGGGGAAAAGAAGATGATGCCTGCGCTCTCGAAAATATCTTTTTAGCTGCCAATTCCTACGGAGTCGGCTCTGTCTGGATCAACCAGCTCCAGAATATCTGCGATACTCCGGCAATCCGTGACATCTTAAATGATTTTGGTGTTCCAGCCAATCATGTAGTCTATGGGATGGCTGCGTTAGGCTATCCGGATCCGGATACTGTGATCCAGCCGAAAGAGCGGATCGGAAAAGTTGCCTATATCGAATAATCGAAAGCTTTCCGGCGCTGCTGTTTACCGCGGTACCAGTCTTTATACACATACAGTTACAGACACATAAATACCTGGTCAGAGTGAAGCGATCCATCTCTGCCAGGTATTTTTATCCGGATCTTTGTGCTGATCTACTCTACGTATCCCGCATTCCAGAAGTAGAGTCCGCTGTAATTTAAGCCTTTTACATGATCATTCCATGCATAATTTGCAATATAATGACCAAAGTTGAGAACTGCCAGATACTGCCAGGAATATTCCTGAACTTTATCCCATGCTGCTTTCGCATCGTCCATATTTGTGGAGGTATTCATGGCATTTAAATATTGTTTTTATCAACTTTGCTTAATATTTTTAAGTTATATTTATATATACTTTACTTTTTTAATTCAACTTTTTATTGCTTTCTCTCTGCTATCACGACAGTCGCTAAGGTCTCGCGCAAATTAAAAATACGCACCTGACTTCTCGCTGAAACAGCGATCGTGCAGTGCGCATTTTATTCCCGTCCTGTTTTGTTCTCTTCTTCCTTATCCCGAAACCAGTTGTCCAGCTTCGTGAGTCCACGGATCAGGATCTTTTTCTCATCCTCGTCAAATTCATCCAGGATCGAGGTGATCATTTCTTTATGGAATCTCGCATGGTGGATAAACGCTTTCTTTCCCTTATCCGAAAGCGAGATATATACGACCCTGCGGTCTTCCTCCCCGCGTTCCCTCTTCACATACCCTTTTTTTACCAGGCTGTTCATCGCGATCGTCAGGGTGCCTACCGTGACAGAGAGTTCTTTTGCGATCGATGACATGTTTTTCGGTGTTCCCATACCGATGGCCTCGATCACATGCATATCATTGTTTGTTATATCCTGGAACTCCTGGGTGATGATCGCCTTCTCCTCAACGTCCATGATGCTGCGGAACAGTCTCACCAGGATCTCGTTCAATACTTTATAATCGTCCAACCGTGGAATCCTCTTCCTCTCTGGGCTGTCCAACCGCAATATCCGATCTTCCTGACGCCCCGGATCTTTTGTTTTTTACGGCTTTTATTATAAACGATTCCAATTCACGACACAACCGATTTTCTCCGGTTTTCCGCTTTTTCTGTGAAAATACACTACAGTACACGGACGCCCCACCGCCGGGCTGTAACAAGATTATGCCGATGCTTCGCATTCCGCCCCGGCTGTATCAGGTATGGAATAATTGCCCCGTCAAAAAGATACTTGCAGCGATCCCAGCCGCTGTTGCAGCAAGAGCTCCAGGCAATGTCCAGCGTGTCTTTCGGATATGTGCAGACATAAAATACACACTCATGGTATAAAACACTGTCTCCGTACACCCCATCATGATAGAAACCATATTTCCGACCAGAGAATCCGGCCCATATTCTTTAAAGATGTCAAGGATCAGACCAACGGCTGCAGAGCTGGATACGATCCTCACCAGAATGATCGGGATTACCGGAACAGGGATATGGCAGAGTGCGGCGGGAATCTTCAGAAGTTCCGATACTGCTTCAAGAATCCCCGAAGCTCTTAAAACTCCCACCGCTGTCATCAGTCCGATCAGAGTCGGAAGTACATCCGCCACAGTGTGCATTCCTTCCTTTGCGCCATCCAGAAAATCATCGAACACCGGTCGTTTTGCAAGGATTCCGGAACCGACGATATAAAATACCGTGAGCGGTACCATAAACTCTGAAAGAAAGATCAGAATATCCATATTTCTTTCCGCCCGATCAACATCTTCTCCTTTTCATTGTATTCTCCGGAAAAATCCATTATACTAAGCACATGGAGGTGTTTTTCACTATGAATATTCTTTTTCTCGAATATCCGCCGTGTTCCACCTGTCAAAAGGCAAAGCGCTGGCTCGATGAGCACCAGGTATCTTATACCAGCCGCCATATCAAGGAAAATAATCCCAGTGTGGCAGAACTGACAGAATGGTACAAAATGAGCGGACTTCCGTTAAAAAAATTCTTTAACACCAGCGGACTTCTCTATAAATCCATGGGACTGAAAGATAAACTCCCGACTATGAGCGAGGAAGAACAGATTGCCCTTCTGGCAACTGACGGCATGCTCGTAAAACGTCCGTTAGTGATCGGTGACTCCTTTGTTCTCACCGGTTTTAAGGAAAAAGACTGGCAGGAAAAGCTAGGGTGACTGACGCCCTGGCTTTTTTCCGCTTTTCACAAACAGCCAGATTCCCGCTGCCAGTAAAAGTACACTTACAAAACTCACCGTTATCGTCGTGATATGGCTCTCCAGCCATTCAATGATCCGCTCTGCGAGACTTGCCTGTACAGTTTCTTCGGAAGTATCCGGGATCGTTTCCGGCTGGCTCATGATCTCCGGCTCTGGTTCGATCCCTGTCTCATCTTCCGTTTCCGGGAGAACTTCCTCATAAATTCCAATATACTGCTTTCCTTCCAGATCCGGTGTCCGGATCTGACCGCCGTACTTCGCTTTTACGTTTCGGACCAGTTTGCTTCCAACTGCGGCTGCGTTTCTGCATATCACCTCCCCATCTTCATAAGGTTCGCCGTCCCACTCCACGCGGTCTACCCGGTAATACTCCCGGGACAGTCCGGCGAGATCCAGAAGTTTTTCTCCGTAGTCAGCAAGATCCGCATTCCCGGGGATCTCCATATCTCCCAGATAAAATGAGTCTGCTCCATACCCGGAAACCGTGACCGAAAAAGAAAAGGTATCTGACCATTCTCTCGATATTTCTTCCACATCCACAAGAGAAAGCTCCCGCTCAAACTCTGTGCCGGACTCCTCATCGATCAGGGGAACATCCGCTGTCTCCGGCACTGTATCATCTCCTTCCAGATCATATGGGATTGTCACCTGGGCATACGTCATTTCTCCTGTTTTCTTTGCGTTTCGGATTCGCGTTGATACCAGACGGTATTCTTTTTCGCCCTCGGTCCTTGTCTCTTCCGGTAGAAATTCCTCTCCCCCACCCGTAAATATGGGGCTTTCATACGTCAGAGTCTCTTTTTCTTCTCTTTTTTTCTCCGCAGGCGATGTCTCTTCTCCGGACAGAGTTTCTTCCACCTGCAGCTTTCTTTCCTCTGACGGCAATTTTTCCGCGAATGCAGGCATGAAAAAAGATACACATAAGAGAACTGCCTCCATTCCTAAAAATCCGAATATTTTTCTGACCGGAAGCCGGATTTTCCGGCTTCCATCATTTTTCATCCTCATGTTCATTGTTCCTTTCTTCTCTCTCCTTTTTTATGTGAAGATACCAGAGTCCAAGGAATCCGACAAACAGACCGGTTACTGCAAGCTCTGGTCTTCCCGCATCTCCCGTTTCCGGGGTTCTGAGATCTGTCCTGCCTTTTTGGTGGACGTGCCCCTTTCCGCTGCCTGAAAATTCCCGTTCATAGCGTACCGTGATCGTCCCATATGTTTTTTTCCGTTCCGGTTCCGGTTCTGTCTCAGGCTCTGTCCACTCCGCTTCCACCGGTTTCTTTGGCTTCTCACCAGGAACAGATGGCGTCGGACGTTCCGGCTCCGTTGGTGTTTCCGGCGTCTCCGGCATTTCCGGTTCCGTCGGTGTTTCCGGAAAAGTCGGGATATCGGGTTCTGTCGGCTGTTCCGGCTCCGTCGGTGTTTCCGGTTCCTCCGGCGGCTTTCTTCGATCCGTCATCTCGATCTTCACGAAATTTCCGTTCTCCGGCACTGTAAAGGAAATGGATTCCGCGAGCTCGTACCCGTCAGGAGCGGATATTTCTGTCAGAATATAGTTCTCACCTGCCGTCAGCTTTCCTTCTACAAGATGCGGAGTCTTCCCGGATATCCAGGAATCAACAAGCCTTCCATCAGAAGTTTTTAACTCCAGGGAAGCTCCTGGAAGTTCTTCCCCTGTCGTGAGATCCAGTTTACTGAATCCGGCTCTTGTCGTTTTATTTTCGACAGAAAGTTCATACAGCTGGATCAGATCCTCTTTTTCCCTGTCAAACACGACCGAAAAGGTTTCTTCACAGCGTCCGTATCCCGGAGGCGGCATGAGCTCCCGAACTGTATATTCATACATGATCCAGGCTCCATGATCCAGATATCCGATTGAAAGTTCCGGCGATAACGCGATCCCATCTTCACCAGTCGCAAACACAGTTTTCTCCCCTGTCTGTACACAGACAGCTTCAAACCAGGCACCGGAAAGCCGCAGATCTTTATCATCCGCATCCGTCTTCCTGATCCTGATGCGCCCAAATGCTGCCCGTTCCTCCGGTTTCCGTTTATTTTCCACTTCATAACGGATAACGGTTCCGGACTGATCCACTGTGATCAGCATCGGATCTGCTCCCTGATATCCATCCGGAACCTTACTCTCCAGAAGCACATATTTTCCTTCCGGAAGCCGGTCGATCCGGTGCAGACCGCCTCTTGTATCGTAGCTGGTCACTTCCGGGAAGCTGCCGGAAAATCCGGAACGGTAACGGAACTGATACTCAAATGCCGGTGACGGCTGACCATTCTGCGTTAATTTTTCCGGATTTCCATTTGCGGATACAGAAACCTGCATTCTGCTTCCATCCGATAGCTCCCAGAGCTGCAGGATGATCCCCTGATCCTCTGTTTCTTTATTCTCCAGAAGTCTGGCCTCTCCAGAGATCACTCGTCCCGTGATTTCTTTTCTCCATGAAAACTGTTCAAATCCATTTCCATACTCGCCAAACATCTTTTCATACGCCTCCGGGACCGCCGGAAGGTACTCTGACAGGTCATCTGCCTTCCAACTGTCTGCAATCCGGTCTTTCCGGTACCCATAAGTACCGTTCTCCATCTTCACCTCCCCGTTTTCATCAAGATCCGCTTCACAGAGAACAAATTCGGGAGACGCCGGCCAGGACAGCGCTTCTTTCTCGCCGGACGTATTTCTCTCAAACTTAAGGATCTCCAGTTTTGTATGGTCATCCTTCAGGACAAAGCTCTGCAGCTCTTTTGTCTCTTCCACTGTGATCTCCATCGAAGCAGGAAGATAACCAGGCGGAGTCTCCAGCTCCTCCAGGATATAGTTTCCCACCGGAATTCCCTCAAAATACTTTGGTTTTCCATCCGTAATCCACAGCGCCGTCACCGGAACTTTGTGATTGTCCAACGGGTCTTCTGAGCTCCACACAGCAGGCGTCTCTTCTGCCTTCACAAGATAGTATCCTTTGGGGTATTTCTCATGATCCGCAGAATTCACACGCTTCGCTTTAAAGAGCGCAAGTTTTGCTCCTTTGACAAACTTCTGACCGTATGATCCGCGGATCTCCGTCCCGTTTTCTTTATTCTGGCTGTCCGTCCCGTTTTCGATATTCTGAACATAGCTTTCTGTCCCGTCTGTCTTTGCAATCTCCACCTTCGTCTTCTCATCTGACAGGACGACTCTCTGGATTTCTTTTGTCTCATTCACCTCCACTGCTGCCGGAAGCGCACGCACATACCCATCCGGCGCCTCCAGTTCCTCAAGAATGTAGCTTCCCGGGATCACACGTCTTAAAAGATCCGGCTGTCCATCCGTCTCCTCATCCGTGCTGCCGTCCTGGATCGTTTTCTCACCGCTGACCCATACATTCGGAATGATCCATACCTCTCCCTTTCTGTGTTTTAAAGGTACATCATCCGCCTCATCCTCCGGATCCCCTACATCAAGAAGATCCTCTCTCCTGTTCAAGTGGTATGCCGCACGGTTCTCCATTTCCAGAAGATCTTCATACCGGTATGTCACATAATCCCCATCCCGGTCATAGACCGATTCTCCTTTCTTGTACACGGCGCCGCTTTCCGGATAATATTTTACCAGTCCAAACTCATCGAGAACTGGTTCCATCTTTTTTTCGAAACGGCCTGTTTTCGGGTTCCATGTCCCAGTAATATAGGCATTCTCAGTTTCTTCTGCGATTTCTGCTGGTCTTCCGGTCAATATTTTCCGTCTTCCGATCAGATTCCCCGATGAATCCGTCTCTTTTACCACCGGCCACACGTAAAAGACCGGTCGTTCCCTCCCATACCTTCCAATCTCCATCTTCCTCACATATGCCAGTCCCGTATAGGGATCTGTTTCCGCGTCCCTGCACAGGAATGAGTCAAGATGAAACAGCGTAGTCTCCGGATCCATCGAGGTAAACGCCTTCGACTTCCGATCATATACAAGTTTTGAGAAATCGCCTCCAGATACTTCAAATACAGGTTTTCCATTTTTCAGCGCGTAGATCGATCTCGTATCAAAGGTGATCTTCTGCCGCCGCCCTTCCCGGTCATAGCCGTAAAGAGTTCCATCTTTTCCTTTCGTTATCACATCAAGATTCCCGAGATCGTAGAGCAGGACCGGGGTATCCGGTCTCTTCACGGTCCTGAGTTTCCAGATTCCTTCGCCCCGGGTATCATTTTCCGATCCTGGTTCACGAGAGAATTCCTGTTTTTCTCCTGCATATCCCTCCTTTACGACAATATCTGTCACATTTCCGTTTCTGTCCCTTGTGACCTCCACACCTTCAAATGCGTAGTCCTCGGAATCTCCGGTCGTTTCTACCCGGATCGCGTCATAAAGCGCAAGTTTCGCTCCGGTTACATATGGGTTCTCATGATCTGCCGTTTCAAGCCTTTTTGTCACATAGCCGTATCCCTGAAAGACACCGTTCTCATAAACGAGCTCCACCCTCTCTCCGGCATGTTTCCGCTCTTCCAGTATCTCCAGTGTCCCTTTCTTCCAGCCAAATCCCTGGTATATCCCTGCATGATCATAGGCAAGGTCGAGATTCTCCAGTCCATACTGTGCGCGAAGTTCAGAGATCGTACCTTCCACACGGCCTGATACCTTCATTCCACGAGTTGTATCTATTGTCTTTGTTTTTGAAACTTCCAGAATTGTTGCGGTATTTTCCGCGTAGATTCTGGCTGTATCCGTGACATTCTTCGGATGGATCCCCTTCGGATCCTGCTCATATCCATAAACGGATGCTGCCGTTTTCTCTTCCGTCCAGCCACCGGAATACAGGATCCTGTCACTGTAGATTTCCACCGCCACAGGTCCTGAACGTACATATCCAGACGGCGCCTTTATCTCTGCCAGCACATAGACTCCTGCCGGAAGAGGATTTGGCGTTTTCGCGTAACCTGCTGCCTGAAGAATCCCCTTTTCCGCAATATCCCGGATTGTTGGGATCGCCAGGAGCGTTCCCGTCTGCAGTCCATCTCTGTCCGTAAAGCTTACAAGATCTTCCTCATGACAAACCGGCGTTCCCGCAGGAACCGTTCCGTAAAAGAGTTCTCCGGCTCCAGGCGCTTTCCGCGCAAACGGCCGGATCTCCTTCGCTCCCATCGCTTCCAGAAAATATCTGCTTCCCAGGATCATCGTATCAGCCGTGTAACACGTTACAGCTCCATCACCATTCTCTGCCTCATTTCTCTCTGCACGGTAGATCCCGAATACTGCGTCATCGTAAAGGATCGGTTCCCCTGTTTCCGCATCAAGCTTTTCAATTCTCACATCAGCATAATATTTCCGGTCCAGAAATGATTTTTCTCCATATCCTGTCCAGCTCTTGTCATCTTTCTGCTCATTCGGATCTACAATGCTCCATGGAACCAGCATCGGCGCATATTCTCCGTTACGAGCTGTTTTTACCCCTGTCATCGTCTCCTTTCCATCTGTTTTCGCTCCGTATTCGCTGTCTGACCGATAGTGATAATATCGCCCCACCTTCCCGTTTCCATAAGGTTCATAATGGCCGGTCTTTGCTTTTTCTGAGAGGCCATATGGATAAACTTCAAAATCCCCGTCATTGCTGTGGGCACTGATCACATACTCCCGCAGCTCCTGCTGCTGATTTTTGTCCCACTCCTCATTGAAGCGGATCAGGTACTTTTTCGCAAGATCCCATGGGGAATACGCTCTCTTATAAATATAGTTTTCTCTCTGATCATCCCCGGACTGTCCTGCTGCCTCCGGAAGGAAGATCTCCTTCGGCGCATCAATCTCATAATGCCTGTTCTTAAAGTCCAGTAATTCAGGTACATATGGCTGTTCCTCTGCGATCACATACTCTCCGTATGGGAGATATTCAGAAACTGCCGCAGCTGCCTCTTCCTTTGTCTCCCCATTTTTCTTTTGAACGGTCAGAGTTGTCTGATCTCCGTCAGAACCACCGTCCTCCTCGCTGTCCCATGCGATCGCGTAGATCTTTCCAAGATCATATCGGAAAAATGGCTGCAGATACTCCTCCGCCTTTTGGATCGCAAGAAAAAAGGCATGGTCGTACTGCTCATCCGGATATTTGCTCTCCTTATACTGCAGATTTTCCATCTCCTCTTTCAGATACCAGTCGATGGCGAACTGCCGGACCGCATCCGAGCGCTTTGTGTTTTCTTTCGCATATTCTGAAGTATTGATCTCATTTTTCTTTCCGCTGATAAGGCTGGACGCAAATGGTTTAAATGACGTATTCCACAGTTTTCCCTTTCTCTTCCAGCGATCTGTATCCGCCGTTCGGATAGCCGCGAAGAACTTTTCATAGTTATACTCGTGAATCGTTCCTTCTCCCTGGTCAGAATCTTTCCTCTGCGCCACCGTCTCCAGTACCTGTCGGATTTCCTTTCTCGTATAGATCTTCTGCACCAGCTCTGGAAAATGTTCCCGGTATTCTTCGATCTGCACCGGATTTCCGTTTTTATCTGCCCAGGAAATCTCTCCGTCTTTTGTACAGAAAATTCGTTCCAGATTGGACTTCAGGTAGATCTTAAAGCGGAAATTCCCGATATTTTCTCCGTCGTCCGTCTTTTTTTCCACGCGTATTTTCTGTTTCACAGGCCGCTCAAGAACAATTGCCGGTGTCAGTCCCGTATCCCCGTCCTCGCTGATCTTATCCTGCCCGCGATAGATCAGCCGCTTTGCGATAATATAGGTATCGGAAAGATCCCGGTTCTTCGAAACAGACGCTGCAAGAGCTGCACCCGAAAACCTTACAAGGTATTCCGCATAGCCGATCCGGTCTCCCGCCCGATATCCCCGGACATTCGCATTTCCAAGCATCCGGATCTCTTTTTCCGTCAGAACATGGCTTTTTTCCGGAAGTTTTGCAGTAAAGTTTAAAGTAAGACTCGTCTTTTTATCATTGAATTCTTTTCCAAAAGAATCCTTCCCCGCGGTCTTTATATGGATCCTGTATACACCGTTTTTTTCCTCTCTCACCACATCCGGAAGTTCCACGTCTTTTTCCACGACTTCTTTTTCTGTCGTGATCTCGATCTTATCTTCCGTCTTTGTAAGTGGAACGCGGTATCCATGTGCCGGATCTCCAGACAGGTAATCGATCACGTCTTCCCCTTTTTTATGGTAAACCATGACCTGATGCATGATCTCCGTCAGTTTTCCATCCGTTCCCGGCATCATGACCGGGGTCAGTGTCGCGTCAAGATAATATCTTCTGCCTCTGCCGTTCCCGAGCATGTACTGTCTGTCCACCTGAAACCGATACTTTCCACTGTTTTTATATTCCTGGTAGACCCAGCGAAGATTTACCGGATCCTCGTATACGGCATACACGCAGTCCACCGTTTTCCTTCCATTTTCCGTTTTCGATGTGAAAAATCTTCGATTCCCGATCGAGGATGCCCCGGCGTACAGGGTGATCTGATAGTGGTCTCCTTCTCTTCTGATCATGTCGATCCCACCAAAATTCCACTGGGGATGTTCCTGATACCAGGTGAAAATATTCTGCATGAGATCCAGGATACTGTCATTCTTTTTGCATGTGACAGAGATTTCCTGTACTGCTGCCCCATATACTGTTTTTTTCGCTGTTTCTCCTGGTTCCGTCGTCATACCCCAGACATCTGTCTGACCTTTTTTCACTCCCCGTTTGTAAATCGGTGCAGTTTCCATAGAACGGATCCCTCCTGCAGTAACCGGGACATCATATCCGTTCTTTCCGAGGATTTCCTCCGTCTGCGCTTTCAAAAAGAGAAACGCGTCTGCTGTTTCGTCTGAAAGATCACATTCCTCCAGTTTTGCCTGAAAACGTTCATCGTCCTCATCGACAGACAGATTTTCAAGGCGCATCGGTATTTTCTCCGGGATCTGCTCCACCTTTAAAATCTGCGGTTCCATTCGGATCACTGGTTCCTGCCCGGTGATCTTTCCCGCTGCGTTACGTTCCGGCTGATAGAGAAGGTCACTGGAATCGCTTTCCGCCTGCTTCCATATCGTTCTTCCTGCCGCATCTTTCACGATCACGGTCTCTGTTCCCGTCACATGAGGTCCTGTGACCAGCTCTTCTCCTGTATCGACACGATAAAACTTTGTCCCTTCCGGGAAGCCGCAGGCGAGGATCTCATATCCTCCATCTCCGTTTTCCCCGGCAGTTCCCGAGGAACTCACCGTAAATGCAAGTTCATCGTATCCTTTTCCGCTTCCATCATCGCCTTCCATCGCAGCCGCAAGCTCCGGCATCGTAACCACCGCAGTTCCATTGGCATCTGTCACAGAATCCGGCACATCATATCCGCTTCCCCGGTTTGTAATCTGCTGCTCCATTCCATTTACAGAAAGTTCATATCCCTCGCTTCTTGAGAGCTCCTTTATATAATATTTTCCAAGGATCAGCGGGCGTCCGATCCAGCAGTTTCCGTTCTTTTCTCTATTCTTCTGATAAAGATTTTCCGGTCCGTTCCAGGAAATATCATTTCTTTTGCTGATCTTCCCTTCCCCGTAATCGTATTCCATCCCCGGTTTTACGGTATAACACAGGAAATCTGCATTTCCGTCCTGATCTGTCGATGCCGCAGCCACAAGATCATTCTTCCTGTAGACGATCCCTGTATTTGTCAGGGTCCCGTTTCCCGCTATTTCTGCGTCCGGATGGATAATGTCTTCCGCCGCGAAAAGACCGTAAACAGCCCCCTGAAGTGTTCCGTCCCCTTCTGTATCCCCGTAGGATGAATACTTATCAGATTCTCCCCGGAAAAGGTCCAGATCTTTTTTTGTAATATGGATCCGTCCTTCCGTCCGGTGGTTATAGACATGCCATGCATCCCCACAGTTTTCCGCTCCGTTACAATGCGAATATTTTCCGGGATCCCCGGTATTCAGATGCCGGATCCCATCTTCCTCTGCATCTGCCAGGATATCCGCAAAATCTCCAACACCTTCAAACTCACCCCAACCGTCTGATCCTCCATTTTCCTCTTCCTCATCCTGATCTTTTCCCCGGAACAAGTCATAAAGCATCCGGAAAATACTTTTCTTTTCTGCATTGGACTCCGTCGCCCTGACAGCCGCAGCTTCTGAGTCGGAAGCAGTTCTCCTCAGAACATTTCCCATCGTGCTTTTCACCATCGGTATTTTTCTTTCTGAAACACTGTTCTCACCCATACTTCCATTTCCCGAATACCAGATGTTTTCCGCGATCTCGCGGCTGCTTCCGGACACCTTCTCCGCATTCGCTCCTGCCTCGGAAGAATCCGTCATGATCATCTCCACCGGAATATCATCCTGATGCAGATCATGGAGTATATACCCACTTCTCGCCTGGATTTCTTTCCAGGTATAAGTAAAACGCAGTCCGATAAATTTCCGGTAAGTCTCTTCACAATCTGCTTTACAGCCGGATCCTTCAAATGCATCCTGAGATGCGGCACGGTTCTTTCGCATCATCCCGGCGCCTTCCCGGCTTCTTCCGTCTGCTTCTCCGCTCTCCAATACCTCCTTCACTTCGTCATAGACACTCTCATCTGCAAGCCAGTGGAAGTGGCATCCGCCGTCCGCCTCTGCCTCGCAGGCCTCTGCTAACTCCAGCCACTGTTTTGCCGCCGCCCGGTTATTGTCCCGCGTCTGTTCTGCCGCCTCCTCATAGGCATCGCTTTTCCCATCACCTTTTCCCTGTTCTTCAGGCATATTTGCCCAGGATGGAGCGGCATGTCCGTCGCAATATGTCTTTTCATAGGCATACTTTCTGGTATCGCGATAAGTAATTTCACCCTTTTCATTCGTGGTTCCTTCAGAAAACACCTGGAAGTCTCTCCATGGACGAAAACTTAAATTTTTTTCCGCAAGTTTTCCCTCTCCATCCGCCTTTGAGATCTTATCCTGATCCTCAAATCTTTCATACAGATAGAACTGGCTTCCCTTTAACGGCATTCCCGTCTCATCATCATGTTTTACGAGTCTGACATTATAATCCGCCGAAAAAGTCTCTTTATGGCGATAGATCTGAAATTCCAGTGTCGGCGTCTCTGCTCCGTATTCCTGCCTTTCGTCTTTTTCTCCTCCGTCCTGGCTGATCACAAGATAAAATACCATATCCGACGGAATGATCCTCATATCCGCTTTGTAGAGTCTCTGGTGTTCCGGTGCATTGATACAGACCTTAAAATCCATCCATTCCCGGAGATATTCCGGATTCCAGCTGCCTTCCGTGTACCAGCCGGAATTACCTCGCATCGTGATCTTATAACGAACCGTAGTCTTATTATATTTTTCTTCATCCGTCATACTGCTGCCAACCGCATTTTCATTTGCAGTCGCCGAGCCGTTATTATGGATGCGGATCGCGTCTCCGCTCCAGGTCACCTCATACAGATTTGTACCCATCACAGATTTTGCAATATTTTTATCCTGGGAGGCATCCAGCCAGCCCACATTTCCCCCGGTCGATCCATTGTCCCAGACACTCTGAGGTTCGATCTTCGCAATATCGCGGATAAACTCCTTTCCGAGCACAAATTCTGTATCCAGTGCCCCCGGTCCGTCGGAAAAAGGCAGTACCTGGAATGGCACTGCCGTATCTTCTGAAGTCGCTCCCCGGATCGCGTCCGGTGCTTCTTTCCCCGCCGCCAGTCCGACCGATGACGCCTGCTCCATTGCAGCGATCGCGCGATCTTCGATTTCCGGATTGTCAGCCACCCAGGCAAATTTTGTTCCGGCATCGTCTTTCACATATTTTACGATATTGGCACTCGATGTTGTGGAGGCAATTTCCGCATAGAGGCCCGGATCAAATTTTTTTGCCGCGTCCTTTAACGCTGACCAGTTATCCGGATACGCCCAGAATAGCCGTTTCGCCTGCGTCTCCGTAAGGGAAGACGGCATCGTATCAAATTTATACATGTCATACCGGTCGACTTTTTTCCATCCTTTTCCTCCATCGAGGCAGTAGAACGGTGCCGTCGATTTCTGCGGCCATATATCCGATGCCTCGGACGGGAACGGGAGTGGAATCCCCACTCCCGTGATCGTCATGATAACCGCCAGAAAACCAGCTATCCATCGCCTTCTTTTCTTCTTTTCCATCCTGATCCCCCGTCATTATTTCTTTCCAAATGTCTGCACAACCCCGTGAACACACCATGCACCTGTATCATCCACGGTATATCCGTCCGGTGTCATACAGCCCGCCAGCATATGTCCGTTTTTCTGGTCCATATAGTAACATTTTCCGTCGATCCAGTTCCATCCCTTTGTCATTCGTCCCGTCGGTCCAAGGTAATACCATTTTTCTCCCTCTTTCAGCCATCCGGTCTGCATTTTTCCCTGGTTTCCGTCGCTCGTCTTCCGGAGGTAATACCAGCTGCCATCCTTTTCGTCGAGAAACCAGCCGGTCTGCATCCTGCCGTCACTTGCGAAATGAAACCAGGAAGTTTTTTCCTGACCTTCTTTTGCGTATGGATTGTAGATCCAGGCCCATTCACCGGCATAAGTTTTTCCGCCGGAAACAAACCGCCAGCTTCCGTCTGCTTCTTTTCTCCATTCACCGGCAATACTTCCTTTCGGCTGTTCTCCTGTATTCTGCAGCTTTTTCAATACACTTCCCGTACTTCCACTGCCAGAAGAATGTCCTCCGGAACTTCCTGACCATGTCCGGTCTACAAGTTTAAACGTCAATTTTACCGGGATCTTTTTTTCAATAGTTCCTGCCTTCACCGTGATCTCATCCGTGGTTTCCGCCGTATACGGGTATTTCTTCATCGCCTCCGTGATCCAGGATGCGCCTGTATCTGCCGATATCACTCCGTTTTCCGCTTTCACAGCTCCGGATCGAGATCTCCATTCAAGTACAAAATTTCCGTCTCCATTCCCTTTGAGCGCCGCTTCGGGAACAAGTTCTGCCGTGATCTTCTGAGCATCCGAGCCCTCCCAGCTAAGTACCGGGTTGTATCTTGATCCGCTTTTCGTAAGTGTCAGCGCAAAGGTCAGCGTATCCTGATCCGCCCTGATCTCCTCAGGCATCACCACCGTCTGGTCATCCGTCACAAAGTCCACTTTCACACTGCAGGCTGCCGACTGGATATTTCCAAGCGCATCCTTTGCTGCCATGATCACATCCGTGCTTCGGGTCCCATATCCGGTGCGTTTTTCATAAATATGTTCCGCATGAGCCGCGTCATCTGCTTCCATGAGATCCAGGATCCATCTTGTATCCTTTTTGGCGCTCACCTTCGCGTTCCGGTAATCGCCGTCCGCGATCCCTTCTTCCACAAAACCGGCATCCATCTGGATGATCGCATGATCACCGACTGTCCAATTGATATCTTTTTTGTCAAAATAATCCGGTGCAAAGGTCCCCGAAAGGATCTGCGGTGCTGATACTGTGAGTGTCTCCTGCGGATTTTTCCGGTCACCGGTCAGTTTTCTGGTGACTGTAAAATTTAAAGCCGTCTTATTGAGAGATGCTCCTTCCGCCGCGACCTTCGTCCGGTCTTTGATCTGGAAGGTTACCGGGATCCTGCAGTTTGCCGTCACAGACTTCTCCTCGAAACTGGATACAGGTCTCGTTTTTGCCGTCAGGACAGCAAGTCCACCCTGAATTCCGTTTCCGTAAATCGTATCCTCGATCGGATACCGGTACTGTTTCTTTGCCTGCTCTGCCTCAGCCTTCCCGACGATGTCCTTAAAAAATCCGGCATTCAGATTCAGCTCGATCGAAGCGCTCTTTTTCGTATATCCGGACTCATCCTCATCATCATTTTTCTTTAAAAGGATCAGTTCATCATCGTCCACGCTCCATCTCACCGCCTCATCAGCGACATCATTATTCTTATCGACTACCGCCCGGATCTTCACATCCTGGACCTTTGTCCCTGCTTCCGGCTTTCCGTTCAGATATCTCGCCAAAAGTTTTCCCGCGCTGTCCCGCACTTCCGTTGTGATCGACGGGTTCATCCGGTCGCCGGTGCGCTCCTCTGTGACCCTGAAAGCAAATTCCTGAGGCTCCACCCGCACGCCTGCAGCCACCTTCTTATAGACAGCAGATACTTCCGTGTCATGCTCCGGCATCACAAACTGGTAGGAACCGCCTGTCTGATAGCTCGTCTTCCTTCTTCGCCCCAGAGAGTCCGTATAAGTCGGCACACCGTCCATCTGGAATTTTTCCGTCTCCGTATTCCTGGGCGCTGTGAGGACTGTCACCGTGTCCCCGGCCACCACTGCACCCCGGTAAGCTTTATGAAATTCTTTACTGTACGCGGACGGACCTTTTGCTGTGAGAACTGCGACATCGTAGAAATTCTCTGAATTTGCCGCCGTATCCACCTGGAGAACCGAAAGCAGATATCCCCGCACTGGCCGTCCCACGGAATTTGGTGCGAAATGGTCCGGAGTATACAGGCCCTGTCTCGCCGCATCCTCCGTATCCACGACATGGAGGACTCCGTTTTCGAGTTCCTCGTAGAAATAGAGCTCATCCTCTTTCTTTACATTCTGTCCCTGGACTAATGTGTAGAAATTATCGCCCTTGTTCCAGAAGCCGATATGGGCATCATATGAAAACCGGTTATCATCCGAAACTCCGGAACCACAGACTCCGGCCGCGATCTTTTCCTCCGTGTCTGCGAACAGATACGCTGCGTCCGCGCCAGCCTCCGCACCATAGCGGAAATGGAACCCAGTATCGTGCGTTCCGATGAAGGTTCCCTCCCGCGCCGCACTTCCGAGTCCGGAGGACGCGATCGTTCCCTCAAATCTCGCCACTTTGATCTTTCCGGAGGCATATTTTCCGGTAATTCCGCCGATAGACTGGGCACCGCTTCCGCCGATGGTCCCCATCACATGCGAATTAAAGATATCTGCAGAATTCTGAAAGCCCGCAATTCCGCCAACATAACCACCGCCCTGGATCCTGGCGCTCAGGCTGTCCCCGGTATTCACTTCACAATCCGCGATCAGTGACTCGGAGGCCCGCCCGGCAATTCCGCCAATGAAGATCTCCTTTCCGCTTCCCGCGTCGATCGCCACATGGTCGGAAACACAGTTTTCCACCACAGAATCTTCCAGAACATCCGCGGTCACTCCGCCAACGGTGCCGGTAGTCCTCAGTGTCCCATTTACCGTCACATTCCGGATCACCGAATGCTTTGCCCGGCCCGCAAGAATTCCTCCATTTTCCTTCACTGTGATCACATGTCCCGGCTTTACTTTAAGATCCGTGATCTCCGCATTCTCCACCATTCCGAACAGTCCTCCAAAATCCCAGGACGGCTGGTACATGCGAAAATTCGAGACAGTCTTCCCATTTCCGTCAAAATGACCTTCAAACGGACTCACTTTTCCCGCCCGCATATCCGCACCGGTTCGGTAAAAACCGATCGGGATCCAGTTCATGCCGCCGAGATCGATATTTTTCCCCAGTTCAAACCAGGCACCTCTATAATTACCCGGGTACGTTCCCTCCCCGCTTCCAATTTCCATTCCCATGGACGCGAGAACCGCAAGTCCGATCAGATGCTCTTTTGTCGTGAGCTGGTAAGGTTTTTCTTTGCTTCCGTCTCCGGATCTTCCACTCAGGAAGCTCATATCACCTACATCCGCACCCCAGATCTCATCGTCCGCCGCGAATACAGCGATCTTCCCGGACGCATCCGACGCAGTCGCGATTTTCCCCTCCGCCGTCTCCACGCTTCTTAAAACTGCCATTCCCTTTACCGGTGTTCCGAGCGCCATGCAGACTCCTAATCCCGCTAACATCATCCGGCTCTTTCTTCCTCTGTTTTTTCTGCTCTTTTTCATATTTTCTCCCCTCTATGCCTGCGGCAGACAGAACGCCGGACAGATTCCGATCCCGCTATCCGACACATCCGCCTGTCTGAGGCATCCGTTTTCCAGATCTACAACATATTCCCTGTTTCCGTATACAAAATTTCCATACTCGTCTGTCTCATAAGCTGGTGTGCGGAGCCAGAATCCCCTGCTGTAAGAACTTCCCTTTCCTTCCGGGTTCCAGATCTCCTCCCGGTACCGGTACGCCTCCTCAAGAGACAGCAGAAAGAAGCGGTCCCGGCATTCCTGATACGAAAGCCGGCAGCTCCGAAGCCCATCCATCCGGGTCTGCGCAAAATCTCCGGTTTCCGTCCTTCCTGTAAATGCGGTTACTGTTCCCGTGTATACAAAGTCCGCATCCGGAACCGTATTCTCCTCCTGTTCTCCCAGCCACTTTCTTACCCGGGATTTCTTATAATTATTATTCTCCCCGAACGAAAGCAGGACCCGTTCCTCATATGTGCTCTCCACGTCAGACCGGATCACACACTCCGCCAGAAACAGCGCGCGTTTTCCGTAGTTTCCGCTTCCATCCTGATAATCATCATCAATGCAGCGGAATCTGCAGACTTTTCCCGCGACATTCCGCAGGATCACATCGCCGATCTTCCAGGACGCCCGGTCTTTTTCATCCCCGAACTGATCTCCTGTTCCGGGCACTTTCTCTTCTCCGGGATCCGGCGCCCGCCCCCGCCACTCAAAACCGATCCGGCAGTCCGAAAACAGCTCACCGTTCACGCTTCTCGTTCCAAGATCTGTCTTTGAAATATTGATCACATCCGGAAACATCTGCGCGATCACCAGCGTATCAAATGCACTTTCTCTTCCTGTTACCGTGATCTCCTGTCTTCCTTCCCGGTCTGCAGCAGACACGGATTCCATAAAGAATCTTCTGCCTGCTTCCCGGTCCTGCAGGATCACCTGCTCCGCTGCCGAGATCTCTATCGGTCTCTCCGCCGCATAGGGGACAAGTTCCCCGCTGCAGCCTGCGAGTGCGCCAAAAGAACCTGCAGCAGCAAGCCACTTTACCATTTTCCTTCGATTCATTTTTCCTCCTGGATATTCCGGCTAAAGCCGCCGGCGGCTTTTCGATGAAGCAGACACCATCTGCTTCCGGAGATTTTTAAGACTTTAAAAAGATCTGTCATGATTTGACTGGAATGTCCCGGACGGTTCATTCCTCTGTTTGTCCATAACTATATCACAGGACCTTTCCGGAATCCATATCGGATCCGTAAAACCATGCCCCTGTTATTTGGTCAGTTTCACGAAAATATTTTTCTATTTTCGTCATTTTTGCCAATCCGTTTTCATAAAAATCCCTGCAAAGTCAGTGTTTACAGGCATTTGATAATGTAAAAAAGAGTGTGCACCATTGGCACGGAGTGCCTTTGGATTTCACCGGAAGTTCCTTTTAAGAAAAAACGGGACACGCCGCGCGCATCCCGTTTTCTTCTCCATATTGTATTTACCGAACTTCCACCGTCCGCAGGAACTCCTCCATCGGGATCACACCGTCACACACCAGATCTGCCAGCTCTTCCCGCATGGTCCGCATTCCCTGTGTCTTCACTATATATTCCTCGATCTCCCATGCAGGCCGGTTCTCCGCTGTCATCCGCTTTAATTCCCGGTCCATCACAAAGATCTCATGGACCGCAGTTCTCCCTTTGTATCCTGTATTCAGGCAGTGTTCACATCCGCGCCCGCGTTTTGCACTTTTCACCGTTCTTCCAAGCAAACGCTGTTCCTCCTCCGTGAGTTCCACCGCCTCCGCGCAGTGCGGACACACCTTTCTCACCAGTCTCTGTGCCGCCATGCCGCACAGACTGTCCGCCGTGAGGTATGGCTCCACGCCCATATCCGCCATTCTTGTGATCCCGCCCACTGCACTTTTCGTGTGCAGAGTCGAGAGCACCAGATGACCGGTGATCGCCGCGCGGACACTGATCTTCGCAGTCTCCGGATCTCTCGTCTCGCCGACCATGATGATATCAGGATCCTGTCTCAAAACCGCGCGGAGTCCCGATTCAAAGGTAAGTCCCGCCTGTTCATTCACCTGGATCTGGCTGATCCCCGGAAGATATCGCTCCACGGGATCCTCGATCGTCACGATATTTACCGGCTGTCTCAACAGATATTCCAGGAGCAGGTACAATGTCGTGGTCTTTCCGCATCCTGTCGGTCCGGTAAGATACAGGATCCCGCCCGGACTCCTCAGGATCTGTATCATCTTCTTATAATTTTCTTCATTCATGCCAAATGTCCCGCAATGATCGATCTCCGTCTTTCTGTCCAGAAATCTCAGCACCATCTTTTCCCCGAAGATCGTCGGGATCACGCTCGTTCTCATATCCAGCCGGATCCCTTTGATCGTCTCCCGGAAATGTCCGTCCTGCGGAACTCTCTTTTTTGCGATATCCATCCCGCTGATGACCTTCGCTCTCGTCACGAGCGGCTGGTACATGGATTTGTCAAACTCCCGGACCATCGTCATCATTCCATCGATCCTCATCCGGATCACAAACCGGTCCTCCCACGGTTCCATGTGAATATCGCTGGCATTTTTCCGGTATCCGAAGATCAGAAGTTCTTCCAGGATCTTCACCGCCGATTCTGTCTCTCTTCCAACCCGTTCCGTTTTTTCCGCGCTCTCTTCCCTGTTTCCATTTCTTCCGTCTCCACCTAATGCAAGCAGCATTTTCACTTCCCCCTATCTCAAAATTTCACTGTCTGGACTGCGGTACCGCCACCGCATAAAAACCAATTCTTTGTCATCGGCATCCCTTATTTAAGGCTGCTGTCCGGGGCTCCCACAAAAAATATTTCCAGATCTCTCATAAAGGACCCGTGCCCCCTCAGACACCGTGATCCTGATAAATACGCGGGATTCACTCGAATCCTCCACTGAAATTTCCGGCACGAGATCATCCTCACAAAACGTATCCAGTGAAAGCTCGTCCAGCTCCCCGACCCGGATCGCACCTGTCTGCAATCCGTCCGTCACATGCCGGAAAACGGCATCACCGATCATTTCCGCATGTTCCTGATCCCCTGTCCGCTCCAGAACGCGAACCATCATCCGCCTCATCGGAAAAATAAGAAGCATCAGCATTCCAAACAGCAGGATCGCCGTCATGACTTCCACCAGGGTAAAACCGCCTCTTTTATTCTCCATCTGCAAAAATCTCCTCCATGACCGCCTGATCCGCCCAAAAACCGGTTACCGGACGATCACTGTCTTTCACCGTCTCTTCCACATAGGATCCGGATTCCACAAACTCCTCCCCGCCGATCTCCAGATGGATCTCTGCGGCTGCTGCATATTCCGCATCTCCTGTCAGGCGTTCCACTTCTGTGCCTGCTGCGGAAAGTTCCCGGCTCTTTTCGATCACGCGGGAATACCCTGAAATACAGGAAACGACAGCCTTTGACGCCAGCATCAGAATAAAGAACGCTGTCAATATCTCCACGAGCGTCATTCCGCTGTGATCTGAAAGTATTTTCTTTCTCTTTTTCATGGCGCGTTCTCCTCCTTCCGATCCGCTGTGGATGGTGTATACACGGATAGGCGTTCCCGCCCGAGAACGATCGATGCACTTTCTGTCTGCTCCCGCACCGTACACTCCGCATGCAGCACCAGTTCAGAGCCATCCTCTCGCCAGAAAGATGTCACGACAGTCCTGATCTTTTCTGACTCTCCATTCTCCGTATCCGCCCAGACCACGCCCTCGGTCACCGGAAGACCGTGTCTGGAGACAAGTTTTTCGATCACCTCCGATGACTCTTCTTTCAGGATCTTCCCTGCCAGCACCTGCACGACCGATTCCGCAGCCAGTCTCGCCTCCATTTTCGCGATATTCCGCTCTGCCCGCACATATCTTCTCGATGCTGAAGAAAACAGTAAAGTCCCAAAGACCATGACGATCATGACTGTGATCAGAACTTCTGCCATAACAAAGCCTTCATGTCCGTTCTTTTTCAATCGGTTTCCTCCTCTCAACTGCCAATACTCCCATACATGTTCCACATCGGTTCCATGATCCCAAGGATCAGAAGACCGGTGAGTGAGCCGATGACCAGGATCATCGCCGGTTCCAGGAGATTCATCAGTTTCGTGAGTGCCAGATCCGCCTCATGTTCATAATTTTCCGCCAGCCTTTTTAACATATCTTCCAGGCATCCCGCTTCCTCACCGGTGACGATCACCGCCGCCAGTTTCTTATCGAAACTGCCGCTCGCCCGGATTGCCTCGCTGAGCAGCATTCCGTTTTTCACGTCTTCCATGATCAACCGGAGTTTCCCATCCAGATAGCGGTTTCCGATGGTCCCGATTGTATACATTAAACAGGATGGGATCGGCAGTCCGCTGGAATAGAGACTCGACATATTTTCACAGAATCTCGCCGTGCAGATCGTTCTCACCTGTCTTCCCAGGACCGGCAGTGCACACAACATCCTGTCGTACAAAAGCCTGACCACAGGTCTCGTGATCAGAAATTTCCAGACCGTGAAAAGGATCAGTGCTGCTGCCGGAAGAAAATATCGGTATCGATACAGAAAATGGCTGATCTCCATCAGTGTTCTCGTAAGAAGCGGAAGCTTCACACCTTTAAGGAGTGGTTCCAGCGTCGGAAGGATCGCTAGAAAGACAAACAGGACCAGGAATATCATCATAAAGATAAGGATCTTCGGGTACAGCATAGCACTGCGGATCTTTCCTTCCGTGCGATGTTCTTTTTCATAATGCTCCGAGAGCTTCATAGTCGTTTTCCCGAGATGACCTCCGATCTCCGCCGACCGGATCATCTGGACTGCCAGCTCCGGAAATGCCCCTGTCTCCTCCATGGCATCCCCGATCGCCATTCCATCGGTCATCCGCTGCTTGAAAAGCCGGCATGCCCGGGAAAATCTCTGATCTGTTTCATCCGTTTCCATGATCTCAAGTGCCCCGGCAACCGGAAGTCCCGAGCTTACCAGGACCGAAAACTGTCGGAAAAAATCAGCTAATCCTGCCGTCCCAAGTTTCTTTTGCTTTTTCATGACATATCCCACCTTTTATTACTCTGGATCCCCTACCATGTTCCCCAGAAGAACAGGGAGACGATCTGATCCTCAAAAAGTCTTGCGGCAAATAGTCCCATACAGAGCGCCGGAGCAAACGGGATCCTCGCCCGCTCTCCGAATCTCACCTTTCCAAGTGCCAGCAGGACCACTGACTGAAGTCCTCCAAGAAAAAGTCCCGTGATCGTCCCGATCAGGCATGTTTTCCATCCGAGACAGAATCCTGCGGCTGCCAGCAGCCTGATATCACCGCCACCAAATGCCCCGTCCACAAAAAGATTTGCAAGGTACATGGGAAGTGCTGTGCAGAAGATCCCGATGAGCCGGGCAGTAAATGGAATTTCCGGCTCCGTAAATACCGAAAGTCCCGCCAGGATCATCAGCGGAACCAGCACCCGGTCCGGTATCATCATCGTGCGGATATCGGTCCATGCAATCTGGATCAGGACCACCGCAAGGCACAGATCCATACAAAATCTCATCTTTTCCTCCATCGTTTGTAAAAATATTCTTTGAAATTTTCTGTCAAAAAGCAAAACGGCGCAGTTGTCCACTGCACCGCATCAAAAAACCATATTTTTATGTCCCCATTTTACGGAATCTCATAAAGCTTGTCAATTCATTGCCCACATATGGGCTATAAATATCACCCGCGAAGATCAGCCTGCGGATACCGCACCACACGGTCACACACCTTCTCAAGGAGCTCCGGCGAGTGGCTGACCGCGATCATTCCCATCTCCCGCCGTTTCAGTTCCTTCAAAACGAAATCCCAGATCTGTCCCTGCGTGATCAGATCCAGCATTGTCGTCATCTCATCCGCGATCAGAAGTTTCGTCTTTCGCCCCAATGCTCTCGCGATACAGAACCTCTGAAGCTCCCCGCCGGAAACCTCCACCGGAAACCGTTCTTTCCATTCATCCCGGATCCCGAGGCCTTCCTCGATCCGCGCCCGTTCGCCCGGATCCTCAAACGTCCAGTCCCCTTCCGCAAGAACCGTACTCAGGCGCCTTTTCGGATTCACTGAGAGCTCCGGATGCTGCCAGACCATCTGCACCGGGCAGTAACCGCGGATCTTCAGGATCGGCATTCCATCGACCAGGACTTTCCCCTGATCCGGTCTCTCATACCCGGCAAGGATCTTACAAAGCGTTGTCTTTCCATATCCGCTCGGTGCCATGATCCCCACCTTTTCGCCTGGTTCCACCGAAAGATTTACATGATCCAGGATCTGTCTGCTCCCTTTCCCGTATTTAAAAGAAATGTCGATCGCTTCCAGCTTCATCTTCCGTATTCCTTTCGCATGATCTCCAGGATCTCTCCTGTGTCGCAGAGGTTTTCTCCGTCCTTTTTCCAGTTCTTCGGCATGGATCGGAACAGCGCCTTTGTGTACGGATGTTTCAGGTTCTCCTCATTCTGAAAAGCAGCCGCGTCCGTCTCCTCGATGACTCTGCCTCCATAGAGCACGACGACCCGGTCTGCTGTCAAAAGCGCCAGCTCCAGATCGTGGGTGATGAGAAGAACTCCTGCCCCGTCATCCGCCATCTCCCGGAAATGCCCCATAACGCGCGTTGCCGCCTCCATGTGAAGTCCAGGTGTCGGCTCGTCCGCAATGACGAATTTCGGTGTTTCCATCACCGCTGTGGAGATCAGAACGCGCCGCGTCATGCCGCCGGATAGCTGAAACGGATATTTTTCCCGGATATCCGGGGCCAGGCCATAGCGCTTTAGCACCGACAGACATTTCTCCTTCACGGAATGATCCTTTTTCCCGTTCCGGATCTGATCCCCGATCTTCATGAGCGGATCAAGATATGACACACTCTGGGGCACAAAAACGATCTCATGTCCACGGAGCTTTTTTACCCGTTCCGCCGTCAGCGGTGTTCCAAGAAACCGGATCTCCCCGTCCATCGCGCTGTTGTAGGGCAGGATTCCCATGATCGCATGGGCTAACAGACTCTTGCCGGATCCGCTTGATCCCACGACCGCCACGATCTCGCCCGCACGTACCGAGAGGTCCATCTTCTCCACCGCATGGAGCGTCCGTCTCGAAAAAACGCGATCATACTGTGTAAAGGTGACGGAGAGATCCTTCACTTCCAAAATCGTATCCTTCATCTTCTCCGCCTCCTATTCATGAACACTGCCCGGATCCAGAAGCCTGCACAGCGCCTGACCGATATAATGGAACAGCAGGACCGTTCCCACGAGGAAAAGTCCCGGAAACAGCGCCAGCCACCATTTTCCCATCGCAAGGTACTTCATGCTCTCCGACAGGATCACCCCGATCGCCGGACTTTCCGAGGAAAGCCCAAAGCCCAAAAATGTGATGCTGGCTTCATGAAGGATCGCATGCGGAAACAGGAGGACAAGTCCCGTAATAAACTGCGGGATCAGGTTCGGCGCCATATGGCAGAATGCGATATAAAACTTTCCTTTTCCGAGCTTCTCCGCGATCTTCACATACTGGCTCTGTTTTAGCTGCAGGACCTCCCCGCGGATGAGTCTCGCGAGCGATGCCCAGTGCGTGAACGCGATCCCCCAGACAACACCCCAGAATCCCCGCCCGCAGGCGAAGGAGATCAGGATCAGAAGCAGCATATGTGGAATTCCCATCACGATATCGATGAGCATCTGCACAATGCTGTCCGCCGCTTTTCCGCACACAGCCGCGCAGAGTCCCATAAGAAATGCCGCAGCTGCGCTGACCGCCGCCGTCAGGAGTCCGATCCGGATGCTTAAAGAAAGTCCGGCGATCGTCCGAACAAACATGTCCCGGCCCATCCAGTCTGTTCCGAATGGATACTGGATACAAGGTGCAAGATTTTTTCGCGTAAAATCGGTCTGGATCGCAGCTTCCTTCCAGAAGCTCCCGAGAACCGCAACGAGCACCAAAAGTCCAGCTGCCAGGATCAGCAGTGCGAAGCTTTTTCTTCTGCGATTTTTCATCATCTCTGCTTCGCCCCCTCCCGGATCCTCGGATCGATCACACCGTACAAAATGTTTGCCGCAAGATTTCCCGCGGCGACGATGACCGCCGTCACGACTGTGATCCCTAAAAGTAACGGAACATCACTTCCGAGTCCCGCCGTCACTGCCGCCTGTCCCAGTCCCGGGTAGGAAAATACCTGTTCCACAAGGACAGAGCCGCCGATGATCTCACTCACCGACGAGAACTGAAGTGTCATGGCCGGGAGAAGAATGTTCCGGAGTCCATGACGTCTTAAGATCGCCCAGTCCGACTCTCCCCTTGCTCTTGCAAACAAAACGTAATCACTTTCCATGACCTCGATGAGTTTTTCCCTCGTATGAAGGGCGATGGATGAGATTCCCGTGATGCTTAAAGCCGCAGCCGGAAGAACCGCATGCCGGATCCTGTCCGCAATGGAGATTGCCCCTGCATCCATTCCGATCGGAACGCTGAATCCGATCGGGAACCAGTGAAGCTTCACCGCAAATACCATGAGCAACACCATGGCCACCCAGAACGACGGCGTACTCGCCACAAACAGCGAATATCCCGTCACGATCCGGTCCATGACTCCGCCGCGCTTTTTTCCTGCGAGAACGCCAAGGAAAAAGCCGAGAATGCCAGATAACAGCCATGCCGTAAATAAAAGCCATACGGAGCTTAAGACCTTCTCACCGATGACTTCCGCCACCGGTCTCCGGTACAGAAGCGAGGTTCCCATGTTTCCATGAAGGAAGTCTTTCAGCCAGTTCAGATACCGCTCCACCGGCGGAAGATCCGTTCCCCAGTAGCTTCTGAGTCTTGCGATCTGTTCCGGACTCATGGAGCCGAGCGCGGTCTGACCGACGTTTGTCTGGAGCGGATCTATGGGCGAGGCCGCCAGGAGCCCAAACGCCAGAATACTCACAAGGAGTACCATCAGACACATCCGCGCTGCCTGTCTGCCGATCCACAGACCCGTTCTCTTTATTTCCATGTCCACTGGTCAACGTTGTTTACGATCGACCAGCCATGTCCGTGCGGATGAAGTTTCTGCTCCGCAACCTGCAGTCCGTCCTTCACCCAGTATAAATGATCAATATTCACAAGCCAGATCCACGGAAGATCCCCATCCTGGGTGATCCCTGTCGTCCCGTCCCACTGGGCATCTTTCCAGAGTTCATAGGACTTTTCAAGGTCGCTCTCCGCCAGAGCGGCATCCATGTACTTGTCCACTTTCACATTTGCATACGGGGAATATTCCGCATATTTCTTTCCCGGAGCCGTATGGTAAATGTTGTAGAGCTCCATCGGCGTGTGCGCGCCCCATCCCCACATGAGCGGAGTGGACTGTGCGCGGTCGTAGGCGGTATCCCAGCCGACTCCCTCGGTCGTCACGTTGATCCCGAATGCTTTTAACTGGTTTGCCGTGTCCTCCGCAAGTGCCTGGCGGACAGAATCACCGGTCGGATACATCAGGGTGAACTCGGCGCGGACTCCGTCTTTTGTGAGGATCCCGTCTTCTCCGGCTTCCCAGCCATCCTCTTTCAGGATCGCCTTCGCCATATCCGGATCATAATCCGTCTCCGCCGCCGGGTTATACCACGGCATCTGGTCGCAGACGCTGTATGCCACTGTCCCGTACCCGTTTAATACGTGGTCGATCATCTCTTCCCGATTGATCGCAAGGTTGATCGCGCGGCGCACACTTACATCACTTGTAAAATCGTTTCCAAGCGCCACGCCGTTCTCATCGGTCTCCCCCGCCGGGATCACCGGAAGGTTGAAGCCGCGGTTATCGACCGTCTTGCAGTCAAAAAGGGAAAATCCATCGACCGTCTGGTCAGAGTATGCCGCCGATGTGTAAGCAAGATCCACCTGTCCGGAAAGAGCCGCCGCATACGCTGCGTCCTCATCCATAAATAAGACCGTCACGGTCTTCATTTTCGGCGCATCCCCATAATAATCCGGGTTTGCCTCAAAGATCACCTGCTGCCCTTTGTCCCACTGTTTCATGATATAGCGGCCGGAACCGATCGGGTTCGTTCCATAGTCCGGACCATAAGCGTGTTCCGGGACAATCCCCGTGATCGCCATCGTGTACGGCCAGATCGAATACGGACGGTTCATATCAAACTCGACCGTGGTATCATCCAGCGCTCTCGCCTCTTTTAACATCGTAAAGTCATTGACCGAGCTGTTGTCCCGCAGTGTATTGTAAGTGAATGCCACGTCCTCCGCCGTGAGTTTCTCCCCATCGGTAAACTTTACGTCATCGCGGATCGTCACGGTCCATGTCATCCCGTCATCACTGACATTCATATCTGTCGCCAGGTCATAACCGATCGTCATATCTGCCTTTGTGACGATCAGCGTGCTCTGGATCAGCGGCTCATGGACATGTTCTCCAGCTCCCCAGCCGTAAGCCGGATCAAATCCTGCCTCCGGCTCGGAGGACGGTCCCATGACAACGATGACGGAGTCTTTCCCGTTTTCTGCTGCCGCGCCTGTGTTCTCCGCAGCAGCGGAGGAGCCGGATGCGGAGCTTTCCGCTGTCCCCGCGTCCTTTCCGGAACAGCCGGCCATGGAACATACCATGGCGGCTGCCGTCAGAGCTGCCAGTATTGTTTTTATTGTTCGTTTTTTCATGAATTTATCCCCTTTTCTGTCCTGAAACCATGTGCAATGACACACTTTTACTCCAGACACGAGTGCAAAAAAATACCAGAAAGAAGCATACATTCTGTATGCGTCAACCTTCCTGGTATTGTTTTATCGACTCTTTTTACGATCTGTATGTCATCTCGCTCTGATGACGTACAGATACGAATATTTTTATCGTGTTCTGTTTGCAAACCGCCTTGGGCGGGCTCTTTTCCGAGTATGGGCTTCAGCCGCATAATAGTAATATTATAGTAAACTTTTTTTCAAAAATCAATGTTTTTCCTGTCCATGACTTTGCAGAACACCACCCCCGCCGCCGTACTCGCGATCGTCGCGAGCAGCGCCGGTCCCGCGATCGCTGCCGGATCGACGCTACCGTACTGGCTGCGGTAGGCGATCATGTTGATGGGGATCAGCTGCAGGGACGAGATGTTGATGATCAGAAATGTACACATCTCGTTGCTGGCGGTCCCGGCCGGGCGCTTCCATCTGTACAGTTTTTCTTTTGACTTCGGCTTATCCGGAGTCTCCCCGTATGACCGTCTCCGCTCCCCGGATATTCCGCAATCTTCTTCCCGGTCCTCTCTCCAGCAAATCCCGCCGCTTCTCTCATCCTCCAGCTTTCCCAGCTCCTCCATCGCCTTCAATCCCGCCGGGGTTGCCGCCCAGCCGAGTCCCAGCATATTTGCGATCATATTTGTCGCGATATACTGCCCTGCCGGATGTCCGTCGGGGAGATTTGGGAAGAGGAATCTGATCACCGGGCGCATTTTTTTCGTGAGCGCCTCAATGAGACCGGCTCGCTCCCCGATCTTTAAGATCCCGCACCAGAACGACATGATCCCGAGCATGGTGACTCCCAGAGTCACCGCCTCTTTCGCCGAATCCAGCAGCCCGTTCGTCACTTCCCCCATATTTCCATGAAACGCCGCCCAGAAGATCCCGGCGGCCATCATCCCAGCCCACAGCGCATTTAACATAAAAAGATCCCGCATTTCTGTCTGAAGAGGTGAAATCCCCGAAAATCCGGTAAAAGACCGGATCCATCGGGTTATCACCTGAGTTTCTTCATTCTATGACAGAAATGCAGGATCTATGAATCTCCGCAACTTTACAATACTTTGTGGATTATGAGCTATTCTCCGCACAGCGCCGCCATGACTTCCGGCACCGTCTCGATCTTCTCGCAGCGGTACGCGTTGCTCCCGCAGAACAGCAGCGCGTCATCGATCTTTCCTTCCGCGGCATTGATAAGCGCCTTCGTGATGCAGTACGGCGTTGTCGCCGGATCACAGTGCTCCAGGCACCTGAAACAGTGCTCGACCTTGACCGGGCCTTTCGCGACACGCTCTAAGAACTTGTTTTTGATCGCACGCCCCGGCATTCCGACCGGACTCTTCACGATCACGATGTCTTCCTCTTTCGCGTTAATGTATGCCTCTTTGTAAGCGATATCCGCGTCACATTCCTCGGTGGTCACAAATCTCGTCGCCGCCTGGACTCCTTCTGCTCCAAGTTCAAACTGATGCAGAACGTCCTTATAGTCGAAAATTCCGCCCGCCGTGATGACCGGGATATGCTTTTTATACTTCTCGGCAAAGCTTTTCACCGTCTCGATGATCCCGCGGACCTCCTTGTCGTATGCCGGCTCATCATATGTCTCCGCCACATGATCCGTATCGGCTCCAAGCTCCGTAAGCTGTTCCCTGGAAAATCCAAGGTGACCGCCCGCGCAGGGACCTTCCACCACGATGAAATCCGGTGCCGTATGGTACTTTCTGTCCCACATCCGGCAGATGACAAGTGCCGATTTCACAGAAGAAACGATCGGCGCGATCATCGTGCGGCGCTCTTTTTTTTCTCCGCCGTCCGCTTCGCTCTCCGCCTCCGCGACAAATTTCGGCATGTCGATCGGGAGACCGGCTCCTGAGATGATCACGTCCGCTCCGGCCTTTACGGCCTCTTTTACATAGGATGCGTACTCTTTTGTCGCGACCATGATATTAAAGCCGAGAACGCCCTGCGGCGCTTTCTCTCTGGCTTTTTTAAGCTCTGAATGGATCGCTCTCAAGTTCGCTGCCATCGGATTTTTTCCGAAGTCATGATCCTTAAATCCGATCTGCGCTGTGGAAATGATCCCGATGCCGCCCGCTTTTGCAACGGCTCCGGCGAGCGAAGAAAGACTGATGCCGACTCCCATTCCTCCCTGGATCACCGGGCGCTTCGCCACAAGGTTTCCTATTTTTAATGGTTTCAGGATGTTTGTTTTCTCCATTCTGCCTCCTAGAACTTCCGGAATCTCTCGTAACGGCGTTCTGCTAACGTCTTCCCGCCGAGCGGTGTCCATGTCTCAAAGAATTCCTCCATGGCATCTTCCATAGTCTTTGCGATCTCCGGAAGTGTTTCCGGGTCTGCCGGTTCCGGCTCCGGGATAACCCGTTCAATGATTCCAAGTTCTTTTAATTCTTTTGCAGTCATCTTCATGACACGTGCCGCCTCATCGGCGCGTTTGCTGTCTTTCCAGAGGATCGAAGCAAAACCTTCCGGGGAAAGGACGGAATAGACTGCATTTTCCATCATCCAGACCTCATTGGCAACCGCCATGGCGAGTGCTCCGCCGCTTCCGCCTTCCCCGATCACGATCGAGAGGACCGGAACGGTGAGATCGGACATCTCAAAGAGGTTTCTCGCGATCGCCTCGCCCTGTCCGCGCTCCTCGGCTTCCAGACCGCAGAACGCCCCTGGTGTATCCACAAAGCATACCACCGGACGTCCGAAGGTCTCCGCCTGTTTCATGAGACGGAGCGCTTTCCGGTATCCGTCCGGGGACGGCATGCCGAAATTGCGCTTAATGTTTTCTTTTGTATTCTTTCCTTTTTCCTGGCCTATCACTGTCACAGGCATTCCGTGGAAGGACGCGATCCCGCCGACAATGGCGCCGTCGTCCTTGCAGTAGCGGTCTCCGTGAAACTCCATAAAGTCATCAAAGATCACATGGATATAGTCGGTCGCTACCGGGCGATCCGACTTTCTGGAAAGCAGGACGGAATCCCACGCGCTGCGGATCATTCCGGCGGCTTTTTCCGATGCATGGCGGACTTTCTTTCCACGGGACCGGTTCTCCTCTGAAGCACCTTCCCCGGAATGTTCTCTCTCCCAGGCCGCCAGACATCCGCTCTCCGGCTTTTTATGAAGCTTTAAGATCATCGCCAGCGTTTCCTTTAATTCCTCACGCTTCACGATCTTATCGACAAAGCCGTGCTCCACAAGGAACTCCGCTCTCTGGAAACCTTCCGGCAGCTTCTGCCCGATGGTCTGCTCGATGACACGGGGTCCCGCAAAACCGATGAGTGCCCCCGGCTCCGCGAGGATGATATCTCCTAACATCGCGAAGCTTGCCGTAACGCCGCCCGTTGTCGGGTCCGTCAGGACACTCACATAAAGCTGTCCCGCCTCATGATGTCTCTTTAAAGCCGCAGAAGTCTTTGCCATCTGCATCAGGGAGACCATGCCCTCCTGCATTCTCGCGCCGCCGGAGCAGGCGAAAAGGATCACCGGAAGCTTTTCCTCCGTGGCGCGCTCCACGGCTCTCGTGATCTTTTCACCCACGTTGTGGCCCATGCTGCTCATCAAAAATCTCGCGTCGCAGACACCGACAACGGTCTTCTGTCCGTGGATCGTGCATGATCCGGTGACGATGGCCTCATTGAGCTGTGATTTTTCACGGGCTGCTGCAAGCTTCTTCTCGTATCCTGGGAAGCTTAACGGATTGGAGACCTGCATGAACTTGTCCCACTCCTCAAAGCTTCCCTCATCCGCGATCATCTCGATCCGGCGGTACGCATGGACACGGAAGTATCCGCCGCACTTCGGGCAGATATAAAAGTTCGCCCTTACATCGTCCGTGTAGATCGGCTTTCCGCATTTATTGCACTTTTTCCACAGCCCGGCAGGAATCACCGGCGCGTCCTCCTCTGCCGTTCTGGCAGATTCCTTTTCTCCCGCACGGTATTTCATATCGATCTTCGTATATGTTTTTTTAAACATATCTCTTAGCATATATAAAAGCTCCTTTCAAGACTGTGAAAACGTTACGTTCAGCCATGCACATAGTTAGACATGGCTGAACTGGTATCATCTATTCTTTGGTATACTCCGGAAAATGCGACGGAATGAAGTTTGTATCCACATTTCCCGACTGAAAATCCGGATCGCTTAAAATATCATACTGGAAATCCAGATTCGTATTGATTCCCTCGATGACAAGCTCCCCGAGGGCGCTGCGCATCTTCGCGATGGCGGACTCCCGGTCCTTGTCCCGCACGATCAGCTTTAAGATCATGGAATCATAGTTCGGCGGGATCCGGTAATTGTTGTAGACCGCCGTGTCCACACGGACTCCCCGGCCACCCGGGAGATGGATATCTGTGATCATGCCCGGGCATGGCATAAAGTTCTTCTCCGGATTCTCCGCGTTGATCCTGCATTCGATAGCATGGCCGGAGATCCTGATGTCCTCCTGGCTCACGGAGAGCGGTTCCCCCGCCGCGATCCGGATCTGCTCTTTGATGAGGTCCATGTCCGTGACAGCCTCCGTCACCGGATGCTCCACCTGGATCCTCGTATTCATTTCCATAAAATAGAAATTTTTATCTTTATCTAAAAGGAACTCGATGGTTCCCGCATTCTCATATCCGACCGCCTTTGCCGCGCGGACTGCCGTCTCACCCATCTTTTTCCGAAGCTCCCCGGAGATCGCCGCTGACGGGGATTCCTCAAGAACCTTCTGGTGTCTCCTCTGGATCGAGCAGTCGCGCTCACCGAGATGGACCACATTTCCGTAACGGTCGCCTAAGATCTGGAACTCGATGTGGCGCGGATTCTCCACAAACCGCTCGATATACATGGTATTATCGGAAAATCCCTTGACGGATTCCATCTGGGCATTTAAGAAGTTCGCCTCGAAATCTTCCTCCGACCTCGAAACGCGCATTCCCTTTCCGCCGCCGCCGCTGGACGCCTTGATCATCACCGGAAAGCCGACCTCTTTCGCGGTCTTAAGGCCTTCCTCCACAGTGTAGACCGGCTCTTTGCTTCCCGGAACCACAGGAACGCCCGCCGCCATCATAGTTTTTCTTGCCTCGGACTTATTTCCCATCTTGTTAATGATCTCAGCTGACGGTCCGATAAAGCGGATATTGCACTTTTCACAGAGTTCCGCGAAGCGGGCATTCTCGGACAAAAATCCGAAGCCCGGATGGATAGCATCTGCCTTCATGACAACGCATGCGGTTAAGATCCGCTCCATATCGAGATAGCTCTCCGTGGACGGCGCCGGTCCGATACAGATCGCCTCGTCCGCAAGAAGTGTGTGCAGTGCGTCCCGGTCTGCCTCGGAGTAGACGGCAACCGTCTTGATCCCCATCTCCCGGCATGCCCGGATGATCCGAACGGCGATCTCGCCGCGGTTTGCGATTAAAATCTTCTGAAACATCTCTTCACCAGTCCTAACCGATCATAAATGTGAGTTCCGCAGATACCGCGACTTTGCCGTCCACGGTAGCGACCGCCTTTCCAACACCGACCGGTCCTTTCTGCTTGATGATCTCGCATTCCAGACGGAGCTTGTCGCCCGGAACTACTTTCTTCTTAAACTTTACATTATTCATTGCGCCGAAATACGCAGTCTTTCCTTTGTTTTCCTCAACGCTTAAGATCGCGACAGCGCCTGTCTGTGCCAGCGCCTCAACGATCAGGACGCCCGGCATTACCGGCTCCTGCGGAAAATGGCCCGCGAAATACGGCTCATTGTATGTTACAGATTTATATCCGACCGCTCTCACGCCCGGTTCCAGCTCCTCGACGCAGTCCACGAGAAGAAACGGATGTCTGTGCGGAATGATCTCCTGAATTTCCTTGATTCCTAACATTTTTCCTCCTGTTGCAGATGATCTGAACCGGTGTTTTCTTCCGGCTGGATCAGACCATCTGCCTGAAACATTTATTACCGTTCGGCCATGCCGAATGCCAGCGCCTACCGAATCCGGAATAACGGCTGACCATACTCGACGGTCTCCTCATTCTTCACGAGGATTTCCTCCACGATCCCGTCGTACTCACTCTCGATCTCGTTCATCAGCTTCATGGCTTCCACGATCCCGATGACCTGACCTTTTTTCACGGTATCTCCAACTTTTACATAATCCTCAGCATCTGGAGCCGGGGAAGAGTAGAAGGTTCCGACGAGCGGGCAGGTGATCACTTTCTCAGAGATCCCGGAAACTTTCTTCTCTTCCTTGTCTCCGGAGACAGACTCTACAGCCGTCACATCAGCCGTCTGGAGCAGTGTTCCCTGGCCTGCGCCCTGCACGATGACCGGAGTCTGAGCCGCCGCAACGATCTTTTTTTCTCTCTTCATCGTCAGCTTCCAGTCGCCTTCTTCCAGCTCGAAGCCGGTCATGCCGTTGTCCGACATTGCTTTCATTAACTCAATGATCTCTTTTACTTCCATTGCCGTTCTCCTTACTCCTCAAACTTTCTGACAAGCAGGCACGCATTGTGTCCGCCGAATCCCAGAGAGTTCGTCAAAACTGTCTTTACTTCCATGGAAACGCCGTCGCCCTTTGTGTAGTCAAGATCGCATTCCGGATCGTCCACTTTTAAGCCTGCTGTGGCATGAACGAAGCCGTCCTGGATGGATTTTACACAGTCGATGAACTCAACGCCGCCGGCAGCACCTAAGAGGTGGCCGATCATGGATTTTGTGGAGTTGATCTTTACTTTATATGCATGGTCGCCAAGCGCAAGCTTGATGGCCTTTGTCTCGAATAAATCGTTGTGGTGGGTCGCTGTTCCGTGGGCATTGATGTAATCGATGTCCTCCGGCTTCATTCCCGCGTCAGCAATTGCGTATTCCATTGCCTTTGCTGCACCGCTTCCGTCCTCCGCCGGAGAAGTAATGTGATAAGCATCGCCTGTCGCTCCGTATCCGGCTAACTCCGCGTAGATCTTCGCTCCGCGGGCTTTTGCATGTTCTAATTCTTCTAAGACAACGACACCTGCGCCCTCGCCCATGACGAAACCGTTTCTCTCAAGATCGAACGGAATGGAGGCGCGCTCCGGATCCTCAGAGGTGGAAAGAGCGGTAAGTCCGGAGAATCCCGCAACGCCTAACGGTGTGATGCAGCTCTCAGTTCCGCCTGCGACCATGACCTCCGCCTCGCCGTGCTGGATCGCACGCATCGCCTCACCGATGGAGTTCGTACCGGACGCGCACGCTGTCACGACGTTGATGTTCTTTCCCTTTAAGCCAAACTGGATGGACACGTTTCCTGCTGCCATGTTGCTGATCATGAGCGGCACCAGAAGCGGGTTTACGCGGTTCGGTCCTTTTTCCAGAAGCTTCTTATATTCCTTCTCGATGATCTGTAAGCTTCCGATACCGGAGCTCACGCAGACACCGACACGGAACGGATCTTCCTTTGTCATGTCGAGGGAAGAATCCTCCAGCGCCTGGCGGGCTGCCGCTACCGCAAACTGTGCGAAGCGCTCCATTCTTCTTGCCGCCTTCGGATCCATATAGTCCTTCGGCTCGAAGTCCTTGACCTCTGCCGCGAGCTTTGCTTTATAATCGGTCGTGTCAAAATAGGTGATCGGTCCAAATCCGAGTTTCTTCTCTTTTAATCCGTTCCAAAATGTCTCAACATCGTTTCCGATCGGGGTGATCGCGCCCATTCCTGTTACTACAACTCTTCTCATGCTTTTCGTTCTCCTGTTCTAATTATGCTATCATCCACGCCCCGCGCAGATGATAACCGAAACATCCGCTGTCCGGCTGTGTGGCCGGAACAGGCGCTTTTTCCAACTGTCTTTTACATCGCCATGCCGCCGTCCACATGAAGAACCTGGCCGGTAATATAAGCTGCCTCATCGGAAGCGAGAAATGCGACTGCCTCCGCAATGTCCTTTGTCTCACCGAAACGCTTTAACGGGATCTGCTCGCCCATGGCTTTCTTTACCTCTTCCGGAAGCACATCTGTCATCTCTGTACGGATAAATCCCGGTGCGACTGCGTTTGCTGTGATCCCGCGGCTTCCAAGCTCCCTCGCAACGGATTTTGTGAGTCCGATGATGCCCGCCTTTGACGCGCAGTAGTTTGCCTGTCCGGCATTTCCCATCACTCCGGAAACGGAGGAGATGTTGATAATCCGTCCGCCTCTCTGCTTTAACATCTGGCGGGAGACATGTTTGATGCAGTTGAATGCGCCCTTTAAGTTTGTGGCAATAACTGCGTCAAAATCGTCCTCGGACATCTTCATGATCAGGTTGTCTTTTGTGATTCCGGCGTTGTTCACAAGAATATCGAGACGGCCGTATTTCTTTACGATCCCATCGATCATTTCTTTGGATTTTTCGAAATCACTGACGCTGCACTGCATGCTCTCCGCCATTCCGCCGTTTGCTGTGATCTCGTTTACGACTTCCTCTGCTTTTGCTGCGGAGCCGTTATAGTTGACGATGACGGTCGCGCCGTATCCAGCCAGTGTCAAAGCGATCTGACGGCCGATTCCGCGGCTTGCGCCTGTCACAAGAGTAACCTTCCCTGTTAAATTCATGTTTCCCTCCGTGTTTCTATCAGTCAGCCGCCAGATTTTTGTCTCTGACGACATTATTTACTAATTTCTCTTTCGATCACTTAGTTCAGCTTCTCCAGATCCTCAAATTTCTCAATATTGATGACCGTCGCTTCCCTGTTGATCTTTCTGATAAATCCAGCTAACGTCTTTCCCGGTCCGATCTCAATAAAACGGTCAACACCGTCCGCCAGCATAGTCTCCACGCTCTGCTGCCATCTGACAGAAGAAGATACCTGGCGTGTTAAGAGCGGCTTTACGTCCTCCGCCTTTGTCACATAAGCGGCTGTCACATTCGCCACATACGGGATCTTTGGCTCAGATACCGGAATATTCTCCAGAAACCTTCCAAGCTTCTCCCCGGCTTCCTCTAAAAGATAGGAGTGGAACGGTCCACTGACATTAAGCGGGATCACACGTCTTGCACCTGCCTCTTTTAACTTCACCGCCGCGGTCTCCACCGCCTCCTTGAGACCGGAGATCACGATCTGACCCGGGCAGTTGTAGTTTGCGACCTGCACATTCGGAATCTCGTCCACAACGGCATTGATCTCATCTGCCGTCATGCCGAGAACAGCGCTCATTCCGCCGACTCCAGCCGGAACTGCCTCCTGCATGAGGATTCCTCTCTCCCGGACTGTGCGGATCGCGTCATCCGCCGTCATAACGCCAGCTGCCACCAGTGCACAGTACTCGCCAAGGCTTAAACCAGCCGCCACATCCGCATGGATGCCGCGCTCCTCCATAACCTTCATCATGGCAACGCTCGTGGTCACCATTGCCGCCTGCGTATACTCCGTGATGTCCAGACGATCATTTTTCTCAAAACATAATTCCGGAACGGAAAAACCTAAAAGCTCCGTCGCACGGTCAAATACTGCCTTTGCAGTCTCCGAATTTTCATAAAAATCCTGGCCCATGCCGCATACCTGCGCGCCCTGTCCCGGAAAAATAAATGCTGTCTTTCCCATGATTCTCCTTACTTCTGACATCCGCCAAGCAGCTTATCTGCCTGCTCCATCATCTCATCGATCATTTCCTTGCATGTCTGCTCTTTCGTTACAAGACCTGCGATCTGACCTGCCATGACGGTTCCATTTGTGGTATCACCTTCCTGAACAGCTTTTCTGAGGGTTCCAAGTGTCAGATACTCAAGCTCCTCAAAGGATTTTCCTTCTGCCTCAAGTCGGTTATACTCTCTTGTCATCTGGTTTCTCAGGCAGCGGACCGGATGTCCGTGGGTTCTTCCTGTTACCGCAGAATCGATGTCCTTTGCTTTAATGATTCTCTGCTTATAATTTTCATGAACGATAGATTCCTTTGCGACAACAAATCTTGTTCCCATCTGGACTGCCTCAGCGCCCAGCATGAAGGCCGCTGCGATTCCTCTTCCATCGCCGATGCCGCCTGCCGCGATGACCGGGATAGATACCGCGTCAACGACCTGCGGAACGAGAGTCATGGTGGTCGCCTCACCGATATGTCCGCCGGATTCGGTTCCCTCAGCAACGACAGCATCAGCGCCGCCGCGCTCCATAAGCTTCGCAAGAGCCACAGAAGCAACGACCGGGATTACGATGATCCCTGCTTCCTTCCACATCTTCATGTACTTTGCAGGATTTCCGGCTCCTGTCGTAACGACCTTCACGCCCTCTTCAACAACCACCTTCGCCACATCATCCGCATACGGACTCATTAGCATCACATTGACACCGAACGGCTTCTTTGTCAGTGCTTTCGCCTTACGGATCTCTTCACGGACAACCTCTCCCGGTGCATTTGCGCCGCCGATGAGGCCAAGACCTCCTGCCTCGGAAACAGCGGCAGCAAGATGATGCTCAGCGACCCAGGCCATACCGCCCTGAATAATCGGATATTCGATTCCCAGCATTTCTGTAATTCTTGTCTTCATTTTTATTGCTCTCACTTCCTGAAATCTATCTGTCGGGTATTGCCCGGAATTATCTTTATATCAGTAAAACGCGTCATAGACGCGTTTTTACTCTGGTTTATTCGGTTTGATTATTCCTCAACACCTTTATCTTTTAAGTACTTCATAACATCGCCGACCGTTGCAAGATTCTGAAGGTCCTCAGCCGGGATCTCTACGGAATACTCATCCTCAAGAGCCATAACAAGCTCAAATAAGTCAAGGGAATCTGCACCAAGGTCATCCTTGAAGGAGGTTGCCTCTGTGATGCCGTCTGCGTCTGTGCTTAACTGCTCTGCGATGATTTCTTTCATTTTTTCTAACATGATTTGATCTCCTTTAAATATTCTTATTATTTGTATTTTATGAGTTTTTGCATTTTTTTGTTTTTTTAAATTATTTCTTATTATGTAGATAACTTCTCCTGCTTTCCGGATGAATCAGATATCTACCACTCCATGAGCACTGCACCCCAGGTCATTCCGGCTCCGAAGCCTGACATAATGATCTTGTCGCCCCTCTTCAGCATATCTTTCCGGATCATATCGTCTAACAGTAACGGAATCGATGCCGTTGATGTATTTCCAAACTGACCGATCGTCATCGGGAATTTCTCCATCGGCTCCTTCAGACGTCTGGCCGCTGCCTCAATGATCCGCTCATTCGCCTGATGAAGAACATAATATTTAATGTCTTCCTTTTTTGTCCCGGTCCGCTGTAAAAGCTCCATAACACTCTCCGGCACCTTCCGCACTGCGAATTTGAAAACTTCCTGTCCATCCATGGTCATAAAACCGAGCTCCGGTTTTGTTCCCGTGAGGAAGTTTCCGACAGTTCTCGAGGTGCAGGCGAGAACATCACCCTTTGTTCCGTCCGCTCCCATCATCATGTCGATGATTCCGGTCTCTTCCGCTTTTAAAACGGCTGCCCCGGCTCCGTCCCCGAAGAGGACGCAGGTGCCGCGGTCACTCCAGTCTGTCACCTTGCTGAGGGTTTCCGCCCCGATGATCAGCGCCGTCTTGTAAATTCCGGCTTTAAAAAATCCTTCCACGATATTCATGGCGAAAATAAATCCTGCGCATGCCGCCGAGATATCGAAGGCAACTGCATTTACTGCCCCGATGGCCGCCTGAACACTGCAGGCATCGCTGGGATAATTCCGATCCGGGGACGAAGTCCCGAGAATGATGATATCCAGCTCTTCCGGGGCAACTCCCGCTGCCGCAAGCGCCCGCTCAGCCGCCTTCGCCGCCAGATGGCGCGTTCCCTCTCCGGAGGAGATCCGGCGTTCCCGGATTCCGGTCCGTGTCCGGATCCACTCGTCATTCGTGTCCACGATCTTCGCCAGATCGTCGTTCGTAATCAAATTTTCCGGCACATACGCGCCGATTCCAGCAATTCTGGCTGTCATCATCTTCTAAATCCTGCCATTTCATTGATGCGAAGAAATTCTTTTCCCCGCAGTAGTTTTTGATTTCAAATAGTTTGATATTCAAAATGTTTGATTCTAATGGTAATAGATGTCTGCTGTTTTGTCAAGTGAATTTTTTTAATCCGGCCCTGACGTCCCGTTCCATGATATATTTCTGCTTTCTGCAACCGTTTTTCTTCTCTTCTGGACTGGTCAAATTATTTAAAATTCCTTCCGCCTTTGGCTACACCCACCTCGGCGACTGCATGATCATCCTGACCGTCTGCTTATTTGGCACAAGACGCGGCGTCCTCACCGGTGCCATCGGCGCAGGTCTCTCCGATTTTCTCGGCGGCTACGCGGTATGGGTTCTCCCGACCATGGTATTAAAAGGTCTCTGGGCGTTCATCGCCGGAACTATCGCCTACAAACTTCTGCCAAACTTTAAATATTCCTGGCTCGTCGGTGCTATCGTCGGCGGCATCGCCCATATTATCGGCTACACGCTCGTAAAGATCCCGCTCTACGGCACCGTTGTTGCCTTCGGTGAAATGTTCACCCTGTCCATGCAGACCATCGCAGGAGTCGTCCTCGGTGGCGTAGCCTACACGATCCTCGTACAGTCCCCGGCGATCCGAACATTAAAGGCAAAATTTGCGTAAAAGAAAAAGTGCAAAAATGCTCCTTTCTCCTAAAACAATCATGTAATGGGAGAACGGAGCATTTTATATATTACAACTATTATTTTAATCACTGTCATTTAAACCCATTGCGCCACACTGCTATTGCCAAAATAATAGCGCAGGCATATCTTAATATTTCAGATACATGATAAATCTTATTTCCATTTACCTCAGCGCCCTCCTGCGAAAATTTCTGCTCAATAAACCCTCTGATACCTATTTCTACAAGAAGTGCCATTGCCAACCCCAGCGAAAACATTCTCATACCCTTTGTATAGCTATATAACGATAATAAAAACACTACTGAAACGCCTAAGTTACATAATGTTAACCACATTTTTTTCTTCATATAGATCGCCCCCCGCTATGCTGATTGTTTCCGTTTCATCTACTTGAATTATATCATTCCCCCCCCCACTATTTTCAAGCAATATTTATCTTCTTACCGTATTATTAAGACATTTGTTATTTTTTTGTTATTTGTCTGTAATTTTTCATAAAAAAGAAGACGTACCACCCGTCATCTCACTCAATAACCAGTGACACATCTTCTTCTCGAAATTCCCTATTCCTGCTCTTCCAACAACATCTGGTACACATCCCGTTTCCCGATTCCGCGGTCCTTCGCCACAAGCTTCATTGCTTCCTTCTTCTCGATTCCCTGTGACAGGTAAACATCCATGTGTTCCGTGATCGACATGGATTCCCATGTCTGTTCTTTCTCTTTTTTGATCTCTTCCGGGCTCTTTCCCTCAATCACGATGACACATTCGCCCCGCGGTTCCTCCGTCTCAAAATGATCTAACGCCCCCTGAAACGTGGTTCGGAATGCCGTCTCGTACTTCTTTGTGAGTTCCCTGCAGATCGTGATCCTCCGGTTCCCCAGCGCCTCAAGAAGCTCTTCCAAGGTCCGTACCAGACGGTGCGGCGCCTCATAGAGGATGATCGTCCGTGTCTCAGACTTTAATTCTTCCAGAATTCTCTGCTTTTCCTTCTTATCGGACGGCAGAAACGCCTCAAACGCGAACCGTCTTGTCGCCATTCCTGAGATCGTGAGTGCCGTGATGCATGCCGCCGGCCCCGGAAGAGAAGTCAGCTCGATTCCGGCCTCATAGCACTGCTTTACAAGCTCCTCGCCCGGATCCGAGATCCCCGGTGTCCCGGCATCCGTGATCAGTGCGATATTGGTGCCTTCCTTCATCTTCTCGACGAGAACTCTCGCCTTTTCCACCTTGTTGAACTCATGATAACTGGTCATCGGCGTTTTGATGTCAAAATGGTTTAAGAGCTTGATGCTGTGTCTCGTATCTTCCGCAGCGATCAGATCGACCTCTTTCAACGTATTTAACACCCGCAGCGTGATATCGTCCAGATTCCCGATGGGCGTTGCACATAAATATAATTTTCCCTGCATGACCAATTCCTCCTGCTGCCCGATGCTGCTTTTTCACCGACAGCTTTTTATCTCAACATTTCCGTAACGCGAGTTTACAGATGGTTCCATTCCGGCTTGGCAAGATCCGCGACTATTCCTACATTATCCGGATCTTTTCGTTTAGAAAATTCCTGTCATTTTTCCGTCTCATCCGCCTAAAGAACCCTCACAACAATTTAATACCCGTAAATCGAATAGATCTCATCTGTATACACGCCCGGCTCCTTATAAACGATCACCGGCGCCTCGACCTTCATCCAGGCTCCGCCGCCGCGGACCGCCTCGATGAGGACCATGTTCGCATCCTTATCCTTAAACGGATGTACCATTTTCATCCGCTTCGGCTCCAGCTTATACTGCTTCATCGTCCCGAGGATCTCGATCAGACGGTGCGGCCGGTGGACCATATACATCCTTCCGCCCGGTTTCAGGACCTTCGCGCCTTCCCGCACAACATCCTCCAGCGTGCAGAGGACCTCATGTCTCGAGATCGCCTTCACTTCCGTCGGGTTCTTTAACCCATGAGCGTCATTCATATACGGCGGATTTGTCGTAACGACATCAAAGGAAGCTGCTCCGAAAATCCGGCTGGCTTCCTTGATATCTCCATGTACGATCTCGATTTTTTCTTCCAGATGGTTCAGTTTCACACTCCGCTCTGCCATCTCGGCGATCTCATCCTGGATCTCAAGTGCCGAAAAATGTTCTCCCTGCGTTTTTGCGGAGAGAAGAAGCGGGATGATCCCCGTTCCTGTTCCGAGATCCAGCGCCCGCTCTCCCGGTTTCACCGCCGCAAATCCGGAAAGCAGCACCGCATCCATTCCAAAGCAGAATCCATCTGTCTTCTGGATGATCTGCAGACCATTTCTCTGAAGATCATCCAGCCGTTCATTTTCCTTTAACTCAATCGCCATCGAGTTTCGATTTCCCTTCTTTTTTCTCCAGTGCCTCTAACTGCTTTAACTCCGCATCGTTGGATGACTGTTTTTCCCGTCTCTTTTTCGGCCGGAATTTCAGCTGATCCACCTTATACTCACGGATCTCCTTCTCATCGTTATTTACCGTCACGATAACCTTCACAAGCTGGCGCAGGATGCTGACGCTGTGGACTTCACCCTTTAAACCGTCGTCCGTCGTCACATAGTCACCGATATTCGGAAGTCTTCCGTTCAACTCCTCGTATGTGTCCTCCTCGTACTTTAAGCAGCACATCAGTCTGCCGCAGACGCCGGAGATCTTCGTCGGATTTAAGGACAGGTTCTGCTCCTTCGCCATCTTGATCGATACCGGGATAAACTCGGAAAGATACGACGCACAGCAGAGCGGTCTTCCGCAGATCCCGATCCCGCCGACGATCTTTGTCTCATCGCGGACACCGATCTGTCGGAGCTCGATCCTCGTCTTAAACACGGACGCCAGATCCTTTACCAGCTCACGGAAGTCGATCCTTCCGTCTGCCGTAAAGTAGAACAATACTTTATTGTTGTCAAACGTATACTCCGTGTCAATGAGTTTCATGCTGAGGTTGTGTTTCTTGATCTTCTCAACGCAGACCTTGAACGCCTCTTTTTCTTTCTCCTTGTTGCGGCGCTCCGTCTCCTCATCCGCCGGTGTTGCCATGCGGATCACGGATTTCAGCGGCTGGATCACCTTTTTATCGTCCACCTCGTGAGTTCCGAGCACCACATATCCGTACTCCACGCCTCTGGCCGTCTCGACGATCACATGATCGCCTGTTTTAATCTCATTTTCACCAGGGCTGAAATAATATACTTTTCCCGCTTTCCGGAAGCGGATCCCGATTACTTTCGTCATTCTTTGCTCCTTATGACGGGTTCTTCATGGTCAGCAGGAGTAATTCCATCGCCAATTCCATATTTACGTTTGCGTTCAAACGTGTTCTCGCTGTGTCGATCGCCGCAAGGATCGCTTCCAGACCGGCATAGTCGACTTTTTCTCCCGTCTCATTGATCATTTTATATTCATCTTTGAAGATCAGCAGGTTCATGTCCTTTGTGACCTTGAACATGAGCACGTCCCGGTACCAGAGCTGCATCAGATCCAGCACCTCGCCGATATCAAAGTTCTGCTCTTTCATCTCGCGGATGCAATCTAAAAGCATGGAAATGTCCATCGTCCTGACATTCTTTACGAGGACCATGACCTTCTGGAAAAGCTCCTTAAACTCATCAGAAGATGCCAGATGGATCGCTTTCCCGAGATTTCCCCTTGCAAACGCGGTGCAGATATCTGCGTCCTTCTCCGGAACATGGAGATTCTGCGTCAGATAGCTCTTGATCGTAAAATCCTTCAGCGGCTTTAATTTCATCTGCACACACCTGGAGAGGATCGTCGGAAGAAACGCCTCCTGGTTCGTCGTGATCAGAATGATGACCGCGTAGGACGGCGGCTCCTCGATCGTCTTTAACAGGGCATTCTGCGCCTGGACCGTCATTTTTTCCGCCTCATCCACGATATAGATCTTATAATAGCTGCTGTACGGACGGATCATGATCGTATCATTGATCTGTTCCCGCACATCATCCACGCCGATACTTCCCGGCTTTTCATGCGTCACATAGATGAGATCCGGATGATTTCCGCTCATCACCTGCTTGCAGGAATGGCATATCATACACGGCTCACTTCCGCCTTTCTCGCACAGGAGCGTCATCGCAAACGCATTCGCGATCGATTTTCTTCCCATGCCGGCTTCTCCCGTCAGGATATAAGCATGTGAGATCTTATGGTTCTGGATTGCCTTTTTAAAGTGATCTTTCACCATCTCATTCCCGAGGATCTCTTCAAATCCCATGATCTTTTCTTCTGACATAGCCGCATCCCTCCTCATCCTGTTGGTTCCGGCAGTGCTTTTTACGCCGGAGCTTCCCGGTTCGAACAGAACATTTAACTGTTCCCGCTAACGGTGTTTCCATTTTATCTTACCACAAAATAACGCCTATAAAAAGTTATTTATCCAAATCCCTTAGGATTTCTTCCACGCACATTTCCATATCCGTATTCTGATATCTCTTCGTAATTCCCAGGCGTTCCAGATTTTCCTCTGAAAAATCTTTTTCGTCTGCAAGGTATCTCCGGCAGACTTCCCGATAATTCGGCTTTTTCTGGTTTTCCTCGCGTTTGACGGCCCTGAGAAGCCGGATCCCATCCGGGACCTCGATATAGACCGGAACCATCTTTCCCGCTTCAAAATAGGCACACATCTTCTCGTAAGATTCCAGTGTCCCAATCATAAGACAGGACTCGTCGTCGGCAACATCAAACTGCCCGTCATCCACTGTATAGTAAGTCCACGGACCGGCGATCGTCTGATAAGTTCTCGACTCGATCACCTTTCCGGAAGCCAGCTGCCGCTCCAGCTCCTCTCGACCGGTAAAGAAATATTCCACTCCGTCCGTCTCGCCTTCCCGGATCGGTCTTGTTGTATACATCGTCACCGTCCGCAGCTTTGGTCTCCGTTTCAGGATTTCCTTATACAGTGTATCTTTTCCTGTCGCGCTCTTTCCAAGAAGATAATATATCCTGCCCATTTGTTTCTCTCAGCCTTCTGTATTATAATTTTTATCCCAGTCAGATAAGACTTTTCGATCGAACTTTTACAACCATTTTTCAGGTTCTATCTTTTCATTGTATCAAAACCAGAGGTCTCGTGCAACCGTTGTTTCCATCCTCGCTCGATAATTCTTATCCTTTTAAAGTAACAAAAATTTGTCTCCTGGGAAATATTCTTGCCTGATAAGCCTCTTCATTTCGGATGCAGCCACCTCTTATGCACTTGAATTACTAACGTTTTCCTTTTTCCTCAGCATCCTTTATGAACAAGCCCTGGCGTCTGACATGTTAAGATCACGTCCGCATCCGGATCAGCCGGCCCCTGGACAAGAAGTCCTGCTGCCTTGTACGCCACGATCTTCTCCACGATCGCATCCGTGAAGACCTCTCCCGGCGCGATGATCGGGATTCCCGGCGGATACAGATACACAAACTCCGCAGATACCTTTCCGACCGTATCCTGAAGCGCTGTGCGCTCCATATCGGCATTCATCGCCTCGCAGATGAGCATTCTCCTGACTGGGTGCAAAACTTTGGATTCCGTGACTTCTGGAGTCTCACATCTTTCTTTTTCCTTTGACTCACCTTTTTCTTTTTGCTGTTCAGGCTCCACGCAGTGTCTCAATGCCCCGTCAATCTCCAGCAGCGCCGTTCCAAGCCGCTCAAATCCTTCTTCCGTGTCCATCAGCGACGTCATCGCGATCACATACTCCGGCGCTGTCATCTCCATCTCAAGATGGTATTTTTTCCTCAGTGTCTCCGCCAGCTCTTCCCCGTGAAACTCCTCTGCGCGCATCGTGGAAACCACGATCTTCGACGGATCCCATCCGACCACCGTCCGATATTTCCCACAGATTTCCCGGTCCAGGATCTCAAGTACCTGAAGTCCTTCCATCCGCTCCATAAAGTGCTCCAGTCTTTCCTCATACCGGACCATCTCATTTCTTCCGTCCCCGTCCATATACCAGATGCACCGCTCCATCCCAGCCATAAAAAGGTATGACGGGCTGGACGTCTGAAACATGGACAAATACCTCGAAACTCTGTCCTGATCCACAATTTTTCCCTTCACATGCAGGATTGCCGTCTGGGTAAAGGACGGCAGCGTTTTATGAAGGCTCTGGATCACAAGATCCGCCCCGTATTCCAGCGCCGATTTCGGAAAGCCGTGACACTGATCTGCATACTCCAGATGCGCCCCATGCGCCTCATCGACGATCAACGGGATCCCGTATTCATGAGCCGCATCCGCGATCGCCCGGATATCCGACACCACGCCTTCATAGGTTGGAGATGTGATGAGCACTGCCTGGATTTTCGTGATTTTTCCTCTCACATCCCCCGAATTTCCCGCACAGCGCATCGCATCCTTTTCAAGCGCTTTTCTCACGTCCTCCGCACGGATTCCTCCATTGATCCCGAATTCCGTGATCTCCTCCGGATACAGATATTCAGCCTCCAGCCGGTTCAGGCAGATCGCATGGTACACCGCCTTATGACAGTTTCTCGCTGTCAGGATCTTTCCGCCGTTTTCCGTAGTCGCAAAAACTGCACTTAAAATCCCGCATGTACTCCCATTCACAAGATACCAGGACCGGTCCGCCCCGTAGATCGCAGCCGCCTCATCCATGGCGTCCTTCAAAATTCCTTCCGCATGATGCAGGTTGTCAAACCCATCGATCTCCGTGATATCGATCCCATACGGGTCCGGAAATCCCCCCGGGATCCCATCCGGAATCTCCCGTCTTTTATGTCCCGGCATATGAAATGGATACGCATCCGATCCCGCATATTCTGTCAGCCGTTCTAAAAGTCCCGGCTGTTTTTCTTTTCTGTAATTCAAAATTTTTATTCTCCTGTTTCCCATCTGACTGCAAACGAACTGGAAATTGCCCGTCAAATTCGAATCCACATTCGTTATAAAGTATTTTTCTCTTTTTGCTCCGAGAGAAGTTTCTCGATCTGCGACTGTCTGATAAGAATCGCATTCACCTTATCATGGAGGTCTTCAATCATGATCTCGGTTTTCAGGTTTACCTTATAATCGTTTTCAGCACGCCGGCGGTCTTTTTCCTCCTGTCGGTTCTGACTCATCATGATCAGCGGTGCCTGAATGGCTGCAACGCAGGACAGGACAAGGTTCAGCAGGATAAACGGATATGCGTCAAACGCTTTTGACGCAAGAATCGTGTTGATGACCATCCACAGGATCAGCCCACCTGTAAAGGAAAATATAAACGCCCAACTGCCTGCAAATTTTGCGATCGTGTCAGCTGCCCGCTGCCCGAGTGTGTACTTTTCTTTCTCTTTTTCAGGACTGACTGAAATCTTACTGTCTGCTAAAAGGTTCAAAACTTCCTCATCCGTCATATCGTGCCGGATGTCCTTCAGCACTTCTTTCAATAATTTTCTGTTCTCTTTCATGATGATACTCCTTCCAATTCGATCAATTGGTAAAATTTATTTGCGCAGCCCCCCCCCGGAACAGTTCCCTGATTTTTTGTTTATAAATCTGACAAGTAGCGCATTTGACAACAGCATAACAACCACATATATACCCAACGGCAGAAACATGAACGGTACTACATCCAATAATGCACTCCAGTCTTCTTTGTTCACCCAGTCTAATATCTGTCTGTATTCCATAAGAAGTGTCAATGCTACAAATGCCGGCTTACTTTACAAGCTCCGCTTTTACCTCCGGAAACATATACCAAATTTCCGCGACTTCATCCCCGGCTGCCTGATAAAAACTGTAGCTGCCGTAAACCATCGAATCGCATCCGTCCGATGCCAGTCTCACCGTTATCTGTGTCCCATCCGCCTTTGTAAGCGTCAGGATCCCGTTATACGGACATTCTTTCGCTTCATCAAAAGATGCCCCCGACAGGATCTCCTCCAGCCTTTTTAACAATTCCGGATCCTGCAGCGTCTCGGATATTCCCACGACTTCCGAGTCAGCTTCCACGTCAGCAGAATCTTTGCTCTCCAAGCCTTTCTCTTTCTCCAGCTCTTTGGAAATCGGGATTACCTCAAGTTCCGCACTCGTAATTTCTTTCATGTCTTCCGTTCCTACCGTCTGAAATTCACATTTTTCCTCAGCAATTCTTAATGCCGGAACCGTGATCTCATCCGGATCCGGGTTTTCTGACTCATAAATTTCCTGGCTTGCCGTATATGTGATCCCATCTATTCCATACATTACCGGATCAATGATCTCATCCGAGCCGGTGATCTCTTTCTCCTGATCCTCAGTCAAAGGAATATATTCCTCCAGTACCTCTGCATCTTCAAATCTTCGGACGGTAAGATATCCGCCGTCCTCCGGTGGTGACATCCGCACGCCGCGCTCCTTTACAGTCTCCAGATACCGGACCCCCTCGTCACCGTCACAGAGGCTGTATGTAAATGCTTTTCTGAGTTCTTCCGATTCTTCCATTCCGCTCGGAACAAAAAACAGAACATCCTTTGCTTCCGTGTAATACATTTCATAAACATTTTCAAAAGTATATACTTTTTCAAAAATACTTTCGTCCTCGTTCCACTTTTCAGCCTCGATCACATCATCAATGCTGTAAATGCTGAGATCTTGTAATGGATCCTCCTTGCCTTTTCGAAATCCCAGGACATACCCGTAACCATTTTCCGTCTCCCGTCCAACAAAATCATACGCATCCCGGATCTCTCCGCCGCAGGATGCTGCCTTTTCCGGATCCATATCCGAAAATTTATGATCTCCATCAAAGGATTCCAATTCTGTTACGATCCACCGACGTTCTTCCTCCGAAAGTGGCTGAAAGGCCAGATCTTCCCTCTGATCATCTTTTTCCATTTCAGGACTATTTCGTTCCTCTGTCTGTGACTCACTCGGATCTTCTACCGGAACAAAAGCCGGCGAACACCCTGTCAGCCAGATTCCCAGTCCTAAAGCTGCCGCCATCATCCAAATCTTTTTCACCTTGCCACCTTCTTTTCAAAAAACTGAACTCGCCTGTCACTGAACTTGTTACCGATATTCTATCATCCATAATTTTTTCACACAAGCGAGCACCCCCATATTTAAGGAAACTGTAAACATGTTATCATTTTGTTATTTTCATAAACAGGATTTTTCATCGTAAATTTCATTCCAGTATCTCTTCTGTAACTATCGGCAGAGTATGATATAATATATTTGTTCACCCTTGTGTATCTTTTGGATACAGCAATACAAGCGTATTTTCATCGTTCAATACGCCAGAAAGAGAGGATTCTATGAAATACAGAATTATTGGCACAACTATCCCTGCAGTTGAGATCAAATTTGATGCTCCAGGCGAAACTATGTACACACAGTCCGGCGGAATGTCCTGGATGTCTGAAGGGATTTCCATGTCCACAAACACACGCGGCGGATTTATGAAAGGTCTTGGCCGCATGTTTGCCGGTGAATCCATGTTTATGGCTACCTACCGTGCGGATGCTCCGGGTGCCACGATCGCATTTGCGTCAACTGTACCTGGTCAGGTTCTTCCGATCGACGCGGCAGAAAACGGCGGCATGATCTGCCAGAAAGGTGCATTCCTCTGCGCACAGGATTCTGTAAATCTTGATGTCACCTTCACAAAGAAATTTACTTCCGGACTGTTTGGCGGCGAAGGCTTCATCCTTGAATCCATCTCCGGTTCCGGAATGGCCTTTCTCGAAATCGACGGCGATGTTGTCGAGAAACAGCTCGCACCGGGCGAAGTGATCAAAGTTGATACAGGAAATATCGTTGCGTTCGAGAAAACCTTAAAATATGAAGTTGAGACGATCAAAGGCCTTGGAAACATCTTCTTCGGCGGCGAAGGTCTCTTCCTCACAAAGCTTACCGGTCCTGGCCGTGTGATCCTTCAGACTCAGAATATCGCTGATTTCGCCGGACGCATTGCACAGTTCATTCCGACAAAATCAAACTGATCTTCGACTTTCAACAACATATACTTTAACCTAAAAAAGAGGTTGCTGTGTGAATGTGCAGCAACCTCTTTTTTAGCAAACTTTAGAATACGAAAAAACGGAAACCTCTCGGCTTCCGCAACTTAATGAGACATCGGGGATTCGAACCCCGGACAACTTGATTAAAAGTCAAGTGCTCTACCGACTGAGCTAATATCCCATACAACTATTAAGTTGTAATGCCCAAAGCTGGAATCGAACCAGCGACACGAGGATTTTCAGTCCTCTGCTCTACCAACTGAGCTATCTGGGCATAATTGCGGGGGCAGGATTTGAACCTACGACCTTCGGGTTATGAGCCCGACGAGCTTCCAGACTGCTCCACCCCGCGATACCTTATTATTATACACAATAAATATCGAAAAATCAATACCTATTTTAATGGGCGGAGGTGGATTCGAACCACCGAAGCAAGTTGCAGCAGATTTACAGTCTGTCCCCTTTGGCCACTCGGGAATCCGCCCATAAGAATTATTTAGTTTTTGAAACTAAAAGCCGATGATCGGACTCGAACCGATAACCTGCTGATTACAAATCAGCTGCTCTGCCAATTGAGCCACATCGGCATATCTTTAAAAGTGGGACCTATAGGGCTCGAACCTATGACCCTCTGCTTGTAAGGCAGATGCTCTCCCAGCTGAGCTAAGATCCCATATTTAAAAATAAATACATACAAAACCATGTATGCGCGACCCGGATGGGATTCGAACCCACGACCTCCGCCGTGACAGGGCGGCGCTCTAACCAGCTGAGCCACCGGGCCATACAAGGTATTTAACATACCTTCAAAATCACATACTGAACTCCATCAACCTTCGAATCTTCACTTGACCTTTCTGGATAAGCCCTCGACCGATTAGTAACAGTCAGCTCCATGCATTACTGCACTTCCACCTCTGCCCTATCTACCTCGTCGTCTTCAAGGGGTCTTACTTCTTTCGAATGGGATATCTCATCTTGAGGGGGGCTTCACGCTTAGATGCCTTCAGCGTTTATCCCTGCCAGACTTGGCTACCCGGCCATGAGCTTAGCAGCTCAACCGGTACACCAGCGGTCCGTCCATCCC